>JBNJFK010000049.1:0-3253 GCA_051746765.1 Bacteroidota bacterium
AGAAATGTAGCGCGTGAAATAATTCCTTTGCTATTAATCGTTGTTAATACTAAAAAAAATAATAAAGTAAAAAATAGGAGTAAATAAAAAAATGGCAACTTTTTCATTCATATTAGATATGGCTCAAATCTTTCAAATAGACGACCAGATCCGCTATCCGAATCGCCTGTCGGGAGCGCTCGACCCCCTCGGCTTCAATTCGGTCCTCGGTCTCCCGAAGGCCGGCCGTATCCACAAGCTTGAAGAGAAGTCCGTCGTAACTCCAGTCGGCATCAATCGTATCCCGGGTCGTACCTGCAACCTCGGTCACGATCGCCCGGTCGCTACCGACCAAGGCGTTCAGAAGGGTCGATTTTCCGGCATTGGGGCGACCGACAAAGACCGTTCGTACACCGTCCTTGACCAACCGGCCCGTCTCATAGGTCTCCAGAAGTAGCGTGATCTCCCGATCCAGCTCCTCAAGCAGGAGCTGGAGATGCTCCTTGTCTGCGAATTCGACATCCTCCTCTACAAAGTCGAGCTCCAGCTCGATCATCGCCGTCGCATCGATGATCTGCTGACGGAACCGACGGATGTGATCCCCCAGTTTTCCTTCCAGCTGCTGATGGGCGGCATCAACCGCCTTTCGGCTCCGGGCGTGAATCAGATCGGCCACCGCTTCGGCTTGCGAGAGCTCCAGCTTTCCATTCAGAAAAGCCCGCTGGGTGAACTCGCCGGGAGCAGCCGCCCGGACGCCTGTAGAGAGAATCGTCTCCAGAACCGCCTGGGTCACGAGCACTCCGCCGTGACAAGAGATCTCGACGGTCTCCTCTCCCGTGTAGGAGCGAGGGTTGTGAAAAAGAGTTACCAGCACTTCATCGACCACCTCGCCACCGGTCGCCACAATCTTTCCGAAGTGGACGGTATGCGAGCCTTGCACCGTCAAATCGGGTCCCCGAAAGCAACCGGCGACACGCTCGATGGCACGCGATCCGGAGACACGAATGACCGCAATCCCCCCTTCGCCCACCGGGGTGGCAATGGCCGCAATGGCCGGTTTTTCATCAATTTTCGAGCGGTTCTGACTCATCGAATTGGACTCCTTTGGTCGGTTCTTGGTAAGTTACGCCGAACCGACCCGTTTTGAAAACCGCACTGCCTCTCGGAACACGTGTCTTCAACGACGCACTGTGTATCCGATGAACACCGCCACGACAACCCATATTCGTCGCATGAAACGACCGACCACTCTGACCCCGTCCTCTCCATACCTTCGCTTTTTTCTGTTCCCTCTTGCTGCCTTACTGCTGTTCTCCTCCTGCAGCTCACCGGACGGAGAAGGTTCGCCTGACAACCGCCTGCCCGATCAAGCGCATCGGGACTGGAGCCGTTATCTGGGCGACATTCACTCCACACAGTACTCCTCTCTGACACAGATTGACCGGGAGAATGTGGGACAATTGGAACTCGCCTGGAGCTGGAGCTCCGGGGACGCAATCGAAGGACGAACCGAACTACAGACCAATCCGCTTATCATTGACGGGGTTCTCTACGGACTCACTCCACAGCTGAAAGCGGTGGCGCTGAATGCGTCCACCGGTGAGGAGATCTGGACGTTCGATCCATTCGATGGAGAGGAGCCGGAACCACGGGGACGTCAACGAGGCCTTCTTCAGTGGGAGTCGGAAAGCGGAGAGGATCAACGGCTCTTCTATGTGGCCGGCGGGCGACTCCATGCACTCGACCCCGGAACGGGAGAACCCATCTCCGACTTTGGTGAAAAGGGATCCATCAACTACGCGGTCGGTCTGGATCGGGACGGACTGGATCTGAGCGTGACGGCCAGCACGCCGGGAGTGATCTACAAGAATCTGCTCATTCAGGGCTCCACCGTCTACAACCGGGCTCCGGGACACATCCGCGCCTTTGATGTTCGATCGGGAGAGCTCGTCTGGACGTTTCGAACCATTCCACAACCGGGAGAAGAGGGGTACGAAACCTGGCCGGAGGAGGCATGGACGCATATGGGCAACGCCAACTCCTGGTCCGGGATGAGTCTGGATGCCGAACGCGGCATCGTCTATATCCCGACCGCCTCGCCCGGGCACGACTTTTGGGGTGGAGAGCGACATGGAGACAATCTCTACAGCAGCTCTCTGTTGGCGTTGGATGCCGCTACCGGGGAACGAATCTGGCACTACCAGTTTGTCCGTCACGACATCTGGGACCGCGATCTTCCGGCACCCCCCAATCTGGTCACCGTGAACCGAAACGGGCGGGAGATCCCGGCTGTTGCCCAGGTGACCAAATCGGGCCACGTCTTCATGTTTGACCGACGAGACGGAACCCCGCTCTTCCCGATGGAGGAGATGGCTGTTCCAGAGAGCGACCTTCCCGGGGAGTGGACCCCGGAATCACAACCCGTACCTCTGATGCCGGAGCCTTTCTCCCGGCAGCAGTTCACGGAGGCGATGATCAACAATTTGGATCCGGAGACCCATCCCGATCTCCTGGAGCAGTTCCGGCAGATCCGATCCGACCATCCGTGGGATCCCCCCAGTCGAGAGGGAACTCTCATCTTTCCCGGATTTGACGGGGGAGCCGAATGGGGCGGAGCCGCGGTCGATCCCGAAGCAGGAATTCTCTATGTAAATGCCAACGAAATGCCGTGGATACTGACCATGGTTCCGACCGAGACGGAGGACGAGGGCCCCCTCGATCCGGGGAGACAGATCTACGCAACCAACTGCGCTACCTGCCACGGCCTCAACCTGGAACCGGCCGGGAATTCCAACTTTCCGCCATTGAATAACCTCTCCGAACGGATGAGCGGGGCCGAGGTTCACGAAATCCTGCAGGAGGGGCGGGGGGTGATGCCTCCGTTCAGTCACCTCTCCGAAGGGGAACGGGGACAACTTGTAAACTGGTTGCTCGAGAGAGAGTCCGGCGAATCGAATGAAGAGATTGATGATGCACCCACTCGTCCGTCGGTTCCGTTCACCCACACGGGGTACAACCGGTTTGTGGATGAAAACGGCTATCCGGCCATCATGCCTCCCTGGGGAACGCTCACCGCCATCGACCTGAACAGTGGAGAACATCTCTGGCGTGTTCCTCTCGGTGAGTTTGACGAGCTTACCGACCGGGGTATTCCGGTGACCGGAACCGAGAACTATGGTGGACCTGTGGTCACGGCCGGCGGACTTCTATTCATCGCTGCATCCCAGGACGAGCGATTCCGCGCATTTGATCGGCAGAACGGAGAGATTCTCTG
>JBNJFK010000049.1:3263-12420 GCA_051746765.1 Bacteroidota bacterium
GTGGATATGCGACTCCTGCCGTCTATGAAGTAGACGGAGTCCAGTACGTGGTCATCGCAGCAGGGGGAGGCAAGATGGGAACCCCGTCCGGAGACACCTGGGTGGCGTTCTCACTGCCGGAATCTGCACGCTGATACGCAGGTTGAACCGGAGCGACACGTCGTTGCATGTCGCTCCAAGTATCAACAGGGAGTAATTACTCCTCCCAGGGGGTTGCTGCACGCCCGTTCAGATCCCACATCACACGACCGTCTTTCAGGGTTAGCTCCGCTTCGAGCTTCCAGTCTCCGGAGATCTGCTTTCCTGCAGCATCTACATACCCGAACTCCCCTTCATGGAGGCGAAAGACGGCCACATCGGCAATCGCGCCTTCACTCAGATGCCCGAGATCTTCCCGCTGAATCACCTGCGCCGGCTTCCAGGTCGAGGCGTGGATCACATCCTCGAGCGGCATGCCCATACTCATAAATTTGGACATCAGGTTGAGCATACTCTTCATGCCGGCATTCATGCTTCCGGTATGAAGATCCGTACTGATGGTCGACGGCCAGAGCCCTTGTTGTGTGGCCGGTATCGCATTGTCAAAGATGAAGCTTCCACCCCCGTGACCGACATCCAGAATGATGCCGCGCTCCTGCTGGGCTTCCAATACGCGGGGACGCAGATCTCCGTTCTCGTCCACGACCGGTTGACGAGTCCGATTGGTTCCCCGATAGGCGTGAGTCAAAATATCGCCCGGTTCGAAAATGTCGAAAAAGAGGGTTTCCAGAGGAAGCGGGGGTTCAGCCCCTCCAAAATCGACCATCAGGGGAACTCCGCCAAGCTCGGCCGCTTCTTTCGCACGTCGGTACGGCTCCCAGTCGTGTCCGTGATAGTGGGCCAACTTGATGCCGACGATTTCCGGATACTGTGCAGCAACCAGCCCGGTCATCTTGGGGTCCATGTCGTTCATATTCTGCTCATAGGGAATCACACCACTCATCCCGTCTCCCACGATATTCAGAAAGGAGAGCACCCGGGTTTGAGCGCGGTCGATCACCTGCTCCTTGAAGTGACGGAAATTTCGCCAACCGGCTCCGCCAACATCCACCACAGTGGTCAAACCGACCCGAAAGGTGAACCCGTCGGGAGGCAGGGAGATAAAGCTGTTACTCAAATATCGATCCGGAACCGTACCGTGGTAGTGATGACTGTGAATGTCGATAAGTCCGGGCGTTACGTAGAGGCCCGTTACATCGACCACACGCTCGGCGCGATTCTCGGAGATAGAGGTGGAAATTTCGGCAATGACGCCATCCGTGATCCCCACATCCATCACCTCATCCACTCCATTTTTGGGGTCGAGGACGTGCCCTCCTTTCAGCAACAGATCGAGCTGCTGAGCCGAGAGGGGTTGCAGGCCTGCGATTAACAGAATCAGGGTGACCCAGATCGCTCGTTGTACGGTTCGTTTTATTTCGTTTTTCATCGTTGGTTCTTCACTGGTGATGGTTTTCATGAGGGTACGATGTCCATCGGGATGGCCCGACTCGATCGTTCAGCTACTGTTTGACAAATTTTTGGGCCCGCTTCTCTTGAGCGACCTCTCCAGTGTAGAGATTGCCGTTGGAATCGACCGCCAGGTTGTGGAGCCAGCCAAACTGCCCCGCCTGCTTGCCACCCCGACCGAAATGACCTTCGACCTGCAACGTCTCCCGGTTCACAATCCAGATCCGGTTGTTGGTTCCGTCGGCAACGTAGAGCCACCTCTGCTCTTCATCTTCCGACAGAGCGACATCCCAGGTAGATCCGGGAACAAGATCGGCCAGTGCCTGCTCATATCCGGGAGAACCGGGTTCCATATCCCATGTAGACCCACTGGCTCGTGTCTCCGGATGGACGAAGAGTTCGTCCACGAACGTTCCGTCCCGCTCAAAAATTTGAATTCGGCTGTTCTCCCGATCGGTTACATAGAGACGTCCGTCTTTCGCAAGAGCCAGTCCGTGTACAGCGCCGCGGAATTGACGCTCCGGATCGTCCCGGTCCGGTCCGATGAAGTCATACCCGAGGGATTCGTCGTGCGGGCGCTCTCCGTACGCTCCCCAGTGACGACGATACGCTCCGGTTTCCGCATCGAAAACAATGACTCGCCGGTTCCGGTATCCGTCCGCTACGTAGAGCTCATTGGTTTCCGGGTCCACCAGCATGCTCGCCGGGCCGCCCAGATGCTCCTCACTGTTCGAATCGCCTCTCACTGCGGGATCCCCGATTGTAAGCAGATGCTCCCCCTCCTCTGTGAATTTCAGGACCTGATGTTGATGAATCCCCCCACCGACCCAAACATACCCGTTGTGATCCACATGGATCCCGTGGGGAAAGCTGCCTCCCTTGAACCCGAGATCGTCTGCAAATTCAAAATTTTGGGGTGTACTCCAGGCGTGAAGCAGTTCACCCTCCGGACTGAATGCCATGACCGAGGGGGCTGGCTGGCAGCAGAGCGACGTGGGCGGGTCCGTTGTCGCCGCTGCTTCGTGCAGCGTCAAGCTGCTGGGACGGTGTGCAATCCAGATCCGGTCTTCCCGATCCACAGCCACACCGGCCACCTGGCCCATCATCCAGTTTTCCGGCAGAGGGTCGGGCCAGAGCGGTTCAACCCGAAAGGTCGGAACAACCGACGGATCATGAACTGTATTCGCTGCATCATTTTGTTCGCTCCTCTCCGACTGGCAGGAGGAGCCGAGGAGTAACAATGTGAGCCCCAATAAGGCAACATGTTTCATTTTCAACAATTCCGTGAACGGGGAAATCGATTCAGAGGTGAAATTACCACTGAACTTTTTTGAATGCTCTCACTTTACGAGCTTGTGTGGCAAAATGCAGGTTCGGCAGGAGAAAGTCCACGCTGTTCCGCTCGATCAACTATCCATCCCATGATCTATCTCTGGACCGTACTGATCTACCTGGGCGCCATGCTCGGCTATTCGATTCACCGAAGCCGAACCATTCAGCGTCAGGACGAATTTATGGTAGCCGGACGCTCGGTTCCTGCCTGGAAACTTGTGGGAACACTTCTTTGTACCTGGATTGGTTCAGGCAGCCTGCTGGCCGGAGCCGGGCTGGCGGCTCGTGTGGGGCTGGCCGAACTCTGGATGTCTGCCGGTGCCTGGGCCGGTATTTTCGTGATCTACTTTCTGGCCGGACGTGTTCGTCGTATTGCTCAATTCACGGTTCCTGATATCCTGGAGTTGCGTTACAATCAGTGGGCACGACTCCTCGGAACCCTGGTAATCATCATTGCCTACACAACCATCGTCGGTTATCAGTTTCGGGGCGGAGGATTCATCCTCGAACTGGTAACGGGAATGCCGGAGTGGCAGGGAGTTTTGCTCACCGCCCTCTTCATTACACTCTTTACCCTGCTTGCCGGTATGCTCTCCATCATCTCGGCCGATCTGGTCAACGGTGCCGTCATCACACTTGCCGTACTCATTGCCGTACCCTGGGTCTATATCGAGCTCGGGGGAAGCGAATTTGTCACGACGGCCATTCCGAAAGGGCATCTGACGGCACTATCGGGTCACTCGCCACTGTGGGCACTGGGAATCTTCCTCCCCACGTTCCTGCTTCTGCTCGGAGAGTCCAACATGTACCAGAAGTTCTTCGCTGCCAGGGATGAATCGACCGCCAGACGTTCCGTCATCGGCTGGGTTGTCGGTACCATTGTCATTGAAACGGCTCTCGCTTCGCTGGCCATTTTGGCGTTTCACCATTTTCACGCTCTGCCGATCGGAGATCCCCTTCACTTGACCGTCGGAGAGAGTGAACGGGTCCTGCTCCATGCGGCCCGCTACAGCGCCGAACTGGGTCTGCCACTTCTGGTCGGCCTGCTATTGATCTGTGCGGCTGTTGCAATCATCACATCGACCGGCAACAGTTTTCTGTTGGCTCCGTCGACCAATGTTGCACGCGATATCTACCAGCGTTTTTGGCGACCGGGCGCGAGCGATCGGGAGATGATTCGAATTCAACGTATTTCGATCGCTCTTCTCGGTCTGTTGGCCTGGCTTCTGTTGACACGATTTCGTTCGATCCTCGACATGGCGTTCACAGCATACACCATGATCGGAGCCGGACTGACCCCCGCATTGTTGGCGGCCTTTCTGTGGCGACGCGTCACCACGGCCGGCGGGGTTGCATCCATCGCGACGGGTATGGGGGTTACTCTCTGGATCACACTGGTAAACTCGATGCGGGAGGAGCCCTGGATTGACTCGAGTCTGATTGTCCTGCCGGCTGCTTCTGCCTCGATCCTGGTCCTGGTCATCGTTTCGCTACTTACGAAACCCGATCCAAAAGAGAAGTGGAAACCGTTCCGCTCGTCCCACCCGTCCGGCGTTAACGATCACAAGGATCGTGACCGAGATTCGAACTTCGGATAATTGGAATTGTGTAGTACATTCAGAAACAGATGAAGGCCACCGACACTTGTGCGTCCACACAGTAGTGCCGATGACCTTCATGGCGGTATCTCCCCGGCTTTCACCGGAGAGGGGTCATGTACAATCCTGGCTGAAGTACGTCCACCGTTTGCCCGTTATTGTGGTTGCAAACGGAACTCCAGTCATTCGGAATTTCGAATATTCGGATGCCGGTCAATGCCGGAATATCCACCCTTCTCTCGTTACGCCTGGTGAGTTCATCAACATGCTGTACTGGAATGGATTATATGATTCCATGCCAGCTGTTTCCGCTTTCGATGAAACATCCACCACACGAATTCGAGTGCATCTTCTCGGATCATTTTAATTCGAATTTACGATGAAGTCAACCCGCAAATTCGTGGATCCGAACAAGATCCTCGATCGACTTCGTGACGTCTATGCGTTGGGCAGTGACGCCGAGTTGGCCCGATTTCTGGAAGTCAACCCTTCGACGGTTGCAACCTGGCGAGCCAAACAGACCATGAAGTATGATCGAATCTTCGAACGAGCAGAGGATCTGAATCTCCACTGGCTTTTGACCGGTGAGGGCACTCTCCTTCCGGAAACCGGAGGCAAGGGTATAACCGATCGACACCCCGTTCATCCCCCCTCTGCTACCTCGTCCATACCTTATCTGGAGCCCGGACAAATTGAAACGTTCGCAGATGACAAGACGTCCGCATCCACCCAAGAGCCGGATGCTTCGTCCGTCGCCATTACACTTCCGGAGTCGTATGTCCGGGAAGAGCTCAACAGTGACCCCGACCAACTTTTCCTGTTTCGAGCCCCCGGCGACGGCATGGACCCAACGCTGCGCTACAGAGACTTTCTATTGGTCAACCGCTCCAGACGAACTCCGGTCTCGGGGCGCATCTTTCTGATACGATTGAAGCAGAGCCTCTTCTGCAAGAGAATACAGGAACTACCGGATGGCCGGCTGCAGCTGCTGAGTGACAATCCGAACTATCCACCAATCGAAATTCGACCCAAAGATGAATCTCCGGAATTGATCGGAATGGTCGTATGGGTCGGTCGATCCGTTTGATCAGAGTTGCTGCGGGACCGGACCGTTGCTTATTCAGTCCCCAATCGATCCGAGTGTGGAAATTCGGCGCACTCTACTGCGAAAGGGACCGGTACTCTCCACCCATGTACAGCATGGCCGGGCCTTCGCGGAGAAATTCGGAATGGATAACCCGGCCGATTACAATGGAGTGGTCACCGGCCGGTTTAAGCTCTTCCAACCGGCAATGAAGCCGGCTGTCAACTCCAGCCAAAAGAGGCGGATCTTCAGGACCGGCTTCATCGAGCTCGATCGAGTCGAACTGCTCGTTGTCACTCTGATCCGGAAGTGCGAATCGGGTGCAGAGTGATTCTTGACCGGCCCCAGGGAAATGGACCACAAACCGGGAGGCCTGTTCAAACAGTTCGTGTATTTGAGAGTCGCATGTCACATTGAAACTGACCAACGGAGGGTCCAGAGAAAGACTGGTAAAAGACCCGATGGTGATTCCGCGCACTCGATCACCTGCCCGGGTCGTCACCACAGTCACCGGATAGGGAAGGCGGCGCATGATACGGATCAAATTGTCTGCTTCCGTCGATCGACTCATGAAATCCCTGTACCTTCGTTCGGATTGCTACTTTTCGACCAAGATCCAGCCTTCCTCTTCGACCAGTCCTTTGGCATGCTTCCACTTGATCGATTTGGACTCGCCGGTCGCCATATTCTGAACGGTGACCCGGTCATTTCTCCCCGGCTCGTCCTCGACAACCACCGGTTCTGGTTTTTTCCTTCCCGAAGCGGCATCGGCCTGAGCTCGCGCATTTTCATCCCCACCGGCGGTCCGGAATCCCATATTGGTTGCATCGGCATGCTGTGTTCGAGCCCGGTTCAGATCGACCTTTCCTTCAGATTTCTGCCCTCGTTCGACACGCGACGGGTCGGCCTGCATCTCGGGAATCGACTTCCAGATCAGCGAAATCACTTCGTGATTGATCTCGTCAATCAAGGTTTTGAACATCTCGAACGCTTCCCGCTTGTACTCCAGAAGTGGATCTTTCTGGGCGAAGGATCGAAGCCCGATCCCCTCCTTGATCGTATCCAGCTCCCGAAGGTGCTCCATCCATTTGGTATCGATGGTCGACAGGATGGCAGATCTCTCCAGTGAGCGCGCCACTTCACGGCCCTCGTTTTCGAGTGCCTTCTGTACATCAACAACCACACGCATGCGACGAATCCCGTCGGTGAAAATAACCTGGATTCGCTCCGGTTTGTTCTCGGCATCCGATGCATCGATCTTCTTGACCACCTCGTAGAGCGGCCCGGCGATCATCTGCTCCTTCTTTCGATAGATCTCGTATGCCCGGTTCAAAATCTTGTCGATCAGGCCGTCCTCTCCGAGACCGGCCCACTCTTCCCGATCCATTTCGACATCCACGGCCAATTGTCGGAGAATCTGCTCATGGATTTGCTCGTACTCTCCATTGGCGTAGTGCTCTTCGGTGACTCCCTGAACAAGATCCTCGAGCATGTCAAAAATGTCGTTCTGCAGCTCGCTTCCAAGAAGTGCATTCCGGCGCCGGGAGTAGACCACTTTTCGCTGATTGTTGAGCACATCGTCATACTCCAGCTGCTTTTTCCGGATACTGAAGTTGTTCTGCTCCACCTTTTTCTGAGCCCGTTCGAGGGATTTGGTGACCCACGGGTGTTGAATCACTTCTCCCTCCTTGAAGTTGAGCTTGTCCATGATGTTGGCGATCCGGTCGGATCCGCCAAACAGCATCATCAGATTATCCTCAAGAGAGACGTAAAACTGAGACATCCCCGGGTCTCCCTGACGACCGGCCCGACCCCGAAGCTGAAGATCGATACGCCGGGATTCATGGCGCTCGGTACCCAGGATCACCAGTCCACCGTTCTCTTTTACCTCGGGCGCCAACTTGATGTCGGTTCCCCGTCCCGCCATGTTGGTCGCCACGGTTACGGCACCGGGCTGACCGGCAGACTGAACGATCTCGCTCTCGCGGGCGTGCTGCTTCGCGTTGAGTACATTGTGGGGGATCGACGCTCGCTTGAGCATGCGGCTGAGCGTCTCCGACACATCCACACTGGTCGTTCCCACCAACACCGGTTGGCCGTTTTCGTGATAATCCCGGATGGTGTCAATGACCGCGTTGTACTTCTCGCGCTTGGTCCGGAAGATCAGATCTTCCCGATCGTCCCGAATAATGGGCCGGTTGGTCGGAATCACCATCACATCCAGGTCATAAATTTCGCTGAACTCACCCTCTTCGGTGGCCGCCGTCCCCGTCATTCCGGAGAGTTTGTGATACATCCGGAAGTAGTTCTGTAATGTGATCGATGCATAGGTCTGTGTTGCCGCCTCGACCTTGACCTGCTCCTTCGCCTCGATTGCCTGGTGAAGACCGTCCGAATAGCGACGTCCGGAGAGAACACGACCCGTATGTTCATCCACAATCTGAACTTTCCCGTCCTGAACGATGTACTCTTCTTCCCGTTCAAACAGGGTGTAGGCTTTGAGCAGCTGGTTGATGGTATGTATCCGGTCGCTTCGTTCGGCAAACAGACGATGAACCTCGCCAAACCTGCGCTCCCGCTCCTCGGCCACCTCCTTATGGATCTCTTTCCGTTTCTTCTCTTTGTAGTCTTCGCTGTACTCGCTCTCTTGATCCAATTCGGCGAGCTTCTCCTTCTCCAGCTGCTCGACCGACTCCTCGATCTCGGAGGTCTCCACCCCCAGATCCGGAATCACAAATGCCTCTTCATCTTCTCCCTTCCGTGCAAGGAACTCCCGCCCCTTGTCGGTCATTTCGATGCTCTTCATCTTCAGATCGACCGCATAGAAGAGGTACTCATCGACGAACGGCATGTTCTTGGCATTCTCCGCCAGATAGATGCTTTCGGTTCGGCGAACCAGCTTCTGAATTTTCGGGTCCTGCATCAGCTTTCGGAAACGGGCATTTTTGGGGAATCCCCGTTCGGCCCGAAAAAGAGCCAGCCCCGCATCCTCCTCCTTGCCTTCGCCCAGCAGCTTTTCCGCCTCGGAGATGAGCTCGGACACCAACTTCTTTTGCGCCTTGACCAGATCGTCCACATGCGGTTTCATCTCCTCATACTTCTGGGAATCCGACCCCTGAGGGACCGGTCCGGAGATAATAAGCGGTGTTCGCGCTTCGTCAATCAGAATGGAGTCGACCTCGTCAATGATTGCAAAGTGGTGATGGGACTGAACCAGCTGTTCCTGGTTGATCACCATGTTGTCGCGCAGGTAGTCGAAACCAAACTCGTTGTTCGTGCCGTAGATGATGTCGGCACGATACGCTTTTCGGCGGCTCTCTGTATTGGGATCGTAACGATCGATACAGTCGACCGTCAAGCCGTGAAAATTGAAAATCGGTTCATTCCATTCGGCATCCCGTCGCGCCAGATAGGTGTTCACTGTTACGATATGGACTCCACGTCCGGCCAGCGCATTCAGATAGGCAGGAAAAATAGCCGCCAATGTTTTCCCTTCTCCGGTTTTCATCTCGGCAATATCACCCTGGTGCATGGTAATCCCGCCAACAAGCTGCACATCATAGGGGACCATATCCCACTCCACGTCCGTTCCTGCTACCTTCCAGGAGGTGCCGACAAAGCGCCGGCAGGTCTCTTTCAACACGGCGTATGCTTC
>JBNJFK010000050.1:0-12257 GCA_051746765.1 Bacteroidota bacterium
TACCAGGCGCCCGAGGGTGGGGGAGATACTCACTTCTCTGTCATGAGGGGATCCCGATCCGATTTGGTCATTCGCCAGGGAGCCGAGCAGAACTACAAGCCGACTCTCTTTGTCGAACCTGTCTCCGGCGAGGTTGCACAGGAGGTGGGTGAGGAACTGGAGCGGGTTATCGAGGGGCTGAACCGGAACGGATATGAAGGCGTGCAGGCCCACTCCTCCGAACACGGATGGCGTCTGGAGATTCCGGATGAGTACCATAAGGGACACGAGGCGCACTTCGGCAAGGTGGCCCAAGACTACTTCAACTATCTCGTCGAAGGGGAGATGGCGTCGTGGGAAGTTCCCAACATGATTACCAAATACTACATCACCACTCAGGCGCGGGAGTTGGCACTCGAGAAGTCACAGTAAAAACGGTTTTGACCGGAATGCACCGGGGTGCGATTCGAGTCGTTGAATCGGGATTAGCATAGACAGCCGGAACGTGGAATCAGAAGAGAAGAGCAGATGCCTTTGAAATTTGAAGAGACCTGGCGCTGGTATGGTCCGAACGACAGTATCACCCTCGAAGAGATTCGGCAGACCGGGGCGACCGGTATTGTGACGGCACTGCACCACCTGTCCAACGGAGAGATCTGGAGCCGGGAGGAGGTCGAGAAGCGAAAAGCCGAGGTCGAAGCTGCCGGACTGCGCTGGTCGGTGGTCGAAAGCATTCCCGTACACGAGGAGATCAAACAGCAGAGCGGATCCTGGAAAACGTGGATCGAAAACTACAAAGAATCGATTCGGAATTTGGGTGCCTGCGGGATTGATACGGTCTGTTATAACTTCATGCCGATCCTGGACTGGACTCGGACCGATCTGGATTACCCCATGCCGGACGGGTCGACCGGGCTGCGATACGAGGCACCTGCGGTTGCGGCCTTCGATCTCTATTTGTTGAATCGGCCGGGTGCCGGGGAGAATTACGGACCGGAACAGGTGGAGGCGGCGAAGGCGTGGATGGATTCCCATGGAGAGGAGGAGCGGGAGAAACTGATAACGGTCATAGCCGGCCTTCCGGGTGCAGAAGAGGGATATACGCTCGAGGAGTTTCAAAGGAGTCTGGACCGCTATCGCGAAATTGGGGATCGTGAGCTTCGAAGAAACCTCTATCACTTTCTTCGGGAGATCGTTCCGGTAGCCGAAGCATCAGGGGTTCGATTGGCAATTCATCCCGATGATCCGCCCTTTCCTCTTTTTGGATTGCCGAGAGTCGTGAGTACCGAAGCCGATGCAAAAGAGCTGCTTCAGGCGGCTCCGTCTCCGGCCAACGGGCTCACGTTCTGCACCGGTTCTTTTGGAGTCCGGTCAGACAACGATCTGTCCGGTATGGCCGAACGGCTCGGGCCAAATATTCACTTCGTCCATCTGCGGAGCGTTCAGTGTGAGGCGGACGACAGCTTCCACGAAGCCAATCACCTGGAGGGGAGCGCCGGCATGCGGGATGTCATGGCAGCGCTCATTCGGGAGCAGAATCGCCGGAAAACGGAGGGTCGAACGGATTTGCACATGCCGTTTCGCCCCGATCACGGCCACGCCATGTTGGCCGACCGGGACAGCAATACCCAGCCGGGATACACCTGTATTGGACGCATGCGGGGCCTGGCGGAACTCCGCGGGTTGGAAGCGGGCTTACGATATCAGATCGGCGGGTGAGATGGCTCTCTTTTCGGCCGACGATCGGTAGATCGCCTCGACAAAGGAGAGGGAATCCAGGCTCTCCGGCCCGCTGACCGGTGGAGGATTCCCGCTTCGGATCGCTTCAAAAATTTCGTCAAACTGATCCCTGTGCGGTTCGAAAGCGAAATTGGCCATGGGGCTTTCGCCTCCGGTCGCTTTGCCGTCTCCGCCGGAACTCTCCTCGTCTCCCGGTCGAATCAGACGGAACTCGTTGTCGACCAGACGCGCTGTTCCCTCCGTCCCGTGAATTTCGATCTTTCGGGGCTGTGCAGGGCGTACCGACGTGGATGCGACAAAAGTCCCGATGGCACCGGATGCAAACTCGAGTGCAGCAACGGCGTTGTCTTCTCCTTCGATCCCGTCGTGTGTAAAGGTGCCGGTTTTGGCCTGAATGCTCGAAACCTCTCCCATCATCCACTGCAGAAGATCGATCGTGTGGATCGACTGGTTGATGACGGCTCCCCCTCCATCCAGATCCAGGGTTCCACGCCAGGGGGCCTCTTTGTAATAGTCGTCGGACCGATACCACTTGACCGATGCGGTCGCCATGAACGGCGTGCCGATTTGGCCGCTGTCGATCGCATCTTTCATCTGGCGGATCGGTTCCATGAAACGGCTTTGATAGATGACGGCCAGCTGGACTCCGTTCTCGCGGCAGACATCCAGAAGGCGGACGGCTCGTTTCAGGGTCACTTCGATCGGCTTTTCGATCACCACATGTTTTCCCGCTTTGGCCGCCTTCTCCCCGTAATCGAGGTGTGTTCCGCTCGGGGTACAGATGGAGACCAGATCGACGTCGTCACTTTCGAGCATCTCTTCGAAACTCTCGAAGCCACGCAGAGACCATGTGTCTGCAAACGCCTCTCGTTTCTCTTTCCGGCTGCTTGCGGCCGCAGTCAGGGCGCCGAACCGGCTGTTTTTTACCGCTTCTGCATGAATGGACGAGATGTTGCCAAGGCCGACGAGGCCGACTCGAATCGGGGATACAGGCATCGTATCATGGGTTTGGGTTGTCGTTGACAGGGTATCGCCGGTGGAGATGCCGGAGGGGTCGTCTGCCGGCTCGATTCAGTGGGCGGCAGACGAAACAGATCCGGTCGTCAGATCTCCTGAAATAGTCGCTCGCTCTGACGGGACTGAATATATTCGAACCCGCCAAAAAGAGCCGTACTGTAGAGAAGGTCACCGGCCAGCGTGTAGTGAAAGAACGGGACCGCCGCCGTGTAGCAGGCGATGAGTCCTTCAAGTGAAAGTGGGTACATGGTGCCGGAGGCCCATACACCGAAATTCGAAAAGAGAAAGAAGATTATGGAGGCCCCGAACGCACTTCCGGCGACCCGAAGTGGTGTGACGGAGTTCAGTGTCTTTCGTCCCATTAATGCAATCAGTACCAGAGATCCGTAGATCCAAAAGACTCCGGAGTGAAAGAGGGTAAAGCCGTCAAAAAATCGGGCAAAAAGGAGGTTGTTGATGACCAGATCACTGAGCCACATGGCCACCAGAGGAATGGCGATGGCCCAATGCCACTTATTAAAGTAGGCGGCTCCAAAGAGAGCGATGGCACCCAATGGTGTGAAATTGTACGGGTGCGGGAGAATTCTGGATAAGACGGCCAGCGTGATAAATCCGGTTACAAGGGCAAAGGTGCGTTTGTTCGTCATGGTCGTCGACTTGGTCTCGGTTCGTCTGTTCAGGCCCGTCGGGCTGTCCGGAGTACAGGGAATCGGAAGGATATTTCAGGTCCGTTCCTGACCGACCAAAATAGGGAAACTGTGTCCTGTATGCGAACCTGAATCTGTTTCCTTAAGCCCAAATAGATTGTATTATTGCGCCATGAGTAGCAAAACGAGTGAATCCGGAAAGAAGACGCCGCTGATGCGGCAGTATGAAGAGATCAAAGCAAGCCACACGGAGACTCTCCTTCTCTTCCGGGTCGGGGATTTCTATGAAACCTTTTCCGATGATGCCCGGACCCTCAGTGAAGAGCTGGGGATTACGCTCACAAAGCGGAACAACGGAGGAGATCAAACTCCGCTGGCAGGCTTCCCCTACCATGCGCTCGATACGTATCTCCCCCGATTGGTCAGGAAGGGCCACCGGGTCGCCATTTGTGAACAGTCCGAAGATCCGGAGAGTGCCAAAAAGGCGGGTCGAAAGATTGTGCAACGCGAGGTGACCGAGATTACCACGCCGGGTCTTACCCTTTCCGACCAACTCTTGAGCCACAACCGGAACAACTACATCGGATCGGTTTACCGACGAAAGGGAGAGGCTGGAGTTGCATTTGCAGACATTTCCACCGGGGAATTTGTCCTTGCCGACGTATCCGGGAGCGAGTTGAAGGATCTGCTCGAGCAGATCGAACCGTCGGAACTGCTGCTGAGCCGGAAAGAGGAGGAGACCACGACAGCCGGTCTGGACCGGTGGAACCGAACCTGGATGGACGAATGGGTCTATGAAGAGGGAGTTGGATACCGGGAGTTGACCCGTCATTTTCAGACCCATTCGCTCAAGGGATTCGGAGTCGAGGAGTTGGAACTGGGCCACATTGCCGGCGGAGCTCTGCTTCACTATATCCAGGAGACGCAGAAACAGCACTTGGGACAGATCCGTCGTCTGCAACGTTACGATTTTCAGAGCTACATGGCGTTGGACCCGGCGACGCGACGTAACCTCGAACTCACATCCACACTGCAGGCAGGGGAGCGGGAGGGGACGCTGGTTTCCATTTTGGACGCGACCCGAACGGCCATGGGGGGAAGACTGCTTCGGCGCTGGGTTACACGCCCGCTTAAAAATCTGGAACCGATCCACAAACGGCTCGACATGGTCGAAGCTCTCCATTCGGATGCGGCTCTTCGCGGCCAATTTCGAGCCGATCTGGACGGAATCGGAGATTTGGAGCGGTTGATCTCCAGGATAGTGGCCGGACGCACCAATGCACGAGAGTTGGTCCAGCTCTCCCACTCCCTGGCGCCCCTGCCGGAGCTTCGATCCCGTCTGGCCGGAATGGACGATGAGCTGGCAACAACCATTCGACTGGGATTGCACGACTTGGAACCCCTGCGGGATCGGATTACGAGCTCGCTCGTCGATGAGCCCCCCGCCTCCATACGGGAGGGCGGACTCTTCCGGGAAGGGGTCAACGAAACGCTTGACGAGTTGCGGGACATCGCCGTAAACGGGAAAGAGTATATCGCCTCCATCCGGGACCAACTGACGAAAGAGACCGGTATCTCTTCGCTCAAAATTGGATACAACAAGGTGTATGGATACTACATCGAAGTGACGCACACGCACAGTGAAAAGGTGCCCGAGAGCTTCATCCGAAAGCAGACGCTGGTCAATTCGGAACGCTACATTACGCCGGAGCTCAAAGAGGTCGAAGAGAAGATCCTCTCGGCAGAAGAGAGGATTCAGACGCTGGAGGCCGAACTGTTCGAGTCGCTTCGCGCAGAAGTTGCGGCCGATGTACAGCCGATTCAGGAGGTTGCCGAATCGATCGCCACCCTGGATGTGTTACAGAGTTTTGCGGAGGTGAGTCACCGCAATCGATACGTCCGCCCGGATGTGGATGACAGTGAGGTTCTCGAGATTGTTCAGGGTCGTCACCCGGTGGTGGAGAAGTCCCTCCCAGCCAGTGAACCATTTATTCCGAACGATACACGACTGGATCAGACCTCTCAACAGATATTGATGGTCACGGGGCCGAACATGGCCGGGAAGAGTATTATTCTTCGTCAAACCGGCCTGATCGTTCTGATGGCACAGATCGGCTGCTTTGTGCCCGCAGAGCGAGCACAAATCGGTCGGGTAGACAAGATCTTTACACGCGTAGGCGCTTCGGACAACCTGGCATCGGGCGAGAGTACGTTCCTTGTCGAAATGAATGAAGCTGCAAACATCCTGAACAATGCGACCCGGCGCTCCCTGGTTTTGCTGGATGAAGTGGGACGGGGAACCAGCACGTTCGACGGGCTAAGCATCGCCTGGTCCCTTGCAGAGTATCTTCACAATGAACCGTCGGTGCAGGCCCGAACGCTCTTCGCTACGCACTATCACGAACTCAACGAGCTCGAGGCGCAGTATGAGCGAATCCGGAATGCCCATGTGGAAGTACGGGAGCACGAGGGGAGTGTCATTTTCATGCGTACGCTCAAACCGGGGGGGACCGACCACAGTTACGGGATTCAGGTTGCAAAAATGGCGGGGCTGCCTGCTCCGGTGATTCAGCGTGCAGAGCAGATCCTGGCGACGCTCGAGGAACACCGGCTACAGGAGGGCCAGGTGGGTGAACCGGTGACCGGTAACAGAAAACAGCGGAATCGGGACGCCGTTCGTTCTCTTCCGGACCCCGTACCTGCATCCCAGATGACCCTTTTTCAGGCAGAGAAGGACCCGGTGCTCGAACAGCTCCGAAACGAGATCCAGGCACTGGACCCGGACCGAATGACCCCGATCGATGCACTTCAGATGCTTCAGGAGTTCAAACGGCGGGTTGGCTCGAGAGACAACGGGTCCGAATCGGAGTAGAGGCTTCATCATTTCTCACCCTCTTTTCATATCTTGAGCGTCTTGTAATCGTGCGGAGCGCCTGCCCCGCCGGCCCTGACGAGAGGGGCTTGAACCGTTCGGTATATGGGTCGGTCTGAAGGTGGTGAACCCGAGGGTCAACCGAAGCCGAAGTGATGAAGCATTTGTCGAACCTATGAAGAAAAATGTACTACAATCCCTCTATCGAGAGCATCAGCATGCGGTTCGCTGTCCTTCTCCGTTGCTCGTTCGACGGTTTTTCAACCATCTGCTCGGGTTCCTGTTTCCGGAGTTCAGTACGAGAGATTACGATTCGTTCGAAGAGTTCGAAGCGTATTACCGAGAGTTGCAGCGCGAACTTCTGGAGATTTTGTCCAAGCGAAGTGATTCGGATGACGAACGGGATCGAGAATTGTCGGCCCACTTCTTCTCCTCGCTTCCGGATTTGAAAGCGTCTCTCAAGGAGGATATTGAAGCAATGTACAGGGGCGATCCGGCTGCCCGAAGCCGGGAAGAGGTGATCCGGGCGTATCCCGGATTTTATGCTCTCGCCTCCTATCGTGTAGCCCACTGGCTTCATCGGGAGGGGATCACCCTTGCCGCCAGAATGATCACGGAACATGCACACAGCAAGACCGGGATCGACATCCACCCGGCGGCCGAGATCGGACACTCCTTCTGTATCGATCACGGAACCGGAATTGTGATCGGTGAGACCAGCCGAATCGGAAACAACGTGAAAATTTATCAGGGTGTGACACTGGGGGCGCTCAGCGTCCGGAAAGAGGATGCGGCTCGCAAACGTCACCCAACGATTGAAGACGAAGTAATCATCTACGCCGGCGCCTCCATACTGGGTGGAGATACCGTGGTAGGAAGGGGGAGCGTCATTGGCGGGAATGTCTGGTTGACACGCTCCGTGCCGGCCGATTCCAAAATCTACTACAAGGCGCAACTCACACAGGACGAAACAGAACAACAAGGGGAGTTGGAACCATGATGATTGGCGACTTGATCGGGAATACCCCGCTGGTAGAACTTCAGACGCTCAATCCAAACCCGAATGTTCGGGTTCTCTGCAAAATGGAGGGACAGAATCCGGGGGGCAGTGTCAAGGATCGACCCGCACTCGGAATGGTCGAGGGAGCACTTCAACGGGGCGTTGTAAAACCGGGGGATACACTCATTGAGCCGACCAGTGGGAACACCGGTATCGCCCTGGCGATGATGGCACGTCTGAAAGGCCTCAACATGACACTTCTGTTGCCGGAAGACTCTACCCGGGAAAGAATTGTAACCATGCGTGCCTACGGAGCAAACGTACTATTGACGGATGCAGAGAAGGGGATTGAACACTCCCGGGCTCTGGCACAGGAGATGGCCGATCGCGGCGAAGGGGTGTTGTTGAACCAGTTTTCCAATCCGGACAACTACGGTGCCCACTACCGGACAACCGGACCGGAGATTTGGCGCGACACCCAGGGAAGAGTGACCCACTTCGTTTCGGCGATGGGGACCACCGGAACCATCATGGGCGTCTCCCGATATCTGAAAGAGCAGAACGATGCGATCCGGATTGTGGGCACTCAGCCGACCGAAGGCTCCAGTATTCCCGGCATTCGTCGCTGGTCTCCGGAATATGTACCCGAAATCTACGAGCCGGACAGGGTCGATCGAATCGAAGATGTGAGCCAGAAGGAAGCAACCGGCATGACGCATACGCTGGCTCTTGAAGAAGGAATCTTTGCCGGAATGAGTAGCGGGGGAGCGCTCGTTGCAGCACTACGACTGGCCGAAGAGCTGGACCAGGGAGTCATTGTTGCGATCGTTTGTGACCGTGGAGACCGATATGTAAGCTCCACGCTTTTTGAATCGACCGAGAGCTGATTTTCCGGCGACTGGTTCTTCGGCCGATGACAGTAGCAATTGTGAGGCAGAGAACGTATGACTGAGAAGGAGTTGGCGAGCAGGGTGGCTCGTGAGTTATCGATAGGAACAGGGCAAATCTCGAAATTGGCCGATCTTTTGGATGGCGGTGCGACCGTTCCGTTCATCGCGAGGTACAGACAAGAGGTGACCGGGGGTCTGGACGAACAACAAATTCGGGATGTGCGGGACCGTCTGGAGTCGATTCGTGCACTTGAACAGCGACGGGAGTTCATTCTCGAAAGCATCGAGTCACAGGGGAGGTTAACGGATGAGCTCCGGAAATCGATTCTTGGCTGTCACGACCTGACGCAGCTCGAAGATCTCTATCTGCCCTACAAACCGAGAAAAATGACGCGGGCAGACAAAGCGATCGAGGCCGGACTCGAGCCTCTGGCCGATCTGATCTGGGAGCAGGAGTTGATACGCGGGGAGATCGAATCGATCGCCCAAGCCTACGTGGACGAGGAGAAGGGGATATCGACGATCGAGGAGGCCTGCAAAGGGGCACGGGACATTGTAGCGCAACGGGTGAGCCAGGATCCGGAGGTCCGGGAGATGTTGCGGAAGCAGTTGCGCACCTACGGCACTGTGACTGCGAAGTTGTCGAGCGAAAAGGCGAGAGCGAAAGATGGCAAGAAGGTGTTCGAGACCTATTACGATTTTCAGTCCAAAGTAAAGCACCTGAAGCCATACCAGGTACTCGCCCTCGACCGTGGAGAACGGGAGGGAGTCTTGCGTGTTCGCATCGAGGTGTGGGAGGAGCGGACGCTCGAGGAGATCGACAAACTTGTCATCAGAAACGAAAAGAGTCTCTTTGTCGAAGATCTCGAGGAGGCGATCACCGATGCCTGGAAGCGGCTTCTTTCTCCCTCTCTGGAACGGGAGTTACGATCGGAACTGACCGACCAGTCCGGTGAGCACGCGATCGGGATGTTCGCAGAGAATCTGAAGAATCTGCTGTTGCAGCCACCTCTCGCCTCGAGAGTGGTTATGGGGATCGATCCGGCTTATCGAACCGGGTGCAAAGTGGCTGTGGTCGGCGCGACGGGAAACTATCTGGAAGGGACGACCATCTGGCCTACTCCGCCACGCAATCAGGTAGAAGAGGCAAAGCGGACGATGGCACAGCTGATCGAGAAGCACCATGTGGACCTGATCGCCATCGGAAATGGAACGGCAAGTCGGGAGACCGAACAGGTGGTTGCCGAGCTTGTCCGGAGTCTGAAGGAGAGAGGGAAAGCGAACGGTCTCTCCTGGCTCATTGTCAATGAAGCGGGAGCGTCTGTCTACTCCGCATCCGATCTGGCCCGGGAGGAGTTTCCCGACCTGGAAGCCGCTCAGCGCGGAAACATCTCCATTGCCCGACGAGTACTCGACCCGCTGGCCGAGTTGGTCAAGATCGACCCGAAATCGATCGGTGTGGGGCTCTACCAGCACGATGTAAGTCAGGTCAAACTGGGAAGAAAACTCGATGAAGTCGTCGAAAGTTGTGTAAACCATGTGGGAGTGCATCTCAACTCGGCCAGCGCCGCTCTGCTCAACTACGTCTCCGGACTGGGGCGACTCATCTCCAAAGAGATTGTACGACATCGCGAGTCGATCGGTCGGTTTACCAGCCGGGAACAGCTGCTCGAAGTCGCTGGTTTGGGGCCGTTTCGATTTGAACAGGCAGCCGGTTTTCTGCGGATTCCCGAATCGGAGAATCCACTGGACAATACGGCCATACACCCGGAGAGTTATCACGCGACCGAAGCCCTCTGTCGGGAATTGAACCTCTCCGTGGAACAGGTGGCCGGGGACTCCGACGTACTCAGGCGTGCGCTGGAGGGAGTGAAACCAGATTCACTGGCCGGGAGGATCGGTGTCGGCCGGCCGACGCTGGAATTGATTATCGAGAACCTGCTCAAGCCGGGTCGTGATCCGCGCGAAGAGATGGACCCTCCGGCGCTCCGGGAAGATATTCTCACCATGGAGGATCTTGCTCCCGGACAGAAATTGAAAGGAACTGTGAGGAATGTGGTCGATTTCGGAGCCTTTGTCGATATTGGAGTGAAAGCCGACGGCCTGCTTCATGTGAGCAAGATGCGAAGCGACGGGAAGAGGGTTCAGAATGTCCTCGACGAGGTTCGCGTCGGTGAGGTGATCGATGTCGCCATCGAGAGTGTCGATGTTCAGCGACAGCGCATCGGCCTCAAACGAGTATAACGGATCCATAAACCGGGAGGGGATCGCACCGAGCCTCCTTCCGAAAACGAACGAACAGCAGAATCAACAGCCCGACGGGCCAAAACAGAAATTCAATCAGAAACAGATGAGCCAAGCCATTATCGAGACTGAAAAAGGTACCATGCGGGCCGACCTCTATAGTGAGGATGCGCCCGGAACCGTCGAAAATTTCGTCAAACTATCCGAAGACGGATTCTATGACGGTCTCACCTTTCACCGGGTCATTCCCGATTTTGTCATCCAGGGGGGCTGCCCGAAAGGGGACGGCACCGGCGGACCGGGGTACACCATCGATTGTGAAACGGACGGGGAGAAGCAGGTTCATGACCGGGGGGTTCTCTCGATGGCGCACGCCGGGCGGAACACGGGTGGATCGCAATTTTTTGTCTGTCACAACCGGCAGAATACACAGCATCTGGACGGGAAGCATACCGTGTTCGGAAAAGTTGTCGATGGCCAGGATGTGATTGACGAGATTGCAGCCGGAGACAAGATCCTCTCCATTACGATCGAATCCTGATTACGAAGACGGATCGAAACACGAATGTGGTCATGGATCGGCTATTCAGACCGGGAGGCGACAGGATTTCCGGGCAACCAAGCGAGGAGCAGGAATGCAGATACAGACAAGAGGAGATCTCTATGATGCGGTGATCGTCGGGTCGGGAGCGGGCGGCGGAATGGCGGCAAATATTTTGTCAAAAGCGGGACTGTCGGTTGCGGTTCTGGAGGCGGGCGGTTTTTACGATCCGGCAAAGGAGGAGTACCGAACACAGCTCCGCTGGCCGTGGGAATCCCCCCGGCGCGGCGCCTCTACTCATCGGCCGTTTGGTGATTTCGACGCCGCCTGGGGCGGATGGGAGATTGACGGGGAGCCCTATACACATCATGAGGGAACCCGCTTCGATTGGTTTCGCTCCCGCATGCTTGGCGGTCGAACCAACCACTGGGGGCGGATCTCTCTCCGGTTTGGACCGAAGGACTTCAAGCGGAAGGACCAGGACGGATTGGGGGAGAACTGGCCCATCTCCTACGAGGATATCGCTCCCTACTACGATCGGGTCGACAAGACCCTCGGGGTTTTCGGAACCAACGAGGGGTTGGAAAACGATCCCGACGGGTTCTTTCTCCCTCCGCCAAAACCGCGTCTGCACGAACTCTATGTAAAACGGGGCGGAGAGAAGGTCGGGATTCCGGTCATTCCCAATCGACTCTCGATTTTGACACGTCCAGTCTCTTCCGAGCGTGGAGTCTGCTTTTACTGCAATCAGTGCAACCGGGGGTGTCAGGCCTATGCCGATTTTTCGGCCGGCTCCTGTCTGGTTCAGCCCGCAATGAAGCGCGGTCAGGTCGATCTTTATACCGATGCGATGGTACGCGAGGTGACCACAGACCAAAACGGACAGGCGACAGGTGTTATCTATATCGACAAGCAGGACCGTGCCGAGTACCAGATTCGGGGGCGAACCGTCTTGCTGGGAGCGTCGGCATGCGAGAGCGCACGGATACTTCTTAACTCAAGCTCGCCACAACATCCGGACGGACTGGCCAACTCCAGCGGAGTGGTCGGTCGCTACCTGCACGACTCGACGGGGGCCGACCGGATGGCGGTTCTGCCCGCCTTGTTGAACCGGGATCGGTACAATGAAGACGGAGTGGGTGGGGCACATGTCTACACTCCCTGGTGGCTCGACAATGCCAATCTCGACTTTCCGCGCGGATACCACCTGGAGTTCTGGGGCGGGATGAGTATGCCGGCCTACGGATTCGGAGGAGGCATGGATACGTGGCGTCGCTATGTACGGGACGAGTTTGGCAATCCTTCCCAGGCCGGGGGGTATGGTGTC
>JBNJFK010000051.1:0-12243 GCA_051746765.1 Bacteroidota bacterium
GATCGCTTCTACTGTCTGGCCGACCAAAGGTTGGCGCCCGACGGTCTTCGCCCGGAGAAGATGAGATTGGTCAATCCAAGAAATCTGGACCGGGAGCTTCGGGCGCTTGGGTGTCTTGCCATGATGACGGAGAGGGAGCTTGACGAGTTGCGTCGCCGCGGAGAAATCCGACCCGAAATGGAGCACTTGCGTGAAGACCTCTATGCCGTTTGCAAGCGGGAGGGATTGCTCGACCCACTGGATTGAATTCGTTCGGATGAACGACGAAGAACGGAAACGGAGCCGTTTGCTTAAAGATCGACAGGAAACGGACCGTGGGTTCGCCACCAGTTTGCCGCTTGTTGCAGTGCACAAATGGTCTTTCCGTCTGTAATGGTTCCTTCTGCGATTCCTCTCAAAGCGTCCTGGAACGGAAGAATTTCGCTAGCGAGAAATTCATCGTCATCCATGCCGGTTTCTGCCTCTTCAAGATCCCATGCAACCCATGTATGAATGATCTCGTCCGAGTAGCCGATGACCGGATAGAAGTGTCCTGCGTAGGCGATGGACGTCGGTTTCCAACCGGTCTCTTCCAGCGTCTCTCGCTGTGCGGTTATTTCGGGAGGTTCGCCCGGATCGATCTTTCCAGCCGGGACTTCGAGGAAGAGCTGGCGAACAGGGTATCGAAACTGCCGGACAAGCTGGATGGATCCATCAGGGAAGACCGGTACAATGGCGCATGCACCCGGATGACGAATCCACTCTCGAACAGACTCTTTGCCATCGGGGAGTCGAACCCGATCCCTGTAGACACGAAGCAACTCTCCCTGATAGATCGATTCACTCGAGAGCTCCTGTTCGACCAACTCTCGTTTGTCACTGTTCAGCATGGAACACATGTGGATCCCCGTTCCCGGATTCCATTCCGGCAGTTGAAAAAAATCGGTACCTTTGGGCTCACTTCGGTCAACAGAACGAATGAATGGCCCAACACAAACTTACAAATATTGATGGCCGAAAACTGTCCGTCAAACAGGATCTTTTTACCTGGTCGAACCTGATCTCCGTTACCCGGATCTTAATGACGGGCCCCATCCTTTGGATTCATGCATCCAATGGATTTGAATCAAATATCTGGGTAGTTCTGCTCATTTTAGTCGCCATTTTTTCTGATTATGCAGACGGTTGGGTCGCCCGCAAGCGAAATGAAATTTCGGAGTTGGGAAAGGTCCTCGATCCTGTTTCGGACAAGTTGATGGCTTTTTTTCTGTTTGGGTATACCGTCTGGATCGGGTGGATACCGGTCGGTTATTTTTGTATCGGGGTTGTTCGGGATCTGTTGATTATGGCCGGATCTGCGTGGATCAAAAGGTTGCGTGGAAAAGTTGCGATGGCCGTCATGTCAGGGAAGATTTCGGTGAATGTGATGGCGGTGTACTGGGTTTCGGTGTTCTTTTTTCGAGATGCAGAACAGATTCATTACTGGTTGATGTGGTTGTCGATTCTTGTAATGGGCATTTCATTCGTACACTATGGGGTTCGGTTTTACCGGATCTGTAAGGGAGCGGAGTTTAACTGATCTAACAGATAGAACGTAGAGAAGCGAATCGAAGAGGAGAGGAGAGCATACCATGGGCTTGCTTGAAAAATTGGGTTTGAAACGGAAGGAGAAGCTGGACAAAGGCGTCGACAAGAGCCGAAACAGTCTGCTCCAAAAGTTGGGAAAAGCCGTCGCCGGGAAGACGCATGTCGATCCGGAGCTACTGGACGAGTTGGAGCAGATCCTGATCTCCTCGGATGTGGGCGTACGAACGACCCTGGATATTATTGATCGGATTGAGAAGCGAGTCGGTATTGACGGCTACTTTGGTGAAGATGAGTTCTATACGCTGTTGACCGAAGAGGTGACCACCCTGCTTCGTGAGAGCAGCCCGGAGCGACCCGCTGAGTTTGATGCAGATTTTCAGGAAAAACCACATGTTGTGCTGGTAGTGGGAGTGAACGGAGTCGGAAAGACCACCACAATTGGAAAGTTGGCTCATCTCTACAAACGAGCAGGGAAAAACGTGATCCTTGGTGCGGCCGACACATTTCGTGCGGCTGCCGTGGAACAGCTGAAGATCTGGAGCGAGCGAGCCGGAGTTCCGGTGATACAGCAGGGGCAACAGGCCGATCCCGCATCGGTTGCGTATGATACCGTATCGGCTGCTCGTGCCCGGGGCGCCGATGTTGCACTGATTGATACAGCCGGTCGACTTCACAACAAAAAATCCTTAATGGAAGAGCTTGCGAAGATCAAGCGTGTTCTTTCGAAGGTGATACCGAACGCTCCGCATGAAGTCCTGTTGGTTCTCGATGCGTCGACCGGGCAGAATGCCATGCAGCAGGCAAAAGCGTTTCTGGAGGTGGTCGATATCACGGGGCTGGTGTTGACCAAGCTGGATGGAACAGCACGAGGTGGAATCATCATCGGGATCTCGAACGAGCTGGATGTACCGGTGAAATACATCGGTGTTGGTGAGAAGATCGAGGATCTGCAGGTCTTCGATCGAACCCGTTTTGTACAAGCTCTGTTTCAGGAAGAGTCGACTCCATGAATTTCGTTTTTTCGGTTATTCTGCTGTTTCTGATATCCGGACCGGACCGGATCGAGATGGGGACCGAACAAGTCGCGCTCCAGCCAACCGACCCGGACCGTCCAGTGCTCCTCCGTGAGGCAGTGGAACGGTTACGAAATGGTGATTTGAATCGAGCCGAAGATCTGCTTCGTTACTTTGTGAAGACGGAAATTCCGATGGAGGATCGGATTGAAGGATACGCTTATCGCGTACTCATCCAGATTCAGAGGCAGGATTTTAGACTGGGAGAAGAGATCCTGGACGAGATGGAAAGCGTTCTCGAGCGCGGTGTGCGAAAGGGGGACATCCTCTGGTCGGATCTATATCGCATGCGGTCAGGGTTTGCTTTGCATCAGTACCGAACGGAGGAGGCGATCCAGTGGGCAGAACAGGCTCTTGAAACCTCCATGGAAGATGACCGCCGCCCGATTCGTCAGGTCCGGTCCTTCATGGTCAACGGACTGGCCCACGAAGCGGCAGGTGATTATGCCAAAGCTGAAATCTACTTTCGAAGTGCTCTTGCCCGCATGGACCGGATGGAGAGCCATCATGAGCAGGCCTGGCTCTCCCAGAAAGTAATCCGGAATCTGGCAACGGCTCGATTCGAGTTGGGGCACCTGAATGACGCCCTGGATCTGTTTCAACGACAGCGAGATCTGTTGCTCAAAATCTATGACGAGGGACATCTCGAAATCACCATCAATCGGATGAACCGGGGTCGGATCTACGCCGCCCTCGGAGATCATGCGCTTGCCGTGGACTATTTTGTCACGGCCATTCGAAGACTGGAGTTGCACGAGCGAGAGTACGCATCGACTCTACTTCAGGCTCACGGCCTTGCCGGGTACAGTTATGCACAACTGGGAGACGAAGAGTCCTCGCAAACCCATCTCCAAGAGGCCATGAAGTTGGCACGCAGCCGATTTGGCGAGAAGCATCCCGAGATGCCCCATCTCTATAGGCATCTGGCGACCTACGATGTGCTGCGCGGGGAACCGGAAAGGGCACTGGAAAAAGTTGACAAGGCGATGAGGGCCTGGGATGCGAAGATCGCCTCTGACCATCCGTTACGCATTCCTCTCTATTTGAGTCGGGCCCGATATTATCATCAATCGGGAGAGCTCGACAGAGCCATGGAGGAGTATCGTCAGGCAATGGAGATTGCAGAGGATCGATATTTGCAGCGACACCCCGAACATTCAAAGATCTGGCTTGGATTGGCACGGATCCACATGGATCGATTGGAGTGGAATCAGGCACTGGATTCCTATGTCCTTGCACAGAAAGTGCTTACATCCGGTGGTGCACCGGCAGACAGAATGTCACATCCATCGTATGCCGGAACTCACCATCCTCGGCTCTTTCTCGAGGTGATTCAAGGGAAAGCAAAGGTGCTGCAAACTCTTTACAAAACGAGTGGGGATCCGGAGTATTTGTCTGCAGCCTACTCTGCCTATCTGTTGGCCATTCAAACTCTTGAGAAGATACAACTCCGGTTTCAGGACGAGGAGTCCAAACTGGCTCTGAATCGGGATCACTACTCTCTGTTTGAACACGCGGTCGATGTCGCGTATCTGCTCTGGAAACAGTCGGAGAACGCCTCCTACCTTGAACAGATCTATCTGATAGGCGAAGCGGGAAAGGCGAGGATCTCTCGTGAGCAGATCCGTCGGTACGAATTGGAGAGACTGGACCGCCAACCGGTTTCGCTCGTTGAAAAAGAAAAATCGATGGTCAAAAAGATTTCACGCCTCCATCACGAGTTGGATCGACTGCAGGCATCCGGACGGATGGAAAATCGCAACCGGCAGGAAGAGATTCAGGATTCTCTGTTCCATCTGCATCACGAAAAGGAGCGTTGGTTGCAGCAGGTTGTCCGGGCCGACCCCGAATATGGGTCATGGCGTATGCAGCGTGAATTGATCCCTCTTCGGACCGTACAGCAGCGGGTTCTCCTTCCGGATCAACTCGCTGTTAGCTATCTGTTCGGAAGAGAGAATCTATATGTGACGCTCATTGGTCAGGATCACTTTTCGGTACATCGGCTGGAGGGAAGCAGGAGAATCGAGGGGATGATCGGAATGCTTCGTGAATCGATACGAACCGAGGATCGCACCACGTTTCGAACGGCATCTCAACGCCTCTATCAACATCTGTTGGAGCCGATAGAATCGATTACCTCTTCCTATCGTCAACTGCTGGTGGTGCCGGATGCCCACCTGAACTATCTGCCGTTCAATCTGCTCTTGTCAGAGGAGGTGGCTCACAACCGTAGTTGGGAATGGCCGTATTTGATTCGTGAGTATGAACTAAGCTACGCGCCATCACTCAAAGTTTACGAGGAGACAAGAAACCGGAAACCGGTTCAGAACGAAGGTTTTCTTGCACTTGCTCCCTGGACACGTGTGGATCGGGATGTTGTAGCACCTCAAGAGGCCGAATCTCTTGCCGGGCGGTTGGCCCCGCTTCCTCTCAGCAAGTATGAAGTCGAAGTGATTGCAGATTCACGGCAACGATCCCGGGGACTTATGGCGACGCTTTTCGACCGAAAAGAGAACACACTCCTGTTGGATTCGGATGCGACACCCGACCGTTTTCGGTCGTTGGATCTTACGAAATACCGATACATCCACCTGGCGACACATGCGTATGTGCATGAGAGACAACCCTCCCTGTCGGGAATTCTGCTTTCGCCTTCTGACGGATTGCGTTCCAACGGAACTCTATTCCTGGAAGATATTGAAGAGCTGAATCTGAACGCGTACCTGGTGGTTCTCAGCGCTTGCGAGACCGGCTTGGGAACGTTGGCACAGGGGGAGGGGGTCATCGGATTTTCCCGGGCATTTCTGAAGAACGGAACTCAAAATCTGGTGGTCTCACTTTGGAAGGTGAATGATCGGGCGACGGCTCAGTTGATGGAGCACCTCTATCATCGACTATTTGAAGGCGCCTCGGCCTCCACGGCACTTCGGTATGCACAACTGGCCCTGATTGAACAGTCGGAGACCTCATTTCCGAGCTACTGGAGTTCGTTCGTTCTGATCGGAAGTTGATGCACACCACTTGCCCGATTCTCGTACCGGTTAACGGGGAGGCAGGGATCGATCCATAATCGGAGCCTGATGGGCATTGGCAACCTGGAGGAGCGTGGCATGTATCAGTCGGGTACTCTTGGAAAGTTTATTGTAATCGATGGTTTCAGGGTGGTCCGCTGGGTCGTGGTAGCGATCATGAACACCTGTGAAGAAGAAGATGAACGGGACATCGAGCCGTGCAAAATTCCAGTGGTCACTACGTCTGTAAAACTGATTGGGATCCTGCAGATCGTTGAATTGTCGATCCAGTACCAGATAGGGACCGACTTGATTTGCATGAATGAGCAGACTGTCCAGATCACTGGAAACCAGGTCTGCTCCGATGATGTAAATGGCGTCTTCTCCGCCTTCCTGCTCACCAAAAGTAGAACGACTTCCAATCATGTCTGCGTTGAGATTGGCCACACTCTTTTCGATGGGATAGAGTGGATGGTCACTGTAGTATCGGGAACCGAGCAAGCCCATCTCTTCTCCGCTCAAGTGAAGGAACAGGACCGAACGTCGTGGAATCGTCCCTTCTTGTGCCGCTTGTTGGAGACTTCGGGCAATGGCCAACAGCGCAACTGTGCCACTTCCGTTGTCATCTGCACCGTTGTGAATACCGTCTCCCGATTCGTTCGGATAGCTCGTCCCGATGTGGTCGTAGTGTGCCGTCAAAATCACGGTTTCCTCTTTCAAGCTCGGATCGGATCCCGGAAACCAGGCAGCGATATTTTCCGTCTCAAGGGAGCGGGTCCGGATGTGCGGTTCGACCCGAAGGGTTGTTCCCAGGTTTTCCGGTTCGAACTTCCGGCCGTTTTCGGAGAGTTGACGACGTAGGCGCTCCAACTCGTGTGTTCCGGTGAGGCCCAGCAGTTGCGCTGCCAGATCGGGCGCAACTTTCAAATATCCTTTAGGGGCATCACTTCGGGTAGAATTCGGATACTGACTTGCCAATCGGGCGTTTCGCGGTTTTTGGATCACCTTGCGGGCATGGTTCATCCACGATTCGTACTGGTCCGGGTTCTCGTTTCCAATCACAATCACACCCAGTGCATCGTGTTTCTGAATCAACTCGGAAAAACGGTAGCCGGAGGTCCAGCGCTCCCCGTTCGGAAGCTGATTCCGAATCGAATCGGGCAGATGGTCGAAAACAAGCACCCAGCGGTTCTCTAAACTGGCACCGTCGAGGTGCGTCCATCCGCTCTCCGGATCCTGGATTCCAAATCCCGCAAAGACGATGTCACCCTCCAGTAAACCGGAGTGGTGGAAAAGCGGGATCCATGGGGAGGTCGATTCCGGGGTGAGCCGATATCGGGTTCTGCCTTCCAGAGGGGAACCGGGAGCACCATTCAAGGTGACGATCAGACTGTCCGTTTGTTCGGCCAGGATGTGAAACGTTTGCCGATAACTCTCGTGTCCAGGGACGGTTACCAACCCGAGCTCGCGGTAGAAGGACTCCAGGAATGCAGCTGCTGAGCGTTGACCCGGGAGACCGGTTTCACGACCGGACAGGGAGTCATGAGCCAGAATATTGAGATCGGCTCGAAGCTTTTTCGGGGATGACTCATCCAGAATAGCCGTCTCGTGCAGATACCACTCATCATCCGGCAGGTTCGTCCACAGAACAGCGGAACCGGTGAATACGAGAATGGCCAATACGAGAGTCAAATGCTTCATGATGCTTCGGTCTCGTGAGGGTCGATCACCAACGAGTCAGGAGGGGATCAGTTCGCTAATGGGTTTCAGGTCCAGATAGAAATCGGTTGGATCCTCTTCGACATAGAGGTCAATCTGCTGCTCTTTGACCATTTCAAGGACAGCCAGAAACGTAGTGACGACCTGGACCTTGTGTCGCATCTCCCGGCAGAGGGTAACGAATGAGGTTCGTTTGCCCAGGGTACGAAGTCTCTCCAAAACAAAGTGGGACTGATCCTCAACGGTAAACTGGACTTTTTCGACTTTGTGTAGGACACGGTCTCGTTTAATGTCCGAAAGTACGCGCCGGAAGGCGGCCATCAACTCGAACATGGTGACATCCTTGAGCGCTTCTCCGTTCACTTGTTTCTCGACCTGATCCTCTTCCAGAAACTGGCGTGTATACTCCATTCGGGACTTTTGGTCCAGACGGGTCATTTTCTGCGCCATCTCTTTGTATCGTTTGTACTCAAGAAGGCGTTGAACCAGTTCGTAGCGGGGGTCCTCTTCATCCAGTTCGTCCATCTCGCCCGGTTCGCGAGGCAGCATCATGCGTGCCTTGATGGACATCAACAGACTGGCCATATAGATGAACTCACTGGCCACATCCAGATCCAGCTCCTCCATCAATCGGATGTAATCGAGGAATTCATGCGTGATGTGGGAGACCGGAATATCATAGATATCGAGCTCGTCGCGCCGGATGAAAAAGAGGAGCAGGTCCAGCGGGCCTTCAAAATTTTTCAGGTGAACTCGATACATGAGGATCGTAAAGGATTCGAAGATTGTAGATCCGGCGAGATTCTGTAAAGAACGAAATCGGGAGCTTTATTCCAATGTTCGGTCATCAAATCATGGTCTGAATTGCTTCAGAAAACCACGTGAAGTTGATCTCGCACATTCATTCCTTCAATTCGTACATTGCCCGGAAAGGAGAACACGTCCATGGAATGGAAACGGGAGACCGGGAGGGCGATAGATCATGAAATCCACCGTTGAGAGGAGAGACGAGATACGTGCGATTCTGTATGACAGAGGGAAAGTACGTGTAGACGAGTTGAGTGAGCAGATGGGCGTTACCACTGTGACCATACGGAACGATCTCGATTTTTTCGAGAAGATGGGTATTCTGCATCGAACCCATGGGGGGGCTCTTCTAAAGCGGAATGTCTATGAAGATCCGACTCTGGAGGATCGTCAGAAGCGCCACCAAGCCGAAAAGAGACGGATTGCCCGCGAAGCGGTCAAACGAATCCGGCCCGGAGAGACCATTCTACTGGACTCCGGGAGCACCACGTTGGAGATTGCACGTCACCTGAATCAGATCGAGTCGCTCACCGTTATGACCAACTCGATCAGTATTGCACTGGAACTGACCCACTCCAGCCATCTCGATGTCATGCTCACAGGCGGTACCTTTCAGCGCGCCTCCCACTCTCTGGTCGGGCCGGAAGCCGAAGCGACCCTTTCGAACTACTACTTTGACAAGTTGTTTCTGGGAGTGGATGGCATCGATCCGGAATTTGGCCTCACCACTCCAAATCCACTGGAAGCCGGGTTGAACCGGGTCATGGTTCGGCATGCCCGACAGGTCATTGCGGTCACGGACTCCAGCAAGTTTGGCCGACAGAGCTTCTCCCTGATCTGTGAAATGGGATCAATCGATACTCTGATTACCGACAAAGGGTTGGGGTCGAATCATGTAGAGGATCTCCGTCAGCGGAAGATCGATCTGGTATTGGTCTGATCACGATTTCTAAATCTGCACTGGATTTGCTATTCTGGCAGGAAAGGGAGGAGTCGCCCCCGTCAAATAACCGGTAAAGCCAAAGAGATTCATACCTTATGAAAAACACAAGAAAAGAGTTTCTGAAGTTGAGCGGACTGGCTGGAGCCGGTCTTTTGACCCTCTCCAACTGCAGTTCCGACGGTTCGGCGAACCAGACAGATGCCGGGATGTCCGATCGGGAACAGCTGTTCAACATGCACGGGTATGCCGCGCCTGCCATCGATCTGGTACGGGTCGGAATTATCGGGATGGGTAACCGGGGGAACGGAGCCGTTGCCCGACTCAACCACATCGAAGGTGTCGAAGTACGTGCCATTTGCGATGTGGAGGAAAGTGCCATCCGGGAAGCAGAAGATCGAATGAGCCGGATCGACGATATGCGGTTCAGCCCGGAGACGTACATCGGGGAAGAGGAGTGGAAGCGGGTGTGCGATCGGGACGATCTGGACCTGATCCTGGTCTGTACTCCGTGGCATCTTCATGCACCGATGTGTGTCTACTCCATGGAAAGCGGAAAACATGTAGCGACCGAGATCCCGGCAGCGATTACCATGGAAGAGTGCCTGCAGCTGGTAGAAACTTCCGAGAGGACCCGAAAGCACTGCTACCAGATGACCAACATGTGTTACGGCTTTTTCGAGATGGTTACACTCAACATGGCCAGAGACGGCTTTTTTGGAGATGTAATCCATGGAGAGGGCGCGTACATTCACCAGCTCATGCGCCACAACTTCGATTTTGACGAGTATCACAACATGTGGCGACTCCGGGAGAATTCGAAGCGGAATGGGAACCTCTACCCACACCACGGCCTCGGCATGGTGGCGCTCGTCATGAACATCAACCACGGCGACCGACTCGACTATATGGTTTCCATGTCCAGCAACGATTTCATGATGCAGGATCGGGCGAGAGAACTGGCCGAAGAGGAGCCGTTTTTCGAAGAGTTTGCCGAACGAAGTTTCCGGGGAAACATGAACGTGAGCATTCTCCGGACCGTCAACGGACGGACCATCATGTTGCAACACGACGTCACGTCACCGAGACCCTACTCCCGGATCCATCTAATCAGTGGAACGAGTGGAATTGCACGCGGATTTCCGGAAGAACGAATCGCAACCGGTCACGATGGATGGTTGCCGGAGGAGGAGCATCAAGCGGTCGTGGAGAAATACACACCGGAAATTACACGGCGGGTGGGAGAGATGTCCGAACAGATCGGGGGGCACGGTGGAGCCGATACCATGATGCTCTGGCGTTTGATCGACTCGCTTCGCGCCGGTCTCCCACTCGATTTGACCGTCTATGACGCGGCCAGTTGGAGCTCTATCATCCCGCTAAGCGAGTGGTCTGTGGCCAACCGTTCCAACCCGGCCGACATCCCCGATTTTACAGGCGGCTCTTGGAGCAGCAACGAAGCGGTGATGGATATCAATCTCGAGCGCGTGGGTGATACCCGACTTATCTGAGTTTCATCGGAATCAACGGGCCGACTGCTTCTCTCCGAAGCGGTCAGCCGTCAATGTCTATTCCACCTTTCTCTGCTTCGGGAGTGAGTGCGACCAGTTTTCGCCAGGCACCGATCAGTACCCATCCGGAGATCAGCGAAACGACGGTTGTAGCAATAGCCGGAATCAGAAAACCGTAGATCCAGTAACCGGTCGCAAACAGGATGCCATAGACAAAAACGCATCCGAGAAGCATGCACCAAATTCCTTGTGGTACTCGCCACGCTTCATCTTCAACATCGGTACGGCGGATGCCTCGCTCTTCGGCCCGTCGGTGAATCCTTTCCCAGCCGGGACCGCCCGGACGAATCAGTTGACAGAACGAGATCAAGGTGTCTTCTTCCGTTGGTCGCGTGAGCCAGGTGACGATCAGCCAGGCCGTTGTGGTAACCAGAATTCCGATGAGGAGCTCTTGGGTGCCGTTCAGTGACGGCAAACCGGTCGAGGCGTGCCCGAACCGGAAGTAGAGTGCCATTAAAAAGGAGACGACCATTCCGGTTACTTCGCTCCAGGCGTTTACACGCCACCAGAACCAACGTAGAATAAAGAGCAGACCGGTACCGGCACCGATCTGGAGGATAATCTGGAAGTTGTCCAGCGCCGATTGCATCTGCAGAGCCAGCCACCCGGCGATGAGCATCAGAACCGCAGTGGAGATACGTCCAACCGTAACCTGCTGTTGTTCGGATGCTTCCGGCTTCAGAAATCGTTTGTACAGATCATTTACCAGGTAGCTCGATCCCCAATTCAAGTGGGTCGAAATGGTCGACATATAGGCAGCAATAAGAGCGGCAACCACCAATCCCATCCAGCCGGCCGGCAGAAACGAAAGCATGGCAGGGTAGCCCATGTCGTGCCCCACGATGTCGGCAGCATGCGGGAATGCTTCCCGAATGGAGTCCAGGTCGGGAAAGACGATGACGGAGCAGAGTGCGACGATAATCCAGGGCCACGGACGCAGCGCGTAGTGCAGTGCATTGAAAAGGAAGACCGCCCCGATGGAATGATCCTCATTCTTGGCTGCAAACATCCGCTGTGCCACATATCCACCTCCGCCCGGTTCCGCCCCGGGGTAGTAGACACTCCACCACTGAACGGCCAACGGAATGATCAGGATGGTCCAGAGCTGGGACGTGTCGGAGAAGTCGGGGAAAAGCCCCATGAGTGGTTTTACCGTCTCGTGCGAGAAGAGATCGGAAACATTGCCCACGGCCGGGTGTTTGATTGCGAACCAGGCAGCAGCGATTCCGCCGATCATGGAGAGAAAGAACTGGAAGAAGTCCGTGATCAAGACTCCACGCAAGCCTCCGAGGGCACTATAGACAACGGTGACAGTTCCGGCGATCAGGATCGTCTGAAACGGGGAGATTCCCAACAGAACGGTCCCCATCTTGATGGCTGCCAGGGAGACGGACGCCATGATGAGCACGTTGAAGACCAGTCCCAGATAGACCGCCCGAAATCCGCGCAGAAAAGCAGCCGATTTTCCACTATAGCGTAGTTCGTAAAACTCCACATCGGTCAGAATGCCGGATCGACGCCAGAGGTTGGCGGACAATGTCTCCCGGAATGGCTAA
>JBNJFK010000052.1:0-12149 GCA_051746765.1 Bacteroidota bacterium
TGGCAAACGCACCGGAAATCAACTCATGATCCGGATTCTCGCTTCGGGCACGAATCTGAAGCGTTCGGGTAGACGAATTGACACCGGGCTCGATCGCATAGACAGCCCCACTGTACGTAGAATCCCGACCCTGTACACGAAATTCGATTCGATCCCCCTCCTGAACTTCGGACTGGTAGCGCTCCGGTATGGAAAAATCTATCTTGACCCGATCCAAATCATGGAGAGATGCAATTCGGGTCTCGGGTGTCACAAAACTACCGTCACTGATATACTTGAGTCCGATCCGTCCCTGGAACGGAGCCCGAATTTCGGTTTTGGCAATACGGGCATCAATCAGATCCCGTTCGGCGCGCAAAACCAACACCTCATTCTGTATGTTGTCATACTCTTGCCGACTGACACCTCCACGCTCCAGCAGTCGGGACTGTCGCTCGGCACTCTCCTCCGCCAGTTGCAGACGTGCTTCGATCCGACGACGTTCGGCCTGAAGCTCACGGTCATCGATCTTGACCAAAAGATCCCCCCTGGAAACACGACCTCCCTCTTCAAACAGGATCTCCTGCACCACTCCGCTCATCTCCGAGCGTAGTTCGACCGACTCATTCGCCTGAATGGATCCGCTCGTGTGAATCACATTGTCCAGCATCTCCGGTTCCATGACAACCGCCTCCACCGGAAGTGCTTCACTGCCGGATGATGAGGTATTCGGTGATTCCTGAAACAAAGGTGCCAGTTTGGGCCAAAAAATTGCCCCCGCAACCACCAGAATGAAGAGTACGATTCCCGTTCGTTTTACCATCGTATCGAATTGAGATACCTGTCATTGACACCGAAGATCCAATCGGTGGCCGGTTGAGTACCAGCTATGGAAACTAAGACAAGAAAACACGGTGGGCCAGTACAGAAATGAAAAAAGATGTTTCAAACACAGTCCTCTGTGTCCGAAACACCTTTTCCAATAGGACTCTTGTGCGAGAGGAGACTCCCGGTCAGAGCTGTTGATCCAGCTTCTGTTTGATCTGCGTCTTCGGAACGGCGCCAACGATCTGGTCAACCACCTCTCCTCCCTTGAATATCAACAGGGCCGGAATGCTACGGATTCCATACTTGACGGAAATTTGCGGATTGTGATCCACATTTACCTTTCCAACCTTGACCTTTCCGTCATACTCGCCGGCAAGCTCTTCGACAATGGGCCCGATCATTCGACACGGACCACACCACTCGGCCCAGAAATCGACCAAAACCGGCTGTTCGGAAGATTCCACTTCCGTTGAAAAATTACTATCGGACAACTCTACTGGTTTAGACATAACATCCTCGCTTAGATTAACAATCGGTGACCCAATGATCACACGGTAAAAGTACAAGCTTCGAACGGGTGAATCATATCTCTTTTGATTATGGGAATCATCAACAACCCCTATGGTTCGCCCGGTTGTGCACTATGAACCCGATTGAACGCGAATCAGTTCCACAGACTCTCGTCCCAACAGACGTCGCAACTTCTGAAGCAGCTCCTGACTCGGTTCTACAACATACTTGCGCACATTCATCGGTATGGGTCCGTTGGCGTGGTCACTTTCGATTCTCAACCGAATCGGGGTCTCTCCCTTGTACTGTGTGAGCAGCGTCGCCATCTGTAGCAACTCCTCCTCTCCGATCTCTCCGGTCTGGAGCCGTACCTGCAGCAACAGCTGATGTTGAAACTTCTCGCGCAGATTCTCTACCCGCTCCAATGCGTTCAGGATCAACTTCGGTTCCGCATCCCGGCGATCCAGCGAACCTTCGGCCATGACGATCGTGTCCGGCTGAATCAATCCCAAATAACGATCAAAGACATCGTTGAATGCGATGCACTCGATGGACCCCTGCAGATCCTCCAGTGTCAAAAAAGCGAACGGACGGCCCTTTCGATCCACCAGTTTCTTGACGGCCGTCACGATGCCGACCACCCGAATGGTGGAGCGATCCGCCACCCGGTCGAGTTTCTCGCGATCCAGCTTGTGCGAGGCAAACAACTCCACGTCTTCACGAAACCGGTCCAGCGGATGGCCACTCAGATAGAACCCGATCAGCTCCCGTTCCCGGTTCAGACGTCCGATCACGGACCACTCCTTGCAGGGACGAAGTTCCGGTTCAGCCAGTGCAGACGAACCGGACGGTCCACTTCCAAAAAGGTTGGCCTGATTCAGGCGGGCCTCCTCCTGTTGACGAGTCGCATAGTTCAAAATATCGTCGAGACTCTCCAACAGCTGTGCCCGCGATGTGTGCATCGAATCGAAGGCGCCGGCCTGGATCAGACTTTCGATGGTCCGTCGATTACAGATTCGGGTATCGATGCGCGAGGCAAAATGAAAAATGGACGTAAACGGACCGTTCGACTCCCGCTCCTCCACGATCGCTTCAATTGCCGAACTTCCCACTCCCTTGATTGCAGCCATCCCGTACTGAATGGCATGATCCCGAGCCGTAAATCTCCCTTCGGCAACATTGATATCGGGTGGAACCACCTCCAGCCCCAACTCACGACACTCTTCGACAAAAAAGGCCACCTTTTTGATGTCACTCATATTGTGCGAGAGTACCGCCGCCATGTACGGTCCGGGATGGTTCGCCTTGAAATACATGGTGTGGTACGCCACAACTGAATATGCAGCCGAGTGGGACTTGTTGAACCCGTATCCGGCAAAGAGGGCCATTTTGTCAAAGACATCCTTGGCGGTCGCCTTGTCATAGCCCTTCTCGATCGCCTGAACCATGAACTTCTCCTCTTCGGGCGGGAGAAGCTCCGGCTTTTTCTTTCCCATGATCCGGCGAAGAACATCCGCTTCCCCGAGTGAGTATCCTCCCATCTTCTGTGCCACCATCATGATCTGCTCCTGATAGATCATGATCCCGTAGGTCGGTTCCAGAATGGCACGAAGATCGTCGTGCGGGTAGTCTACCGACTCTTCTCCATGCTTGCGCCGAATGTAGTCGGGAATAAACTGCATCGGTCCCGGTCGGTAGAGGGCGTTCATTGCAATCAGATCATTGACGGAGGTCGGCTTCAGCTGTTTCAGATACTTCCGCATCCCGTCCGACTCAAATTGGAAGGTTCCAATCGTTCCCCCCTTCTGATAGAGACGAAACGTGGCTTCGTCATCGAGCGGGATCTCGTCCAAATTCAGCTCTTCTCCGGTCGTCTCGTGAACCAGCTCGATCGCCGACTTCAGTATGGAGAGGGTTTTCAAGCCCAAAAAGTCCATCTTCAGCATCCCGGCATCTTCGATCACCTTCCCGTCAAACTGGGTCACAAAGAGATCGGCATCCCTTGCCGTAGAGATCGGGATATACTTCGTGAGCCTGTCGGGGGCGATAATGACGCCGGCCGCGTGGATCCCGGTATTTCGGACCGACCCCTCAAGCGTCTGGGCCATCTGGAGAGTTTTCCCCTCCAGGGTGTCCTGATCCCGAATCTCCTTCAGCTCTTTGACACTCCCGAACGCCTCTTCCAATGAAATCCCGACCGTCTCCGGAACCAATTTGGCGAGTCGGTCGGCATCCTGCAGTGGAAGGTCCAGCACCCGGGCAACGTCCCGAACCGACGAACGGGCGGCCATGGTCCCGAATGTGATGATGTGGGCCACCTGATCCTTTCCGTACTTGCGAACAACATAATCGATGACCTTTTGCCGTCCGTCATCATCGAAATCGATATCGATATCGGGCATCGACACCCGCTCCGGATTCAAAAACCGTTCAAAAAGAAGATCGTACCGAATCGGATCGATGTTGGTGATCCCGGTACAGAATGCAACAACCGATCCAGCCGCCGACCCCCTTCCGGGGCCCACATACACCCCCATGCGGCGAGCTTCGGCAATAAAATCCTGGACGATGAGAAAGTAGCCGGCGAATCCCATCTCGCGGATAATCCCCAGCTCGTGATCGATTCGTTCCCGGACCTCCTCCGCCAACTCCGAATATCGATCCTCAGCCCCTTCCAACGTCAAGTGGCGCAGATAGTCGTCCTCGTTGTCAAACCCGTCCGGAAGCGCAAAGTTGGGAAGGATGACGTCCCGCTCCAGTTGGATCGGATCCACCTTTTCGGCCACCTCCCAAGTCCCTTCGATCGCCTCCGGAAGATCGGCAAAGAGACCTTTCATCTCCTCCTGACTTTTGAAATAGAACTGATCATTCGGAAACCCGTACCGAAATCCGCGACCGCGACCCACCGGAGTCGAGATCAACTCCCCGTTGTCGATGCAGAGCAGGGCGTCGTGCGCCTTCGCATCCTCCCGATTCAGGTAGAACACATTGTTGGACGCCACCACCTTGACACCATGCTTCCGTGCAAACTTCAACAAAATCTCGTTGGCCCGCTCCTCCTCTTCGAGGTTGTGACGCAACAGTTCGACGTAAAAATCCTCTCCGAACGTCTCGTGCCACCAGAGAAACGCCTCCTCGGCGGCCTCCTCTCCCTGGTTCAGAATCAGATCGGCCACTTCACCGCGCAACCCTCCCGAAAGTGCGATCAAGCCCTCCCGACACTCTCGGACCAAGTCGCGGTCGACACGAGGATATTTGTAGTAGTACCCTTCAACATATCCCATCGAAGAGAGAACTGAGAGATTCTCGTACCCTTTCCGGCTCTTGGCCAGGAAAATCTGACTGAATCGACGATCCGGACGTTCCCGGGTAAATTTCTTCTGATGCCGATCCTCGACGAAATAGCACTCCGTACCGATAATCGGTTTGATCCCCTCCTTGTGAGCCGCTTGAACAAACTTGAAGATGCCGAACATATTGCCCAGATCGGTAAGAGCCACCGCCGGCATGCCATCCTCTTTCGCTTTGCGCACCAGATCCGCGACATCGGTTGTCCCCTGGAGGACTGAGTACTGGGAGTGTACATGGAGATGGACAAACGGAGTTGCCGCTTCCCGTTCGGCGGCTGCCCTCTCCGTCTTTCGCTCTGCGCCTCCTTCCAGATGGTGTTCCGACTCCATCCGGGAGGTCTCTCCGTCTTCACTACCGAGGCGGTGACGCAACTCCCGAACCTGCCCCATGTAATTCTCCGGCTCGATCCACTCGGCCGGTGAGGCTCCGGCCGTGTCGATATCTGCCGGCATCTGTAGCTGGATAACCCCGATACGCACCAACTCGAGAAAACAGCGGGCGGTCGCCTCCACATCGGCCTGTGCATTGTGTGCTTCCTCGAAATCGACCTCGAAAAGGATTTGATGCAGCTCCGAGAGCTTCGGGTATTTGTATCGCCCCCTTCCCCCCGGCAGTTTACAATACTCCGTGGCATCATCCTTTGTATCCACCTCCAGCTTCCCGGACAATGGATTGGAACGACCGGTCCGGAGATACTCTGCCCCCATGATATTAAGGTCGAACTCCAGATTGTGACCGATTACAAACCGGGCCCTCTTCAAATCTTTGTCAAACCGGTCCATCACCTCTTCGAGCGGAATCCCCTCTTCCATCGCCCGCTCGGTCGAAATTCCGTGAATTTTTTCCGAATTGTAGGGAATGGTAAAACCGTCCGGTCGAACGATGTAATCCCCTCTGGAGAGGAGTGCACCCGTCTCGTCGTGCAGCTCCCAAGCCAGCTGTACACAGCGAGGCCAATTGTCGAAATCGGTGAGAGGAGCCGAGAAATTTCGGGGAAGCCCGGTCGTTTCCGTGTCAAATATCAGATACATCGTATTCCCTAGTGTCGAATGGTAAATTGATCAAAACTCTCCCCGGGCTCCACGTCATCTACAATCATCGACTCTACTCTGGCCGTGGGAGGGCCTCCGGCAATCTGTTGAATAACCCCGTCGACCCGGTCGGGATCTCCCTGAAGCAAAATCTCCACCCGGCCGTCTGCCAAATTCCGCACCCAGCCGGTCACTCCGGCTGTCCGGGCAGCCCGGCGGGTATAGGCACGAAAGCCAACGCCCTGAACATTTCCAGTGAACAGTAGGTGTTTCGTCACAGCTTTCATCAGACTCATTTCTTACATTGTGGCCATGGTATTCCCAGCCAAAATAGAAGATCTCCTCTTCAAATCGAATCAATAGTTCACCCATGACCCTGACCCAGCTCTCCTACATTGTTGCCGTCGACAAATATCGACACTTCGCCACAGCTGCTGAGAAGATCTTTGTGACACAGCCGACACTGAGCATGCAGATCCACAAACTGGAAGAGCAGCTGGGGGTCAAACTTTTTGACCGTTCGCGGAGCCCCGTTGTCCCGACCGAGATTGGACGTACCATCATTGATGAAGCAAAGACGATCCTCAAACAGGCCAAAAAGATTGAAGACCTGGCCCATAACGCCGACGGGACATTGGGAGGAACCGTTCATGTCGGTATTATCCCGACAATCACTCCATATCTGGTTCCATTAGTCCTGCAACCCTTCATGCGAGCCCACCCTGATGTCGAGCTCATTTTTGAAGAGATGCTTACCTCGCAAGTTCTGGAGGGGCTACATCAGGATACCCTCGATATCGGTATCATCGCGACCCCGACCGACCAAAAATCGATCCACGAAGAGATTCTCTTTGACGAACCTTTTGTCGGATATCTCTCCCAGGACCACCCGTTGAGTCGAAAAAAGCTGCTCGACCAAGAGGACCTCGACGGGGAAGGCATCTGGCTCCTCAACGAGGGACACTGCCTTCGGGATCAGACGCTCAAACTCTGCAAAGAGGAGCGTCGCAACCGCCACCGGGAGCAACCGTTCCGTTTCGAAAGCGGAAATCTCGAGACGCTCAAACAGCTGGTCGAGCAGAATTACGGCATGACACTCCTGCCGGCCCTGGCTGTCCGGGACTACAACCGAAACTGTTCGACCGCCACCATCCGTGAATTTGCAAAGCCCGTCCCGAGTCGGAGGATCCGGCTCGCCTACAGTCGGGAATACCTCAAGGATTCACTGGTCCCGGCGTGGAAAGAGATTATCCAGACCCATCTGCCGGATGAGATCGTCCGGTCCGAAGAGCGAATGGTTCTGGAATAGAGGACGGACCACCGTGACAGATCGAACCGAGTATCTTAAAATCAGACGGCCGACCGATGGATCGAGAGAGAGTTAAGGAGACACTACTCACCACACTCTGTGGTGTTACCCTCGCCGGAGGTTTTGCAATCGAGCTTATTGACTGGCTTCCGGATCACTGGTCCCTTCCACTCTACATCATCTCCTATCTGACCGGTGGGTACATGGGAACCGTGGAGCTGATCGACGACCTGAAACGCAGACAGATCCACATCGACTTTTTGATGATTGCAGCCGCGATTGGGGCTGCCGTCATTGATCAGTGGCTGGAAGGGGCGGTCCTTCTCTTCCTCTTCTCCCTGAGCGAAACCCTGGAAGGATATGCGCTGGGCAAAAGCCGGAACGCCATCCACGCCCTCATGGCCCTTCGGCCGGAAACCGCGCTCGTTCGCACCGAGGAGGGGGAAGAGACCCAGGTGCCGGTGGCCGATCTGGTGCCGGGACAGATGGTCATCGTCAAGCCGGGGGAGTATATACCGATTGACGGAGCCATTCGAGAGGGGGAAAGCCAGATCGATGAATCGGCCATTACGGGTGAAAGTATCCCTGTTACACGAACTCCGGGAGATACCGTGTTTGCTGCGACTCTGAATCAGGACGGTGTTCTTCAGATCGAGGTAACCAAGCGGGCTCAGGAAACCACCCTGTCAAGAATTATCGAGCTGGTCGAAAAAGCACAAGATCGACGGGCCGAAACCCAGCAGTTTCTCGATCGATTCGAGCCGGTCTATACACAACTTGTTTTGCTTGCGGTCACCCTCGTCATTCTCGTCCCGTGGCTCTTGTTGGATCACGCCTTCGAACCCACCTTTTACCGTGCCATGACGCTTCTCGTCGTCGCCTCACCCTGTGCCCTGATCATCAGCACACCCGCCGCGATTATCTCGGCCATCGCCAACTCGGCCCGCAACGGTGTCCTCTTCAAAGGGGGCGGAACCCTGGAACGGATCGAACAGCTCGACACCATCGCGTTCGACAAGACCGGCACTCTCACGTTGGGCAAACCGGTCGTTACCGATCTCGTTCCTATCGCCAACGATTCCGAAGAAGAGACCACAGAACAGCAGCTGCTTGCCATTGCCGCCGGATGCGAACAGTATTCCGAGCACCATCTGGCGAGAGCCATCCTGAATAGCGCCTCCGAAGCAGGAGTAGAACCGGTTACTGTGACTCGCCAACAGACGTTTGCCGGAAAAGGAATTCAGGGCAACTGGAATGGAACCACGGTGTCGGCCGGCAACGTCTCCCTTCTCCACACCCTGGAGATCGAACCCTCACAGCCCGTTCAAAGCGAGGCAGACCGGCTGGAATCGGAAGGAAAGACCGTGGTCTATATTCTCGAAGAGAAGACGGTTCGGGGACTCATCGCCATGGCGGACCAGATCCGTCCCAACGCCAAAGAGACCATCACCCGGCTGAGACAGCTCGGAATCCGTTCCATCTCCATGCTCACCGGTGACAATCGCGGGGTGGCACAGCGGATCGCGGATGAACTGGGAATCGACGATGTACACGCAGAGTTGCTTCCGGAGGATAAATCGGTACGGATCGAAGAGATGAACCGAAAAGGAAAAGTGGCCATGGTTGGTGACGGGATCAACGATGCACCGGCCCTTGCAACCAGTCACCTTGGAATCGCCATGGGGGCCGCCGGAACCGATGTGGCTCTGGAGTCGGCAGATGTCGTGTTGATGGGGGACGATTTGAGCAAACTGCCATGGATTTTGTGGCTCTCACGTGCTTCCCGCCGAATTGTCCGACAAAACATTACCTTCAGTCTTTCCGTTATCGTCCTGTTGATCCTCTCGGTTTTCTGGATCGATCTTCCTCTGACACTCGGAGTCATTGCCCATGAAGGGAGTACCCTTCTGGTCGTTCTGAACGGGCTCCGCCTGCTTCGGGCAAGCCCGGCGTCCACTCGAACTCAAGAACCTGCAACAGACTCTTCTGCATGAACTTATACTTGAAATACCTGCAACGATCTTCGTCTCTCATTCTGGCAATCTGGATTACGGGACTCCTCTCTCTGCAAACGGCAGAGGCCCAGAATCACCCCTTCGACGATCTCTGGAACTCACTTGTGGCCGGCTCCTGGCTTGAAGGGGATCCCGGACCGGAACAGATGCGGTGGTTTCCGGGAGAGGAGCGGTTCAGCCATCTCTGGATCGATCCGGAAAGCGGTCAGCGGGAGATTCGACTCCGGCGCCCCGGACAGGAAGAAGAGGAGCGTCTGCTTTCTGAAGCCGAGCTTACAGATCCGGAGAGCGGCCTGCCCGTTCAAATTGATCAGTACCATGTATCTCCGGATGGTCGATACCTGCTCATCGAGGCGAATACGGTCCCGGTCTGGCGACATTCAGGCGTCTCCGACCTCTACCTCTACGAGATTGAATCGGAGACTCTGGAACGAATCTCGCAAGACGTCTTTACAGCGGAATTCTCCCCCGACAGCCGGTGGGTTGGACTGGTCATAAATGGAGAGATCCACACCTATCGAATTCAGACGGGTGAACTCATCCGGCAAACCACTGGAGCTACCGATACACTTTTCAATGGCCGGTTCGGCTGGGTCTACGAAGAGGAGTTCGGTCTGGTACAAGCCTGGGAGTGGTCCCCGGACAGCCGGAAAATCGCATTTTGGCAGAGCGACGAAAGCGATGTCCCGACCCATCAGATGACCGATTTCGAAGGTAAATATCCGGAATACACCGAGCTCCCCTACCCCAAAGCGGGTGAACCGAACCCAACTGTCCGAATCGGAGTTCTGGACCTGGAAACCGAAGATGTTCAGTGGGTCACCGAGTCCGTCACAGACGGATATATTCCGCGCATCTACTGGACGGCTCGACCTGCTACGCTGGCCACTCTCGGGTTGAACCGACAACAAACCCGCGTCGAACTGACACTACACGAGCTGAATGGCGGGAAACAAACCCGTCTGCTTACGGAAGAGACCGACGAGGGGTGGATCGATCTCTACGATTTTTTCTCGGGACTGAACCATCCGCTCTTTTTCCCTGAAAATCGTGAACATTTTTACTGGCTGTCGGACCGGGACGGATGGACTCACCTCTATCGCTACGGGTACGACGGGGAGCTCCTCGAACAGGTCACCCGAGGGGAGTGGGAAGTGACGGATATCCATCACATCGACGAAACGGAGGGTGCGCTCTGGTACAGTTCGACAGAGGTCTCCCCGCTCGAACGCCATCTCTATCGACTCGATCTGGAGAGCGGCGAACGACAGCAAATCACGGAGGCGAGAGGTGTTCACGAAATCGAATTCGCTCCGGATGGTACGTGGTACCGCGATCGTCACTCGGCCCTGGATCGTCCCTGGCAAACCGAGCTCTACCGTACCGGAGAGTCCGAACCGGTCGAGATCTTGGGATCCCGACAAGAGATCGAATCCGGCATGGAGCGGTTCAACCTGCCCGCACGGGAGCTGTTCCGGTTGGTCACCAGTGAAGGAGACACCCTTGACGGTTGGATCATGAAACCGTCCAATGCGAGTCCCGAACAGCCGGTCCCACTCATGTGGGATATCTACGGAGGCCCCGGTTCTCAAGGTGTCCGAAACGAATTCGATACCTCCGGATGGAGACAACATCTCCTGCGTCTAGGAATTGCTGTTGCCAATCTGAATCCGAGAGGAAGCGGCGGGTATGGTCGAGCGTTCGAAAAACAGGTCTACGGTCAAATCGGGCTACTGGAGAGTGACGACCTGGCCCACGCAGCCGCAGAATTGCCGAAACAGTACGACTGGGTTGACCCGGAACGGATGGCTCTACGTGGTCATAGTTATGGAGGTTATCTTGCCGTTCTGGCTCAGCTCCGACATCCGGACCTCTTCCCGGTCGCCATCGCCGGCGCGCCGGTCACCGACTGGCGACTCTACGACACCATCTATACCGAACGGTACATGAATCTTCCGGATGCCAACCGATCGGGGTATGACCAGAACTCCCTTCTCACACATGCAGACAAGCTGGCTGGTCGATTGCTTCTGGTGCACTCCGGAATGGATGAGAATGTCCACCTCCAGCAGACCATGCAGTTGGTCCGGGCTTTCACGGATGCCGAAAAGGATGTAGATTTGAGAATCTATCCGCCCGGTTCGCACGGTGTTGCGTACAATCGAGCCAGCTACCTGCTCCTTCACCGGGCTTATACCCAATACCTGTTGGAACACCTGATACCATAACCGGACAACCTTCGAGAATGACCCCTACACGATGAACATACTGATTGCAGGTGCAGGCGAAATCGGAGCCGAGCTCTGTCGGGTCCTCTCCGGGGAGAACCACAGTATCACGATCATCGACGAGGACGAGTCGTCTCTTCACCGACTCAATGAACATGTGGATGTCCTGACACGACACGGGAGTGCCACATCACCGAAAGTTCTTCTCGCCTCCGGAGTTCAGACGACGGAGCTTCTGGTTGCTGTCACCAGCTCCGATGAAGTAAACATGATCTGCTCCTCAATGGCCAAGCGACTCGGAGTTCCGAGAGTCATCGCCCGGGTCCGGAGTTCGGAGCTTTCGGAAAAAGATACACCGATCCAACCGTCGGAGCTGGGAATTGATGTCCTGATCCACCCTGAAGAGAGCGCTGCCAACCAGATCCTTGAACTGCTCCAGAACCGGTCGGCCACCGACGTGGTTCCGCTGGCAGACGGAAAAATTCAGTTGATCGGCATCCGAATCGAGAAGGATTCCCCCGTCATCGGGTTCAGCCTGAGCAAACTGACTCGCCTCTACCCACAGTACCCGTTTCGGGTGGTCGCCATCTCCCGCAACCAACGGACCATCATTCCAAGGGGTCACAACCATTTGCACCCTGGTGACCAGCTCTATCTGATCGCCGACACCGACAACCTTCAGAAACTGCTCGAAGTTCTGGGCCACAACGAGAAGGTCATCCATCGCATCATGATCGCCGGAGGGACCGCACTCGGTCAGTTGCTTGTCAAAAAATTGAGTCAGAGCGAAGATGACTGGAAGATCAAAGTGATCGAACCCGATCCGGAAATTGCACGCCGAATGGCCGAAGCCGATTCGAATGTGCTGGTCCTCCAGGGCAATCCCACCGACCCCGAT
>JBNJFK010000053.1:0-11932 GCA_051746765.1 Bacteroidota bacterium
CGGAGACAGCCAGCACGAGAAACCGGAGGAGTTTGAAAAGGCGTGGCGGCGATTCGGGGACCACATCACCCACTTCGGGTATGTGGATGATCCCGACTCCTACAGTCGCCTGCTGCACTCCGGGGATATCGTCGTCTCTACGGCGACCTACGAGTTTTTCTGTGTGGCCATCATGGAAGCGATCTATTGCGGATGCCATCCACTGGTACCGAACCGGTTGCACTATCCGGAGTTGATTCCGGAATCCCTCCACAATCCTTTGTTGCATGCACCGGTGCTATACGAGGACGAGGATGAACTCTTCCGGCATTTGCGGGATCTTTTGATGGGCCGAACCCGGCCGCTTCCAAAATCATCCCTCCAGGGGATCAATCGCCACCTCGACTGGTCCCGAATGATCCACCTGTATGACGAATTGTTTGAGGAGTTGGCCGAATTGAAGGTCCGATCCCCGTTCATTCCAGCCGAACCGGGAGATTAGAAGGGGGCGTGATCATCCCCGGAAGGAGGAGGGATTTGTGGAGCTTCCGGTGACGTCTCGAGGCTTTGGGACGGTGCCTCTTCCGGACCGCCGTCATGGGACTGAGTGAAGTTCTCGAACCGGGCGTAGTCTTCGACAAAGTAGAGTCTTTTGGCACCCGTCGGACCGTTCCGCTGCTTCCCCACGATGATTTCGGCCAGCCCGCGGGTGGAGTGCCCCTCCGGAGTGGTTTTGATCCCGTAATATTCCGGTCGGTAGAGAAACATCACGACATCGGCATCCTGCTCAATGGATCCACTCTCCCGAAGATCACTCAACTGAGGGCGCTTGTCTCCCCCTCGTTGTTCAACCGCCCGGCTCAACTGGGAGAGGGCGACGACCGGTACATCCAACTCTTTGGCCAATGCTTTCAACCCTCGCGAGATGGTGGCAATCTCCTGCTCCCGGTTGCTGTTCTCACGTACGGAAGCGGTCATCAACTGGAGGTAGTCAACGACGATCATGCCGATGTTGTGTTCGCTTTTGAGGCGTCGGCACTTGGTCCGAAGTTCCATGACACTGATACTGGGCGTGTCATCAATGAAAATTCTGGCGGTAAAAAGACGTCCTGCTGCATCGATGAGTCGCTTGAACTCTTCATCCTTGAGCCGACCCGATCTGGCAGACTGGGCATTGATTCGACCTTCCATGGTGAGCAATCGCTGAACCAGGGATTGATTCGACATCTCGAGACTGAAGAGGGCAACATTGGTCTGAAGCTGATCATCCAGATTCAGTGCGGCATTTCGTGCGGCCGTGAGAACAAAGGCGGTCTTCCCCATAGAGGGCCGGGCAGCGACTATGATCAGATCCCCCGGTTGAAACCCGGAGGTCAGTTTGTCTACATCGAGACCAGTGGGAACACCGGTAATCCCGGAGGGCTTCCCGCGCATCTCTTCGAGATATTGAAGTGTATCCTTGAGGACATCTCCAATCGCCTGTGCGTTGGCCCGGGATTTTGAATTGGAGAGGTCAAATATGCGCTGTTCAGCGTTGTCCAGCAGATCGTAGGCGTCACTGCTCGTGTCATACGCCGTTTTGATGATTTCGGAACAACTCAGAATCAAGTTTCTTTTGACGGCCTTTTCGGCGATAATCTGTGAATGGTAGTCGATATTGGCAGACGAGCTGACAGCCCGGGTCAGGTCGGCCAGATATCCCGGCCCTCCGGCTTGATCGAGCCTCTTTTTGTCCCGCAGTTCGTTTTCGACCGTGAGAAGGTCGAGCGGATTGTCCCGTTCGTACAGTTCGTAGATGGTTTCGAAAACGAGACGGTGAGCCGGCTTGTAAAAATCTCCTGCCTGCAGCATCTGAAGGGCAATCGTGGCCGCTTCATGTTCAATGAGCATGGCTCCGAGTACGGCTTGTTCGATCTCCATCGCTTGTGGAGGGACGCGACCTGCATGGCTGTCGGTCGCGGGCAGTTCATTTGGTGACAAGGAGGTCTCTTCTCTGTTCATGAAAATGGGGGCATAATGATTCCGGCGACTGTTGCGTCGATTCGTCCTGCCGGTTCGTTGACAATGATAAGAAATGTGACGGAACCAGACACAGGGTCATTTTGTCGCGGTCCGCTCATCCAGCCGCTTTTGAAGTCGTTGCACATCCTCCCAAACCGGCCGTTTCCATGCCGGATTTCTCAACAGTGCAGCCGGGTGATAGGTGGCCAGCAATTCCCGTTCACCGAATGGATGAAACTGTCCCCGAAGAGAGCTCAACGAGGTATCGGTTTCGAGCAGGGTGGTGCTTGCGACCCGACCGAGTGAGAGAATCAGAATGGGGTCGACCAGTTCGATTTGACGCAGCAGGAAAGGGAGACTTCGTTGACGCTCTTCTTCATTCGGATTTCGATTTCCGGGAGGTCGGTGTTTGAGAATATTGGCAATATAAACGTCGTCCCGATCCAGATGGATCGCCTGCAGTATCTTTGTCAGGAGTTCGCCGGCGGCTCCGACGAACGGGACTCCCTGACGATCCTCCTCCTCTCCCGGCGCTTCTCCGATGATCATGATCCGTGCATTCGGATCTCCGCTTCCGAACACAAGTTGTGTTCCATCCAGATCGGTGCGCAGCTCGTCGCTTTCCCGACAGAGGGTTTCCAACTCGTCCAGTGTCCGGCATGTGTCCGGACGTTTGGGGGCGGGCGTTGAGCCCGACGGAGAGGTCTCGGCACCAGACTCCGGCTGCGCTACCGTGGTTGGAAAATCGGGAGCGATGGCCGATTCAAATTCAAGCCGGTCGATGATTCGGTCCAGTAGAGAGTCGGATCGCTTCATGAAATCAGACCCCGGCGGTTGTCAGTTCCCGGATTACGCGCTCTTCCCGGTAATGAGTGGGATTCAGCTCGCCCCGGATGGTGCCATTGGACTGCATTTCGGCGAGTGTGACCGGAAGGAGACGGTTTTCAAGATTCTCTGCGCCTTCGATCGTGACACGAATGTAGTTGTCACTCCATCCCTGGATGGTTCCATCCTCCCGAGCCGATTCGAAGAGGACCGGCCGGGTTTGACCCAGAAACCGCGAGTCAAAGTTTCGGCGTTTTCGATCCGACAGATTACGTAACCGATGGGTTCGCCTCTTTCGTGTCGGCACCGGTACGACCGGTTCCATCCGGACGGCATCAGTTTCGGGTCGTTCCGAGTAGGTAAAGACATGCAGATAGGAGATCTCCAGATCGGCAACGAATCGATAGCCCTCGTCAAAGAGTTCGTCACTCTCCCCGGGGTGTCCCGTGATCAGGTCGGCTCCGATACAAGCGTCCGGCAAACGATCTCGGATGGTGTGAATCTTCTCTTCGTAGAGTTCCCGTCTGTAGCGTCGACGCATGCGTCCCAGCAGGGTGTTGCTTCCACTCTGTAGGGGGAGGTGGAAGTGGGGTTGGAGAACCGGGGATTCGGCGGCCAGATCCACAATTCGAGGATCGAGGAGATTGGGCTCAATCGAGGAGACACGCAACCGGTTCAACCCGTCCACTTCGACGAGTGCCTCAAGCAGATCGGCCAGGCAGTCGTCTCGCCCGACACCGAAATCACCTGCGTTCACACCGGTGACGACGATCTCTTTGTATCCCTCGTCGACCAGCTGTTCCGCATTTTTCAGAACTGTTTCAATCTCCGGACTGCGACTTTTGCCCCGAGCCAGGGGAATGGTACAGAATGCACACGAGTAGTTGCAGCCGTCTTGAATTTTCAGGAACGCACGTGTCCGGTCGTCCGATGAGATGGCGTGGTGGAACTCTTCTGCTTCGTTGACGTCACTCCGGTAGATGAGTGTCTCTTCTTGTTTGACAAGATCGTCGGTGATCAGTTCGGGTAGCCGGAACTTCTCTTTTGCTCCGAGGATCAGATCTACACCGTCGATCGAGGCGATCTCTTCCGGTTCCAGTTGAGCGTAACATCCGATGACGGCAATGCGTGCATCCGGGTTTCTTCGCCGTGCCTGTCGAACCGTTTTCCGACAGGCGCTGTTGGCATCGTTGGTGACCGAGCAGGTATTAATGACGTAGATATCGGCCAATTCGTCAAATTCACGAATCGTGTAGCCCTGGTTGGCAAACTCTCGCCGGATGGAGGAGGTTTCCGAAAAGTTGAGTTTGCAGCCGAGCGTTTCGAATGCGATGGAAGAGGGTCGGTTCTTCATAACTCTTAATTGTCGGATCCTTGTAGAGCGTCTTGGTATTTGGATTCGGCCCACTCGATCTCATCCCCGGTCAATGGACGCATTCGGACATGACGAATGTCGAGCGGATGGCTCTCGCTCTGCAGGGCGATGTATCCACCGTTGATCGCAGTACCGTCATCCAGTTGAGAGGAGTGGTAAGAGAGGACCGATTGGCCTTCGAGCCGGTGGTCGAACCACCGGTTTTCGTGAACCAATACTCCAATGGTGACCCATTCGTCGTCAATGTAGGAGCGACTGTCGGAGTCAATACAGTGATAGGTCTCCAGTTCCGTTCCAAACATGACGTGGGTTCCGGGGGTGCAGAGGTTTGCATTGGCACGGGATTCCCCTTCGATCGTACCGAGTAGTTGAAGCTCGATCGAGTCGGGAAAATCCTGATCAACCTGCATCGATGCCGGATCCTGGGAGTGGAGCATGATACCGCTGTTGCGCCAGGCCCATTCAGGACCGTCTTCGATCTGTTGGCCGACAAACCGGTATTCCATCTCCAGGTAGTAACTGGAGATGGAATCTTCGTAAAACAGGTGTCCGAAGGTTTCGTCGAATGCAGGGTATTGATCGTATCGAACCTTGATCAGGTTCTCTTCCAGGCGGAAGGTATCGAAGGGGTCTTCTCCCAATTCGTACCCCCGTATTTTGGGGGTCCATCCATCGAGGGATGTACCATCAAAGAGGGTCGTCCATTCCGATTCGGTCGGAGTGGAGGTTTGATTGCAGGAAATCCATGCCGGCACTGTTGCGATCAGGAACAGAAGGGTCAAATGTCTAGTCATGGTGTCTCCAGTTTTTCGATCTCTTCTCCCAGCGCCTGGAGGGCTTCTCCGAGATCTACCCACTGACCCGACTCCAGGGCGCGTTGCACCTCTTGCCACTGCTCGCGTACCTCCCGCTGGCGATTCACCAGATCGGGGTCGATCCCGGTTGGCTCTCCGGTCACGGGAGATACGGCGGGAGCAGCTCCCGGAAGGAAATCGTTCAATTCTGCCTGTTGTCCAAAGATGTCCAGTATCGCCGCTTCGATGGTGGGTTGCATCGAGATGCTCTCCCCAACCGAAACGATGACTCGCTGAAGTTGCGGGATGTTGTTTGATTCGGCAATCAGAAAGACCGGTTCGACATAGAGGAATGCGTTTTCCAACGGGATGACCATCAAATTGCCCCGGATCACGCTGGACCCCCGTTGATCCCAAAGAGCGATCTGACGAGAGATTTCCGGATCCTGGTCAATCCGGGCCTCGATCTGGGAAGGCCCGTAGATCAGACGATCCTTGGGCAGTCGGTAGACCAACAGCTCTCCGTAAGACTCCGGATCGGATTTGGCAGCCATCCATCCAATCATGTTGTCACGATTCTCCGGCGTGGCGGGACTGATCAGTAAAAACTCCAACTCCTCTTCACCGGGAAGTCGGGCCAGTACATAGTACGGCTCCATGAGCTGTTCCCGTCCGGCATAGGTTTCGTTCGGACGCGTCCAGAGATCCTCCTGGTTGTAGAAGATCTGGGGTGCGACCATATGGTATCGATTGTAGGTCTCCAACTGAATTTCGAAGAGTTCCTGCGGGTATCGGAAATTATCTTCCATTCCTTCGGGCAGTTCGCTCAGGGGGCGGAAAAGATTCGGGAAAATGGAGTCGTAGACGTCGAGAATTGGGTCATCGATTCCCATTTTGTAGTAGGTCACGTCTCCGTGGTAGGCGTCGACGACCACTTTGACAGAGTTCCGGATGTAGTTGACCCCGCGCTTCGGTTGGGCGTAGGGGAAGTGTCGAGACGTCGTATAGGCATCCTGAATCCAGTAGAGCCGCCCCTCGTTCATGACGAGATAGGGGTCACTGTCCAGCGTCAGAAACGGGGTGATCCGCCGAATCCGTTCTTGAACTGAACGATAGATCTGGAGCCGGCTGTCATCCTGAATGTACTCGGAAAGGAGGATGTTGATGTCTCCAAGCTCCCATGCAAAAAGGAGTTTGCGAAAGAAGTTTTGAATTTCGATGCCTCCGGTCCCGTCGTAATGGATGTATGCGTTCTCGTCTCCCGAGGGGTAGTGAAGTTCGGGGACCTCGGAGTTGACAATGTAATACCCTTCGTTACTCTCGCCGTAATAGATAGCCGGTTGTTCGACCTGGAGGTCCGGTGATGTGGCGACAGGGGGAATGTCCTGCAGTAGAAATTGCGGCTGTCCCTGCTGATTGGCTTCGGTGACCGAATTCATGACCAGACCGAACCCGTGTGTGTACTGCAGATGACGGTTGACCCATGTGTCCGACTGGCTTGGCAGCGTGTGGGCGATCTCCCGTGCGGAGAGCATGACCTGGACGGTTTCATCATCGATGGTGTATCGGTCGTTGTCTACCTGATAAAATTCGTAGTACGAGCGAATCTCCTGCAGCTGTCGGTAGGTCTGGATCAGCAGCCGAGGATCCCAGAGTCGAATATTGTCGATCGCGTCCCGGTTTCGGCGTACATCGTCTGCACGGAGTGTATCACGCGCACTGTAATCGATCTCTTGTACCTGATCCAACCCGAATGCGAGACGGGTCATCTCGATGTTGTTGGAGAGATAGGTGGATTCGAGCTCCAACTCGTTTGGATTGACCCGGAACGATTGCACCATTTGCGGGAGAATGACCCGACCTGCGGCCAGTACGATCACGAGACCGATGGTGATGAGCGGGACCCAGCGTCGGAGTGGAACACGGAGCGGGAGAACCAATAACAGGGAGAGAAGCGCCGTTCCGGCAACGAGGATCAGAAGCGTCGGATACTGAATGGTCATGTCGGTATACCCGGCCCCAAAGACAATCCCGTCCGGTTTGAGCAGGAGTTGATATCGGGCCAGCCAGAATCCCCAGGCCAATAGAGCTGTGAAGAGCGCCCCGTTGAGTCGGATATGCGAGGTAATTCGATCCGACGCCCGAAATCCTTCCGGCCCGGAATCCAGGAGACCGGTAAACAGGTAGATGAGAACAAGCGTCACCAGCGTGATTCCACTCAAGAGCGTCAGGGAGACCTGGATCAGTTTCCAAAACGGGAGCTGAAAAAGGTAGAACCCGATATCCTTTCCATAAACAGGGTCGGTTTCACCATAGGGTACATTCCAGATAAATCGCAGGGAGTCGTCCCAGCTAATGTAGAATCCAACTGCAAACAGGAAGGCAATTCCCAGACCCAGAATGGTAAAGAAGAGCGTCAGCTGCTTCTGATGACGTTCGAGAGCCAGGTTCAGGTTGAAGTTTTGAAGAGGGGTGCCCTGAAAGTTGACATTCTTGAGTTCACCGGAGAGACGACGAAGGTTGAGAACCAGGTAGAGCGCCGAAACAATGAAGGCGACCAGTGTTAACGTTATCTGCGCACCCCGCACGGTCCAGAAGAGTCGGCTGTATCCCAACTCGCTGAGCCATAGCCATTCGAACAGATAGCTCGAGGTGACCGTAAAGAGGATCACAGGTAGAAGTATCAGGAAGAGTATTCGTGGGAGAATCTTGTTCATGGGCGTCTAGGTCTTGAAGAAAGAAGCCCGGCTACCTGTTGCAGACGGGCTTTCCTTTCAGTTGAACCGGTGCGTGATGAACATCTCCCGCGTTCTATGCGTAGAGCAGGTAGAGCACCGTGGCAATGGCCAAAAAGTTGAGAATGCTGATCGGCAGAAGTCGACTCCACCCCAAATTCATCACTTGGTTGAATTTGAATCTCGGGATCGTCCACCGAACCCAGATAAAGAAGAATACGAAGAAGGCGGTTTTTCCGGTAAAGACCGAGATATCCAGAATCATTTTGGCGGTCGAGTTCAACTCCGGCAACCAGTAACCGGCAAACGGCAAGTGATAGCTGCCGAAGAAGAAGGTGGTAATGAGCATGGAGTTGATGACCACATGCATGTATTCGGCCAGGAAGAACATTCCGAATTTCATGGAGGAGTATTCGGTGTGGAAACCACCGACGAGCTCCTGTTCCGCCTCTACAAGGTCAAATGGAGTACGATTGCTCTCTGCGAAGGCAGCGATGATAAAGATGATGGCTCCGATCGGATTCAGGAAAACATACCACCACGTCTCCTGAGAAGCGGCCACATCGACGACGCTGAGTGAACCGACGAAGAGGACCACCGATGCGATGGCCATCCCGAGCGGGAGCTCGTAACTGATCATCTGGGCAGCGGCCCGCAGCCCTCCCAGAAGCGAATATTTCGAGTTGGAGGCCCAACCGGCCAGTGTGACGCCATAAACTCCAAGAGATGCGGCTGCAAGCAGATAGAGAACTCCGGCGTTGATATCCGTCACGAAGACTCCCTCTCCGAACGGTATGACGGCAACCGTCATCAGCGCCGTGACAACCGGAATGACCGGTGCGAGCGTGTGCAGGATGCGGTATCCATGAATCGGAGTGACATCCTCCTTCAACAGAAGTTTGAGGACGTCGGCCAGTGGCTGAAAGAGCCCGAAGGGTCCGACCCGGTTGGGTCCCAACCGATTCTGGATAAAACTGGCAACCCGTCGTTCGGCATACACTGCGATGGCAGCCGAATTGAGCAACATGAAGAGGGATGCTCCGAGAACGATGTATGAATTAACGTCTGCTTCTGCCATGAACCAGCGGTTGTTACGAAGTTACGTGTTCGGTTTTCTTGTCGAGGGAGATTCCCATTCGATTGTCCATCTCCTCGTAGGTCACTCCCTGAAGCTCCGGTATGGAGACGGACAGGGCGGCGAGCAGTTCACGAGAGGATTCGTAGTGAATGGAGAGATCGAGAGCATCGGAAAGGAGGTTGAACAGTTCCCAAAGCGGGACGCAGTCGACCTTGTTTTCGTCACTTCTCCAGTTGTCGAAATTGGTTCCGTAGCGGTCCAGTCGGGCTTCCGACATCTCCAGATCGAGTCTACGGTCTGTGTATCGTGTCTCTTTGGCCGGAACGCTGCGCTGGATACGACGATCGATATTCACATAGCTTGCGGCGTGTTCGGCAATACACGTAATCGGGAACAGAAGATCTGCACGTCGGGTGGTTTCCGAGTAGTTGGTTGCAAACATGGCGACCCACTTGTCACTCAAATCGGAAGGGGAGAGGACATCCCGGTCCCCGGAGGCGACCCGGTCGCGGATCTCTGCAGAGGAGAGCTCCTCCAGACCCAGCATTCGTACGCCTTCGGTGTTGGGCGCCTGATCATCCGTCAACAGGAGATCATCGCCGGCTCCCTCCACGATGTGTGGGGTGAATACCGGTTTCGGGAGCCCGAGTTTCTCACTCAGTTGAATCAATAGTGCATTCTCTTCGACGGAGGCGTGTGGCGAGCCGATCACGAGTACCTGGTTCGGCTCGACGCCTCGGACCTTCTCTGCAAGCGTCTCGACAGCGTTGTTCCACGCGATCTTTGCCTGTGTCGATTCGTCCAGTTTCAAAGAGGGACGGGACACCCGATTCTCGTTGAACCGCTTGTAGGCTTCCCGACCGGCATCCGGCATCCAGTGGTCGTTCACCTCCGGATTCTCCCGCGGCGTGATTCGAAGGATCAGATTGTCTCGTGTCCAGAGATCCACATTGGTTCCCTTGCCACCGGTAATGTCAATGCTCGGTGTCTGACTCATCTCCCAGACGCGTGCCTGGAACCGGAAATCAGCCGATGTGAGCGCACCGACCGGGCAGATGTCCACCGTATTCAGAGAGTAGGGGTCATCAAAGGTCTCTCCCGGCGCTGTGGTCGGGTAGTTCTTGTCTCCACGACGGGTAATGGTCAACTGGTTCGTTTGGCTGATCTCCTCGGCAAAACGGGTGCAGCGTGTACAGTTGATGCAGCGTTCCGCATCGAGTATCACACGTGGACCCAACTGAATTCGTTTCGGCTTGTGGACCTTTTTTACCTCGAACCGGCTGCCTTCCGGACCGTATTTGTAGGTCTGGATCTGAAGCGGACACTCGCCCGCCTGATCACAGATGGGGCAGTCGAGCGGGTGGTTGATCAGAATGAACTCCAGATTATCCTTCTGGGCCCGCTTGACCAGTTCATCGGTCTCCTGGGTCTGGACAACCATTCCATCGCCGACGTCAACACTGCAGGAGGTTTGCAACTTCGGGAACCATCGGATAACCCGATCCCCGTTCTCGTCGGTCTCGTACTCTCCGGTCTCCCGGTCCCGAACCGGTTGTCCCACCTTGACCATGCATTGCCGGCAGTTGGCCGGAATGGACATGGAGGGGTGGTAACAGAAGAACGGAACTTCCAATCCGTTGTCCAGCATGAACTGGAGCAACTTGGGTGATCCTTCGAATGAATACTTCGTACCGTCTATAATTACCTCGGGCATGGCTACTCGATTAAGTCGTTTAGGCTACCACTCTGGGTGTTTTCGTACACTTCGCTTCGAATTCGTCCCGGAATCGGTTGATGGTGTGTCGGACAGGCCATGCGGCGGCATCGGCCAGGGCGCAGATGGTTCGACCCTCCATCTGGGTCGTCAGGTCCAGCAGGAGATCCAGATCGCGGATTTCACCCTCGCCGGCCCGGATTTTCAGCAGAATCTTCTCCAGCCATCCGGTCCCTTCGCGACACGGAGTACACTGTCCACACGACTCGTGGTGGTAGAAGTGGGCGATGCGCCACAGCAGGTCCACCATATCGGTATCCTCGTCCATGACGACCATTCCGGCCGTTCCCAACATCGATCCCGCTTCCCGCAGGGAGTCACTGTCCAGAGAGACCCCTTCGAGCTGATCTGCACGGAGGATGGGGGTGGAGGATCCGCCCGGGATGATCGCTTTCAGCTTTTTCCCGCCGCGGATACCGCCTGCGATTTCATTGATCACTTCCATTACGGGAACCCCGCTCGGCATTTCATAGACCCCGGGGTTGTTGACATGACCGGAAATACCGACCAAAATCGGTCCCGGGTGCGTTTCTGCGCCGATGGATCCATACCACTCGGCACCGTTCTCGATCACGAGGGGTACGTTGCTCAGGGTTTCAATATTGTTGATGGTCGTCGGACGTCCCCAAAGACCTTTTTGTGCGGGAAAGGGGGGTTTGGTACGTGGATATCCCCGTTTTCCTTCCAGGGATTCCAGCATGGAGGTCTCCTCCCCGCATATGTAGGCGCCTGCTCCGCTGTGGGTGTAAAAATCGACACTGTAGTCCGTACCAAGGATGTTCTTTCCGATCAGCCCTTTATCGTAGGCTTGTGCCAGTGCCCTGTCCATCATGTCGATCCAGTCCCGGTATTCACCACGGATGTAGACGTAGATCGAACTGCACTGCATGGCGTAGGCCGCAATGAGTGCCCCTTCGATGAAGAGATGCGGGTTGTATTCAAAAATCATCCGGTCCTTGAACGTCCCCGGCTCGGATTCATCTCCGTTGCACGCCAGGTAGCGGGGACCCCCATCCGGTTCCGGCATGAAGGACCATTTGAGTCCCGCATTGAACCCGGCACCTCCGCGTCCGCGAATGTTGGCAGCCTTGACTTCATCGACCACCTGTTTCGGCGACCAATCTCCCTGCAGCACCTTTTTCAGGGAGTCGTACCCTCCCTGCTCCATGTAGACATCGATCTCGTGGAGATTCGGCGTATCGGGAATCAAAAGCGGTTCGTAGGATCTCCAATCTGAGGACATAGTCAGGACTCCTTCTCGTTCGGTTTTCGCATGCTGATGGACTCGAATGCAGGAAGCTCGCCCCGCTTGAGCCCGTCCAGAACGGTATCGATCTTTTCAGGGGTGAGATGGTTTACATAGACCCCGTT
>JBNJFK010000054.1:0-11779 GCA_051746765.1 Bacteroidota bacterium
ACGAAATCCAGGGGTTGACCCTCGGTGGAGTTGGCCGCGGGACCACGCTGGATCACATTGATATCTTCGTCTCGGCCGATGACGGAATCGAGATCTTTGGCGGCACGGTCGATATCAGCAACATCTCTGTCGCATTTGCCGAAGACGACTCGTTTGATTTTGATCTGGGGTGGACCGGAACCGGACAGTATCTCTTTGCTCTTCAGGGAGGGAACGGAGCCGATCATGGTGGCGAATGGGATGGTGCCAATCCGGACAACGCTCCCCTCTACTCGAGTGCCCGGCTCTACAATATGACATTGATCGGACAGGGGTTGAACAGCACGGCACGGGATAGCGACGCATCCGCCATCCTCCAACGAGATGGTTCTGCCTACTCGATCTACAACTCCATCATCACCGATTTCAACGGGATGGGGATCGAGATCGAAGATCTCAACGATGCCGAGGACTCCTATGACAAAACCATTCTGGATGTCAACGGAGATGGTGCAAGTATTGCCGGTAACCTCTGGTATACCGGAAATGCCACCAGCATCGAAACGATGGTCAAGGTGACCGACCCAAATGTCTCACGAGATGGCGATGGATTAGACACCGCCACCTGGCTTCTCGCCCGAAACAACGAGTTTGACGATCCGCAACTGGGAGGCATCTGCCGGGCACGTGACTGCGGAACGCTCGACCCGGTACCGTCTGCTCCGCAAGTAACCACGCTGGCGCAGACAGTTGCAGACAGCAACGTCGATCAAACCAGTTATATCGGAGCATTCGACCCGACTGCTTCCTCGACCTGGATCTCCGGGTGGACCACGCTGGCCCGGTATGGCTACCTGGCCAACTGATCCGGACACACGACCCTCATACGAATCACACAACGAAAAAGGAGAGGCTGACCGCCTCTCCTTTTTTTATACCGTCACACCTCCCCTTCTCCCGACCCTTTCTTGTCTGTCGATCGAATCATCTCCACACTGCGAGGATTTCGTGCTTCTTAACAGAAGGGTAACGTTGCGGTAAACTCGAGATATCATCGGCTCCGTACTATTTAACCAGAACATCACACACCGATAATCTATCTCTCATGAAAAGAACTTTACTTGCCACGCTGTTAACGATTCTGCCGCTGTTTGCTGCTGCCCAGACGGGTACATTGACCGGTCAGATCGTCGACGAGACCACGGCCGAGCCGATGATCGGCGTAAACGTCTATCTCCCGGATGTGGGAACCGGTGCCGTGACCGATCTGGACGGGACCTACCGTATCGACCTGGAGCCCGGCACCTACACACTTGAAGTCAGCTACATCACGCACCAGAAAAAGATTGTCACAGATGTATCTGTCACCGACGGAACGGCAACGAAACTGGATCTGAGCCTCTCGGAAGCGAATCAAGAGCTGGAAGAGGTGGTGGTCTCTGCCCGCCGGATCGACAACAACGAAGTCGCTCTGTTGCGGCTTCAAAAACGCTCCCTTCCGGTACAGGACGGAATCTCTGCGCAAGAGATCGCACGATTGGGACTGGGCAATTCGGCAGAATCCATGAAGATGGTTACCGGTGCATCGGTCGAAGACGGAAAATACATCGTCATGAGAGGATTGGGAGATCGATACAGTATCTCCAGCCTGGACGGCATGGCTCTTCCGGCAACCAACCCCTACCGAAACAGTGCCAGCCTGGATCTGATTCCCAGTAGCATGGTTGACAACATCGTGGTTAAAAAGACTTTCTCGCCCGATCTCCCCGGCAACTTCACGGGGGGTGCTGTCGACATCTCAACCAAATCCCTCCCGGACAGATACTATCTGGATATGAGTACATCTGTCAGCTACAATGATCAGACTACTCTGAATTCCGGCTTTCGACGGGATGCGATGGACAACCGCTATCGACGATTCGGTGCCGACGACGGGTCCCGTGCCTACCGTTCCGACTGGCAGTCAAACCCCCATCTGACCAATTTGAGTCAGACGATGATTCAGCTGCAGAACAATCAGCTCTCACAAGAAGAGATACAGGCATTCAACTCGAGTATGCGTTCGCTTGCCGACCGGAGCTACACAACCCGGGCGGTTCAACCCGAACCGAATCACGGACTGAATCTCTCGTACGGCAACCGTCACGAACTGGGCAACTCCGGTGACCAGATCGGGTACAACCTTGGATTTCACTACGACAAATCATACTCACACGATGACCAGCGTCAGATCAATAACTACAGCGCGCGAATTCCGGACGGCAGCCAGACCCGAATGCGTCCGTTCCAGTTGAACAGTGGAAGTGAAAGTCAGGACAACGTACAGGCCGGATACATCGGCGCATTGACCTGGCAGCCCAACACCTATCACGATCTTACAGTGACCTCCATATTCAACAACAGCGGGAACGAGTCGGTACTTGACATGAACAACGGGGCGTATCCGGGTGCGCTTTCGTCGGGATCGTACAACAACCGGGTCATCTCCTTCACACAGAGACGGTTGATGAACAATCAGATCAAGGGCCGCCACTCTCTGGATCCGCTGGAGATTCGTTGGTCGGTAAATCGGGTTCTCTCCACACAGTACGAGCCGGACACCCGGTTCCTCGGAGCTCCCGTAGACAATCAGGGGTCCTACTTCTTCGTCCGTGAAGTTCAGCTTCCGTTCCATTTCTTCCGGGATCTGGAGGATCGCCAATCGAATGCGAAACTGGATCTGGAATATCAACTGAATGACCGATTGACGCTGAAAACCGGGGGCCTCTTCTCCAGAAAGGACCGGACGTTTGACGAACAACGCATCCAGCTTGAGAACAACGGAACCGACCCGTCCAATGAAGAGTTTCTCGGGTTCCGGGAAGCTTCCGGTGACTACGACTCCTATTTCTCAGCATCGAATATGGGTGTTCTGGGAACGGACGGGAACGGACAACCGATCCTCGGTCTTACCTGGAGAGACCAGACCCGGCCGGAGAACAGCTACAGTGGCGAAGAGCAGATTGCCGCCGGCTTTCTGATGGGCGTTGTCGAGCTGTCGGACCAGATCCGAATCTTTGGCGGAGCTCGACTCGAAAAGACCGATTTTACGGTTCAACCCGGCAGTGGCGCTGCACCGGGAACACTCGATGTTGTCGACATCCTGCCGTCGTTGAACCTGATCTACTCCCTCAACGAAGCGACCAATCTTCGCTGGAGTGCCAGCCAGACGTTGGCCCGACCCACCATGCGGGAGATGGCACCTTTCGCCTCATTCGACCTGTTGGGAGGTTTCCCGATTGTAGGAAATCCCGGCCTGACCCGAACCAATGTGACCAATCTGGACATGCGATACGAACTGTTTCCGACTGCCGGCGAGCTCTTCGCTGTGAGTGGGTTCTACAAGCAGTTCGAAAACCCGATCGTTCTGGAGTTGGATGTGGCAACAGATCAACCCCAATACAGCTACGTCAATACCGATTCGGGCCGGCTGTACGGATTGGAATTCGAATTTCGAAAACATCTCGGATTTCTTCACTCCAGACTGGAGAATCTGAAGTTTTCGAGCAACGTCACCTGGACCTACTCCAAAGTTGATATGAGTGACCAAGAGTATCAGACTCGCCGGCAGTTGGATGAGGATATCCAGCCCTATCGACCGTTCCCACATCAGTCACCCTACATTATCAACGCCACCCTGCAGTATGAACACGGCCCGGCGGGACTGGACGCAGCGCTGCACGCCAATCTGTTCGGTCCCCGACTGGCGGCTAACGGATCGGGAGCAGCTCCTGACATCTACGAAGTTTACGGAAAGACCAACAGGGAGGGTCAAATTGATTCTGTTCGACCGATGCCCGATCTCGGACTCCGAATCAAGAAGTCCTTCCTGCCGGAACTCTCCGTGGCCCTGAACCTTCAAAACCTGCTCGACTACAGTGTGGTTCAATATCAAAAAGATGGAGACACCTATTTCACCAACAGTGCCATCAATCCGGGCCGAACCGTCAGTTTGAGTGTCAGTTACTCCATACGGTAGCCGTTCACGGAACGGTAGCCGTCACGGACTCGGACACCCCCGGAGCGCTGCAATCGTTTCGTTTAATGGCGGGGTTCCGTACCATACATCACGGTTCGGGACTCCGGATGGCACACCCCACCAGAGTCTCAACCCAATTGAACAGAGCATCATGAGTCGAAAATCCATATCCCCGTCTTCAAAAACCGTTCTTGTGGTCGATGACGAGCAGGACCTGCTGGACCTGATTGAGTACAATTTGAAGAAGGAGTCATTCCGGGTTCTTCGAGCAGAAAACGGTCTTGAAGGTCTGGCTCTGGCCCGAAAGGAGCACCCCGACCTGATCCTTCTGGATATCATGATGCCCAAAATGGACGGTCTGCAGGTTTGTCAGGAGATTCGGCGGGATCCGGAGATCGAACAGACACCCATCATTTTTCTTACGGCCCGAGAAGATGAAAAGACCGAAGTGGACGGGTTGGATCGGGGAGCCGATGACTACATCACCAAACCGATCAGTACCCGAAAACTCATGTCCCGCATCAAAGCGGTGCTGAGGCGATCAGGAAAACCGGACGAGGAGGTAACCCGAATCGAGGCTCATGGTATAACCATCGACCGGGAGAAGTACATGGTTACGAAAAACGGAACAGAACTCCACCTTCCCCGAAAAGAGTTCGAGCTCCTCTTCTACATGGCACGAAAGCGCGGTATGGTCCTCAGTCGGGAGACTCTCCTGAATCATGTGTGGGGTGACAATGTCTACGTTGTGGACCGGACCATCGATGTTCACGTCCGGAAGATTCGAGAGAAGATTGGCGACGAACTTATCGAAACTGTCAAAGGGGTAGGATACCGATTCAAGGAGTGATGAAAAATCGAGGACTGCTATCCCGAATACCCCGATTCAGTGTTGGATTGCGGCTTGCAACCATATCCGCGGGCGTAGTCGTTCTCATCCTTTCTCTTTCGCTTCCTTTTCTTCCACAAGAACTTATTGACGGGAGTACACTCTGGATTCCGTTCACCGGAATCCTCGTCTTTTTCACGGTCTATTTGATCTCTACCCGCCTTCTGAAAGAGCGATTGAACACCCTCCACCAGTTGGTTAGAAGTATCGCCAAGAAGGCATTCAACGAAGAGTACCCGCCACCGGGGGAACACCATGACGAACTGGACCTCCTCCATACACAGGCCTTGCGGGCCCGCATCACCATCGAGCGGGAGATCAAACGTCTGAACAAAATCGAGGATTACCGAAAGGAGTTCATTGGTGACATTTCCCATGAATTGAAGACCCCGATCTTCGCCATCCAGGGGTTCCTGGAGACGCTACTGGACGGAGCATTGGAAGATCCGGAAGTGAACCGGCAGTTTCTCACCAAAGCGATGAAGAATGCCAACCGGCTCAGCTATCTGACAAAGGATTTGATGGAGATCTCCCGTTTGGAGACGGGTGAACTGAAAGCCGATGTACAGCCGGTCCGGTTCCACGAGATCCTCGACGACGTACTGGAGCACCTTGCATACAAGGCCCAAAAAGAGGAGGTGGAGCTGCTGTCCGACATCCCGGAAGAGTTGGTGGTGATGGCCGATCGTGCCCAACTCAAACAGTTGTTGGTAAACCTGATTGAAAACGGGATCAAGTACAACCGTCCGGGCGGGTTTGTCCGGATCAGCAGTGAACCCCTCGGGAAGTCTTCTCACCGGGTCTTGTTTACGATCGAAGACAACGGCATCGGTATGGATGCCCGGGACATACCACGAATTACCGAACGTTTCTTCCGGATTGACAAATCGCGATCCCGGGAGCGGGGCGGAACCGGCTTGGGACTCTCGATCGTCAAGCATATTATTGAATCGCTGGGCGAGGATCTGAAGATCGAGAGTGCACCCAATGAGGGAAGTCGTTTTCGATTCACACTATCCCGCCCGTCAATGTAGATCGTTCACCCCCGTCAGAGCTGTAGCATATGTCCCTGAAATCCCATCGGTCCCGGCTTCTTGACCTCTTTGAGTCCCCCTGCAACGACGTCATTCATCTTCAGGGGGCATCGGTCCTCCACAGGCACGGAACGGATTACGAATACCCGTTTCGACAGGAGTCCAACTTCCTCTACCTGACCGGAGTGGATGAACCAGACTTCACCATGATCCTGGACCTGAAAAGCAGCGAGTACCATCTGTTTGCTCCCTGGCGGCCGGCCCGATACGCCGTCTGGAACGGGCACATCACGCCTCCTGACGTACTTCAGGAACGATACCAGCCGGACCACCTCCATGTTGGCGGATCCGTGGCAGATTGGTTGGGACATCGATCCCCGGATACGGTACACTGCCTGAACAATGAACAGGCCCGTCAATTGACCCGCCACCTGTCAAAGGAGGGGGTTTCCCGTCCGGCGATCGAATCCTCGGCACTTCCGGATGCGCTCGCCTGGTGTCGAGTCATCAAAGACGAGCAAGAACTCGAATGGTGTCGAACCGCCGCACGGGTCAACAATCTAGCCCACCTGGAGGTTTTCAGATCCCTCCGGCCGGGGATGCACGAATACGAATGCAAGGCGATTTTCGACTATCACCAGGTACGTCACGGGCTCGTTCAGGATGCCTACAACGGAATTCATGCCAGTGGCCCCAACAGTGCCGTTTTGCACTATACACGAACCGACCGGAAGATGGAAGCAGGGGAGCTCTACCTGATTGATGCCGGACATGAAGCAAACGGTTACGCCTCGGACATTACACGTACCTGGCCCGTCTCCGGAACCTACACCCCAATCCAACGAACCCTCTATACCATTGTACTGGAGGCACAGAATCGAGCCATCACAATGGCTCGACCCGGGGTCCGCATGGAAGAACTTCATCTGGCATCGGCCGAAACGATTACTGCCGGATTGGTCGAGGCCGGATGGCTGAACGGCAAGGTCGAGGATCTCATGGAGAAGGAGATACACACCCTCTTTTTCCCTCACGGTCTTGGGCACTTTCTCGGCCTGGATACCCACGATGTCGGCGGGGTACGGAAGGGAGAGAGCCCACCCGACCGACCGGGGCTGAAGACACTGCGCCTGCGACGCGAGCTCGCACCGGGCATGGTTCTCACTGTGGAACCGGGACTTTATCTCATCCCCGCTCTACTCGAGCCGGCATTCGAGGATGCAGATAAAAAGCCCTGGTTGAATCGCGAGCAGATCGAACCTCATTTGCAGATGGGAGGGATCCGGATCGAAGACAACCTCATTATAACCGAACAAGGATCCGAGAATTTGACCACCGTTCCCAAAGAGATTGACGAGATTGAATCCTTCAACCGGGATTCAGATTCAAACGAAGTGTAATCTGCATATTCCGTCCCGGCCGCGGAAACTGATTGACGCTCAGATGGTCCACTGCATACCGATCGAACAGGTTCTCGACCCCTACCTGCAACAAAAGCCCTTCTCCAACATCCGTCGAAGGGAGAGGTCCACAAGCTGATACCCGTCTGCCGGACGTTCATCATATTCCCGATCGGCGACTCGTGACTGCTTCATGGACACACGCCAACGCACATCGGCCTGCCACGGACCATCCACCCACTGAAGGCGAAGAGACCCTTTCAGAGGTGGGATCATGGGCAGGGGAGTTCCGTAGGAAACATGCTCCCCGTGGATCCAACTTGCCTGTCCGGAGAGTGTCCAGGGCCGGGACCATCTCCACGACCACTCTGTTTCTACACCCACCAATCGCGCCAACCCTCGATTCTGCATCTGTTTGAACACTTCGCCGGTACGCTCCCCGGTGATGTACCGGTCCATCTCGTGAATCCAGAGAGCCGTTCGTCCCGACAGAGCGGATCGGGTGTCACCAAACAGGGCAAAGAGTTCGGCCTGGCGGCTGATCTCGGGTTGCAACCCCGGATTTCCAACGTAGAAAAATCCGTCCAGCGGCTGAAAGATGTAGTATCCGTAGCGCTCGTTCACATCGGCAGCTCGAGTTCCGAGAGAGAGTCGGCTACCCAATGTCCAGGTCGAGCTCAGGGCCTTTTGCAGACGTATAGTCGACATCCAACTACCATCCGAACCGTCCATGGATGTGAGTTCCGGATAGGTCGCTTGGTAGACGGCGCGTGATCGACTCGACGTCAACCGGTGAGTGGCCCACTCGAAGGTCAACTGCCCGCCCAGCTCCCATCCGGAACCAAAGAAGTATCGCCCATCCACCGAATGGCGTGAATGGATCGATTCAACATCACCGAGGGTAAGAAGCGACATCGGTGCATCATCCGGATCGAGCGGGATCATCTCCATATCACCGAAGGCAAATGCACTCCACAGCTCACTCGAAACATCGAACACCGCAAGATCAACGACTTTGCGGGTCTGAAGGGAGACTCCTCCAGTACGAGTCTCTCCGTCCATTGGCATGTACATCCCTTGCATGACCGACCGATTCTCAACATCCCGCCGATAATCGTCCATCGCATGCAGTACCCGGCTTCCGTAGAGATTCAGTGCGACGTGGGACAACCCGTTCACGGGTCGATCCCATCGATATTCCACTCCCGCCAAGTGTGCCTCGGCCTTGCGAGTGTCCATTAACAGTGCCGGATACCCAATCCAGCCGGCCCAATCTCCAATATAACGAGCACGAACCGTATGGTCCGGATTCAGACGTCCTTCACCGGTCAGGTAGACATTTCCTTTTTGCAGGGAAGACCCCTCCATTCGTTCGCCACCCCCGGCCACCATGTCATCGGCTTTTCGCCAAGTTCCGGATGCACGAATACTCCATTTCTCCCGACCAATTGCCACGGAAGGCTGCACCCATCGGGCACGGGATGCCGAGTGGTAGCCGGTCTCCAGCTGAACCGATCCGCCAGCTTCTGACGGTGGTGGTTCAAGGTGAAATTGAAGACCGGGTCGCGACGAACCGGCCTTCCCCGAACCACTCCCCCGATTTACTTCCATAGAGGCAAGATTGTCCGACTCCAGGTAGGCCGTCAGCGGATCCATCCCGTCCACACAGGCCGGAGTCATTCTCATACCATCGATCAGCACTTCTGTTCGGCCTCGCTGCAATCCCCGAACCATCGGGTCGGCTGCGAACTGGGTTCGACTCACCAATTCCACTCCATTCAACGACCCGAGGTGATCCTCGACCGGTCGTGTCTTCAGATCAGAGTAGACACCGGTATGGGCATCCGGATCCCTGTCAGAGAGAATGATCAGCTCACGGAGACGGGCATCCGTCTCCGGCTCGAGGGAAAGGTGCCACTCTGTAGAGATCGATTCCGTGTCAATTGCAAGCCGAAAGGGGCGGTACCCGATATGCGAAATACGGAGCAGGTGATCATCCTCTGCTACATCCAGTTCAAAACGTCCGGAATCGTCACTCACCGCCCCGTTTCGACTCTCAAGAAGCTGGAGATGTGCCCCTACAATCGGGTCCCCGGTCTGCGCATCGTGTACCACTCCATAAACCGTTTGCCCCGATTGTGCCTGAACCGACAGCAACGGCAACAACAGCGCCATGAACAATGCATATAATCGACGCCCATCTTTCGTTCGCATGCACTCCGCGCTCATTCTCTCCATCAACTCCCTCCGTCTTGTCTGGTATCTCTGGTAAAAAATCCCGCCGGAAGATTGAAGGCTTCCGTTCGTCACACCTCAATTTTTGTTAAAACTGAAATTCAAATGTTCGTCTCACCGAATCGGATCCCGGAATCGTCAGATCAAGATGAACCTCCCAATCTCCCGTCATGTTGAAGACCACCTCGCCTTTGTAGTGTCCATCGGTGTCGTGAACCGGATCGATATTGTTCTCCGATCCGTGATCCATGGAGGGCATCCAGGGTGTTACGTGGATCCCGGCATTCGTCACCGGCGGGAAAGAGTACATCCCTTCACGCTTGTGAAGAGTCACCTCCAAATCGTTTGCCCCCTCTTTTTGTTCTTTCGGTTCAACCCAGGTGAGCAGATACGATGTGCCGTCATCCGTCTGAAACGATTGAACCCGATTGGAGTTTTCCACATTCAGATCGAACGATCCAGTCGCTGTAACACCGCTTGAAAACGTCGCTTCCATCGTCATACTCCAACTTCCCATGGACCCGGACGGCATGGTCAGAATGAGAGCCCCCTGATAAAGTCCGTGTTCAGAATCCCGAATTGTCCCCGGCTGCTCAACCGGAGATCCGTGAGCGACAGACTCCATCTGCATCTCCGGTGCAAGAGAGATCTCTGAAACATCGAGAGGTTCGCCCGCCCGATGTACCTGGATCCATACCGGCTGGTAGCCGACTTCCAGCGGGGATTCGGCGTAGAGCGTCAGGGTCACTTCTCCGTCGACCACCTCGCCCACTTTGTACAGCTCCGGATCCGGTTCACCCGCCTCCTCGTTTTGATCGCAGGCTGTCAGTCCTGAAACGGCCAGCAATAAAAACCCCCAAACCAACACCTTATTCAAATCTTGCTTTCTCATGTTCCGACCTCTCTTGTTTCTCCTTTCTCTGTGAATCGCTACATTTTTCGGGTATTCATCCATCCAACGGAGATGCCCATGTTGTCATCCATTCAGATCTCGATCGACCGCCCCGTCCGAAGAAAAACAAAATGGAATGCCGTACTGGCACTCATTGCCGGCGTCTGTGCACTCATTTGGCCCAATTTGATCTATTACATCGTCGGCGGTTACCTCGTAGCCCTGAGCCTGCTTCTGTTCGCCTTCGGCATCAGCTCGTTTTTGACTGCACTCACCGCACTCTCCGCCCTGATGATATTTCTCTTTCCCTCACTCATCCCGGTTACGTTCGCCCTATTTTTGGGGCTCTTCGGCATCATCTTTCTGATCAGTTTTCAATTGGTACCACTCGGCGTCATCATGATTGTCTTTGCCCTGCTGATCGGTGCCAATCCCGATTCCGTGGCCTACATGATCGCTTTCTTCCTGCTTCTCTACGGATCGATGCATCTTGTATCGGCGTTTCGCAATCAGGTCTCCTGAACGACCTTCTAGACTGTACAATCCGACCAACCCGGTGACAACCCAAACAGAGCTCCAAAGCAGTGTCAGCTCCCGGCCGGCCGGTGTTCCGAAATGGATCCATTGACCCGCCATCGGAGTGTGAAACAGCAGGATCAGAAGCATCCCTGCCACTCCGACAGCCACCACGACCCATAGAATAAAACCGGGGCGGCCAAGCGATTCGAACCGAATCCAGAGAAAGGTCATGGAGACTCCGCCCAACAAGAGCAGGTGAAGAAAGAAGACCCGAACCGGAGCACTTCCGGTCCAAACGGTACCAGGAGCAACCGCTGTACAGAGAAGCAGTACGGCAACTGCCGAGAACAGTACCATTTGCCACCGCAAGGGTCCGTTGAATTGCCGATGGCTTCGCCAAAATATTCTGAGAAGAAACAGGAGTCCGAATGCAAGAAGGAGGGCACCCAGACGTGCAGCCAGCAACCAGACCTCCGAAAGCGCCCCTGCACTCATCGCGAGCGGAAATGTGAGAGGCGCACCCGCCAGAATCAGGAGCAACCACCGACCGGTTGGATGGTGGTCGACAACCATCTGCGGGCAGGACCGCTCGTACAGGTGTGCCGCGATCATTGCCAGCGCAGCCACCAGTGCCCACCCGTTGGTAAACAGAGCCAAAAAGAGATGTGTAAGTCCGCTGGAGAGTTCCGGAAGCTCATTGCCGCCCATTGAAGTGACTGCGGTTGGCCGTACCTTTCATGGTTGCAGGGTGCGTCATCTATTATCGTTATCTGGATACCGCCGAGGGGGCCAGGGCTTTTATTGACCTGTTGA
>JBNJFK010000055.1:0-11629 GCA_051746765.1 Bacteroidota bacterium
CCGAAAGAACATCATTGATCGGCTCAACGTACGAGATTCCAAATTCCCGGAGATCTTCACGATACCCGTTCTCATTTTCATCTTCAAAGTAAGGATAGATAAATGCAAGAACCGGACCGATACCAGCAGAGAGATAGAACCGATAATTGTCCTGCACCTTACGCGCAAAAAATCGCTGACGCATTCCAACCAGTACGGGCATCGAAAACCCCCTCTGGAACTTGTTTGGCACAATCTGCTGACCGAAAAAGAAATCTGTAAACGTCTGCTCGCTCACGTCCCGCAATCCGGCAAACCCGAGAGAAAGATACCCCTCACGCATGGGAGAAAGTACCCTTCGAAGTTCTGTGCCGACACCAAATCCGTAGTTATTGAACATGATGTCCAGCCCGATGCCGTTGCGAACTCCCTCATCCATTGGCGTCTTGGGGTCAGTCGCGGGGAGAACCGGTGGTTCTTCAATCTGTGCTATTACCCGTGGAGCTGCCACACCAACCCATACCATCATCAAAAGTGTACAGAGAACCAGTTTATCCATCGATCCAGTCTTTCATTATCGGGTCGTCTGCTATTCATAACGCAAGATCCCGTTCGAACGTTACATCTTAAGAAAAAAAAGGAAACATTGAGTGGTACAAGCAGCTCCAAAACGACCCGAACTCCATTTGCTTCTTGTCCTCTAAAGCTTTTTATTCCTGCAGAATAAATCCATCGTACAACGTATGAGTTCACTTACCAAGTATTATGCATACGGGCCCAAGGCGACCCTGAAACGAATGGCACCCAAACTGCTGGATGCACTGGACCCGAAGTACCTCTACACCTACCAGGGCGATAACGGCGACGAGATACACGTCGCACTCTTTGAACAGTATGAAAAGCAGATCAATGCGACCATCAGTCTGCTCTGTGTAATCGAATCGGGGAGCAAACGAAACCGGATTGAGCTCAAGAAGAGTGGAGGCCGAATGGGATTCCGCGGAAGCTCCCTCTCCGAGGAGAAAAAGATTGAATCGGACGTGGTCGATTTCGTGATGGATTACTGCAAACGATTCGGACTCTCCCTCCAGGAAGAGGTAGAAGAACAGGACGAGAACGAAGAGGAGAACTCCTAACCTCTCTCCGTTCATGGCAACTCCCGATATCTGGACCGTTGTCCGCATGATTGAATGGGCAACGGACTACTTCCGAAAACGAGACGTACCCTCTCCGCGACTGAGTATCGAGTGGCTCCTCTCTCATGTTTTGGATGTTCAACGCCTCGAGCTCTACATGATCTTTGATCGACCACTCACCGAGGACGAACGCTCGAAGCTTCGTGAGATGGTTAAACGGCGTGCAGCTCACGAACCACTTCAATATATCTGTGGCGAGTGTTCGTTTTTGGACTGCACATTCGAGGTGGACCCATCCGTTCTCATTCCGAGACAGGAGACCGAACAGTTGGTTCATTTGTTTCTGGAGTCTCAAGGCAAATCGAGTCAAGAACACCCGATCCTCCTTGACATTGGAACGGGGTCCGGCTGCATCCCCATCTCAATCCAGCATCAGCGTCCGGACTGGGAATGTCACGGAATCGACCTGTCTGAAGAAGCCCTGCAAATCGCTCGTCGGAATGCGGACCGAATCGGGACCTCCACCCGGTTCCACTCTTGTGATCTGATGACCCTGACCCGGGATACTGCCCCTTTCCCGACTCCGGTCAACTGGATTATCTCCAATCCACCCTACATCTATCCGGATGAAGCAAAGCAGATGGAGCGAGAGGTCCTCGACTACGAGCCTGGACTGGCTCTCTTCGATCAGGATCCGCTTCGATTCTACCGAGCCATTCTTCATTTTTCGGCTCTCTCTCTTCAAGCCGACGGCTCACTCTGGCTCGAATGCAATCCGGTCGATATCGCCAATATTCAGTCCATGGCCAACTCCCTTTTCGAGACCGTCCGGATTCTCGAAGATCTAGATCAATCCGACCGGTTTCTCTGCTGCAGCGTACCGTGCCCACCCACCCCCTGATTCCAGGTCTCTGCTATGTGCATAGTGTGGATAGAATGTGGATAACTTTTTGTTGCAAATTTTCAGGGGGTCTCATTTTGAAAATCGGGCGTCCAGGGGGGATTCAAGCGTGTCAAGCGAATGGGTACTATTTTTTTTATAAAGTTTATTTTATTGTGCTGCATTGTTTTATAGCGTTGACGAAAATGTTGATAACTTTCGCTCTGCCTCCTCTCTCTGGTTTGACAGTAGGACAATAAATCCCCATTTTCGCCAAAGCGATTCACAAAGGAGCCTATCCTCTGTGGATAACTGTACTCACGCCACTGAAACGTCACCAATCGAGATTCTTCGACCTTGGAAACCTTGAACGCAGAAACCGCATGGGAGGAGTGCCTGGAAATCATCCAGGACAATATCAGTTATCAGAAGTTCAAATCCTGGTTCGAACCGATCAAACCGGTTCGCCTGGAGAATCAGACGCTGACGATTCAAGTCCCGATTAATTTTTGGTATGCGTGGCTCTAAGCGCACTATTATCAATTGCTCCGATCGACTCTGGTCAAGGTTCTCGGGGATGAAGGCAAACTCGAATACTCCATTCTGGTAGAGAAATCGGACCACCTGGAGAACAACCGATCCGTACGCCTTCCCCAACGTCCCATGCCACCGGAAGAGTCCTCGGACGCCTCTCCCATCGGAGAACATCAACCGGAATCGATCCAAAACCCCTTTGTCATCCCGGGAATACGGAAGACCCGGATTGAATCGAATCTGAACAACAGCTACGTATTCGAACGCTATATCGAGGGGGACTGTAATCGGCTTGCCCGATCTGCCGCCATGGCAATTGCAGACAATCCCGGAAAAAATTCGTTCAATCCATTCTTCATTTACGGCACAACAGGGCTCGGCAAAACTCACCTGGTCCAGAGTATCGGCAACCGGATCAAACAGCAGTATCGAGACGAGCTGTCGGTCGTCTACGTCTCCTCGGAGACCTTTACAAATGAATTTGTTCAAGCGATCCGGAACAACCGTGCCAGTGACTTCTCCATGTTCTACCGAAACATCGATGTCCTGTTGGTAGACGACATCCAGTTCTTCAGTGGCAAAGAGAAGACACAAGAGGAGTTCTTTCACATCTTCAATGCCCTCCATCAGGACGGGAAACAGATCATTCTCAGTAGTGACCGGGCACCCAAAGATGTGCCGGATATCGAGGATCGGCTTATCTCCCGGTTCAGCTGGGGGTTGAGTGCCGACCTGCAGATGCCGGAGTACGAAACCCGATATGCCATCCTGGAACGAAAGGCAGGGGACAACGGAATTCAACTCGACCCGAAGATCATTGAGTTCATTGCACATAACTTCAAATCAAACGTTCGGGATCTGGAAGGCGCTATCATCAAGCTACTGGCAACAGCCTCGCTGAAACATGTCGACGAGATTGATCTCCCCATGGCTAAAATAGTTCTACGGGACATGATACGGAGCTCCAATACACAGATCTCGATCGAATCGATCCAGAATTACGTGTGCGATTATTTCGGCATCGACTCGAACAAGGTTCGCGAGAAAACACGAAAACAGGAGATTGTAGAAGCACGGCAAATTGCCATGTACCTCTCCAAACAGTTCACCGACTCCAGCCTGAAGACTATCGGTCTTCATTTCGGAGGGCGGGATCACTCTACCGTTATCCATGCCATCTCTACGGTAGAAGAACGCCTCTCCACTCTCCCGAAGTACAAACGAATCCTGAGTGAACTGGAGAACAAAATCGAAGTTGCTACACTCTGAATGGAGGATCGTCTCACGATTAAATCACTTCTTCTCCAGGGTCGACACGGACTCCATGAAGAGGAACGGCTTCGAGGGAACCGGTTTCAACTCGATGTCCATCTTTTCGGGAATTTTCGACCCGGAGGTGAGAAAGACGACATTTCACTTGTCCCCGATTACGCTTCGGTAGCAGAGATTGCCTCTTCCATACTAGACGGACCCTCTCGTCATTTGATTGAATCACTGTGCAGTGCGATCGGAGAACGCCTTTTCGAGGAGTTTCCCACAGCACAACGAATGACTGTTGTTCTCCGAAAAATGGACCCCCCTGTCACTCCACCGGCATCGTTTGCCGAAATCGAAATGCAATGGCAGAGGTAGTCATCGCCATCGGCAGCAACCTGGGAGACCGGACCGCCATGCTTCGTCAGGCGGCAGCCGCATTGGAGAAATTGAGTCGCAAACCGATAGAGACTTCGTCTGCCTGGCAAAGTGCTCCGGTGGGACCAGCCAAATACCCGTTCCTGAACAGTGTAGCTACTCTGACGACCGAACTTCTTCCAATCGATCTCCTCCACTTTCTCAAGAACATCGAAAAACGTGTCGGACGAGATCCTGCTGTTCCCCGATGGGGACCACGCGAATTGGATCTGGATATCATCTCGTGGGGAAGCTTGGCAATGGAGTCCGAGAAACTTATCATTCCTCACCCGGAGTATCGGCAACGGCTCTTTGTCCTGCTACCGCTTCAGGAACTTCGACCGGAGTGGGTAGACCCCATTGATCAGACTCCCATCCAGGTCTTGATAGAGCAGGCCGACTCCCTGGAGATTGAACGAACCGATATCTCATGGATGCCATCATGACTGGAACCCCTCCACGTTACATCGCTGTAGAAGGGGTCATAGGAGCCGGGAAAACGACGCTTGCCCATCTGCTTGCTCAGCGACACGGCGCCCGTCTTGTGTGCGAAGAGTTCGACGACAACCCGTTTCTCCCCAAATTTTACTCCAACCCCAAACGGTACGCATTCCAGACACAGCTTGCCTTCCTGGCCAGTCGATTCAAACAGCAACAAGCCCTCTCCCACCACGACCTGTTTCATGAAACGGTCATCTCCGATTATCTGTTCGAGAAGGACCGGATCTTTGCCCGGTTGAATCTGAATGAAGACGAGCTCCAACTCTATGATTCGATTTATCAAATCATGACCGGCATTGCTGTCAAACCGGATCTGACGATCTATCTGCAATGCAGTGTCGATCGTTTGATGGAAAACATAAAAAATCGGGGGCGGGAGTATGAAAAACAGATCTCAGAAGGGTATCTTTCAGAGTTGTCGGAGGCGTACAATCACTTTTTTTATCACTACAATCGATCCCCTCTGATCATCGTTAACGTATCGGAGACCGACTTGGAGTCCCGCCCGGATCATCTCGAGTATATCGAGAGGCAGATATTTCAGACTCCGATACATCAACAGACTCATATTCATCTAATTCCGGATACATGATTCGCTGGATCGTCATTGCCCTCTTCATCTACCTGATGCTACGACTGATTTCAGGGCCCAGACGATCGTCTGAACGATCCAGATTCAAGGTCCAGTTTGGAACCCGACAAGCGCCGAGAAACCCTCGTCAGCAGAAACAGTCCATGGATCAGATTGAAGAGGCCGAATACGAAGACATCACCGAAACGGATAATTCCGAACAAAAAGAGTCGTAATATTTTATGAATTTTGAAGAGACCTTCAACCGGGGATACCAACTTCTGCACGAACAGGACTTGGATGAAAGCCTCGACATGGCCCGTAAACTGCAACGCATGAAACCGGATGCTGCAGAGGGCCATCTTCTGGAAGCCGAGGTGATGCAGAAGCTAACACAGTGGGAACCGAGCATAGAATCCCTGAACCAAGCGATCGAAATCGATCCGGAAGACGGGAAACTTTACAATCTCCGGGGATATGCCCAACTGAATTGTGAAAAGCTCGAAAAGGCCTTTGAGGATTTCGAACGAGCCATCAAGCTTGATGATCTCCCTTCTGCCCATCGTCACATGGTCCTCTACAAATTGATGACCAATGATGGAAAAGGAGCGATCACCTACCTATTGGATCGGATCAAACAGGATCCGGCCGACGTCGAAAACTGGATTTTAATGGGTGACCTGATGAAGAAAGGCGGGCACGATGACAAGGCCCGTACCTACTATGAACAGGCGCTCAAAATGGATCCCGAAAATGAATATGCAAAAAAACAGATCTCATGAAAATAGTTGACCCGAGTGGTAAAGAAGTCACAAGTAAAGAGAACAAAGAAGCGGGAGAGCTCGAGAAGCAACTTTCCAAGAAGATGGAATCGCTCTTGGAACCGACCATCAACCGGCTCCGACTGAGCGGTGCCCAGATCCCGCAGGAACAGCTCATGCAGCTCTCCTCAATGGCTCACCAGATGCTCTTCTACCGCATGGTCTACAACCTTGCGCTGAAAGTCGGAGTGGAGTCCATCGACGAACTTCTGACAGAGGATGATCTGGAAGAGCTGAAAACTTCTCTAAGCAATCAGCTTCGAGTGGTCGATCCCTCTGAAAAAGGGGACGGAGAACCGACCCAACCTTCGAACGATTAACAAGCAATCGAGGGGGACGAAACTCCCTCTACAGCTTGATTGAACTCAAGATTCGTCGTAATATGGTGGTCTTGTGTTTTCGGGGCGTGGCGTAGTCAGGTAGCGCACTCGGCTGGGGGCCGAGGGGTCGCTGGTTCAAATCCAGTCGCCCCGACCATTTCCAAGAATGTTCACTTCGTACAACGACTGTGCATAAATAGGTCCATACCCGGGAGCGGTTCTGCACTCCTGCCCCTCAAGCGCTGCCAAAGCTCCGCTTTGGCGGTTCAAATCCAGTCGCCCCGACCATTTCCAAGAGAGTTCACTTCGTACAACAACTACCGGACGAGCATCATCTTCCCGGTCTCGGCTTCCTCACCGGTCGAAACACGGACCAGATAGACCCCGCTCGCCAACTCATCGGCCCGAAAAGGAATTCGGTGAATCCCCTGCTCCAGATCACCATCGACCAGTACCCGGACTCTCCGTCCCAAAAGATCCACCACTTCGACCCTGACCGGTCCGGTCTCCGGCAGAGAGAACTGAATCATCGTCTGGCTGCGAAACGGATTGGGGAAATTATTCTCCAAGACAAGCTGTTCGCTGCGGTGTCGCACTTCCCCCGACGGAACCACCGCCGCTTCGGCCACCGTCCCGTCCCCGGAAGAACTGCTCAGCAGAACGTGGTAAGAAGAAGCAGTCTCTCCCTCTGTAATCCAGACCGTCACCCGCTCTCCTTCTCTGGAGTCGAGAGGCAAACGAGCAGAATGAAGACGCTCCTCTTCACGTGTTAAATCCAGCTCGACATCCACCGTCGGCAGTTGCATCGGATTGCTCGAATCCCCACTGTCCAGCGCACGGGCAAAGATCGTCGTTGGACGCCCATCCGGATAGATTCCGTAGAGCCCCATCGGCTCCGTCGTTTCGGTCAACTGCACCATTTGTACCGATACGCGCTCAGCTTCCGGGTCGTCTCGCTTCTCCTCCACCATCGCCAAACTCCAGGGATCCGTTCCGTAAAATAGTGACCGATATCGCAAATCCCTCTCCAGCCACACATCCTCCCGATGCCACTCGGTCACCGCCCCGGAAACCGCTGTCGGACGAACCGACAGATCCAGATCCACACCGGCCGGCAGGTAGAGGCGGTCCGTCGTCTCGGCGTAGTCGATCCCACTCTCAACCAACCGGTCATTTACCCAGAGATCCACCTCTTCTACCTGGTTCGAGAGGGATCCGTGTGTAAACCAGACCCGGGCTGCCGGAAGGGATCGAAGCATATTGACCCGTCGACCGTCGGCAACCCGCCCGTCCAGACTCTCGAGACGGTCCGCCTCTTCAAGCAACAGGGAACGGATCTCTTCGTGATTGAACTGGGGGAAGACTGACCGAACCAGTGCCGTCGCACCGGCTACAAACGGAGCCGCCATCGACGTACCCGACAGGTATTGATAGTCGTCATTCAAATGAGTGCTGTAGATCTGCTCCCCCGGAGCCGCCAGATCGACCCACTGCTCTCCGAAATGAGAAAATCGCGAAAGCTCGTCCTCGGCGTTGGATGACGCAACCGAAATGACATTCGACAGGTCGTAGGCGGCCGGGTAGATCTCCCTATCTTCTCCCTCCGCACCCGACTCCGCGTTTCCGGCCGCCGCGATCACCAGATGATCATGGAGCAGTCCGGCTTCCCGAATCTTCTCTCGTTGTGGAAAACTCCTGCCCGGGCTTCCGTAACTGTGGTTGGAGATCTCGGCTCCCTGGCTCAACGCATAGTCATATCCAGCCAGGATGGAAGCGTCGGATGTGATATACTCGCCCGGCTGATCGGGATCCTCACTGAATATCTTGACCGCCATGAGCCGAACCTGCCAATTCACACCGCTCACACCGATCCCGTTGTCCCCGACCGCCCCGATGATTCCGGCGATATGCGTGCCGTGCCCATGAGGATCCATCGGATCGTCCGAGCAGGCCCCGTTGTTCATGCCCGAAGGACTGCAGTCCACTCCATGACGTCCTTGTTCATCGACAAACATATTTGCTGACAGATCAGGGTGTGTATAGTCGATCCCCGTATCGAAGACCGCAACAACAATCTCCCGTGATCCCATGGTGATCTCCCAGGCCAGATGCGCCCGACTGTCGGCACCAACAATACCCGACCGGCCCTCTCGATAGTCTTGTCCCTCGTTGTACAGTCCCCACTGACGCCAGAAGTGGGGGTCGTCCGGCAATCGACCGGCCCGCAGCTCTCCTTGATAAAGATCGCCTCCTCCTACTTCCAGCGGCTCCTGGAGTCGATAGATATAGTTGGGCTGAACCCACTCCACATCCGGGTGACGGGTGCGTGAATCGACAAATTCCCGCACACGCTCCGGAGTGACTCGTGCACGCCACAGATCGCGGCCCGATCGCCGGCTCCGTTCGGTGCCCAGGGATCGCTCTGCCCGCTCCCGTTCACGTCTGTCAATTCCATCCCGATACCGGATAAGCACTTCGCCCCGGACCACTTCACGAAGCTCTCCGTCGCTGTCCCGGATCCACTCGGTTTCGATCGGGTCGCTACGCTGCCCCCGGCTCGTGTCCGGAACAGCCATCAGGAAGATCAGCACAAACAGTACGACCTGGAAAAACCGTGTCACGACATCTCCTCTTTCTCCGCCGGCTTTTGTGACAGATGCGGAAGTATAAAATGGAACCGGGTACCTGCACCGGGTGTACTGTCAAACCAGAGTTTCCCCCCCTGACTCTCGACATACGAAGTGGAGAGCGTGAGCCCGAGCCCGCTTCCTTTCTCCTTGGCGGTTCCCTCCGTGGTTACTCCTTCCCCCGCCAGAATGTGAGGTTGCATCTCCTCCGGAATACCCACTCCCTGATCCTCGACCGTTACTTGAATCCGATCTTCTTTCTCCTCACCCCGAACGACAATCGTTCCTCCGGGATGCGAGAACTTGATTGCATTCCCCAACAGGTTTCGCAAGACCAATCGAACCACGTCCGGATCCGTCCAGGACTGCAGTGATTCCTCCATATCGATTTGCAACACAAGCTTTTTCTCCTCCGCCGGACCCGAGACCACCTCCCATACCCGCTCCACCACGGGGCGAATCGTCACCACTGCCGGGTGTAGCTCCACACCGGTCATCTGCGTCTTGGCCCATGCGAGAAGGTTCTCCATGGTCATCTGATTGGCCCGAATCCGTCCGCGAAGACTGGCGCCCATCTTCACCAGCTGCTCTCCCGTCACTTTCCCCTTCTCCAGAAGTTGGAGAAGTCCGTCAAACGAGTGAAGCGGACCCCGAAGGTCGTGGGAGACGATGGCCAGAATCCGATTCTTTACACCATCCAATCGATCCAATTCCCGGTTCTTCTCCTCAAGATCCCGATTCAACTGTACACGTACCTTGAGATCCCGATAGAGATAGACGGAGATGGTCGCCAGAAAGAGAAACAGCAGTCCTCCACCGACACCGATCCAGCGTTGGAATGACATTCTCGCCTCCTGACGCGCCTGCTCTGTCATCAATAACCGATTCTCCTCCTGGCGTCGCCGGACTTCGAACCGGGTCTCGAATTCGGCACGTGCGCGCTCGTACTCCTGTTCGTCCATCCGCTCCTCGATAGACGTCAGCGCTTCCAGAGCCGAAAGTGCTGGCAGGTACTCCCCCGACTCCCGATGAAGTTTATACAGTTGTCCGTGGATCTCCACCATCTGCCCGGCGTGAGCATCGACCTCGAGCCCGTCGAGTGCTTCTTGCAACCAGCGGTCCGCTGAATCGGTATTCCCCGCTTTTTGTTCCAGTTCGGCCAGTGCAACCAGCACCTCTGCCTCGCCAACTTCCTCACCTCCGTCACGGAATCCCTGCAAACTCTCCTCAAGCCAGCGCCGGCTTAACTGCGGTTCCCCGTATTGAACGTGCCATCGTCCCATCTCCAGGGCCCATCTCCGTCCCAATTCACTCTCCCGAATCCCTCGCTCCCGCAGGCTTTCCAGAAGATCCAGTGCTTCCATGGTGTCTCCTCTCTCCCGAAAGAGTCGAGCCAACCCCAGCTCCGCCTCCTGTCGTACAGGTCCGATCTCCAATTCCCGAGCGAGATTGGCCGCTTGTTCCAGTTGAATAACAGCCTCGGCGGAATTCCCCAACTCCCGAAAAAGGCCCCCGATTCGGATCATGAGCTCGGGAATACGATCCCACCACTCCCACCCTTCTGCAAGAGAGAGTGCACGGTAGACCTGCTCGAATGCGAGATCCATCTCGCCCACTCGCTGATGAGCATCTGACAATCGCATATAGAGATTCAGAAGGTGTGGCCCGGCTTCACGAGGAGAGGTCGAGCGGATCGCCTCTTGAAGTGTCCGGCGCTCTTCCAGGGTCTCGTTCGTTTGGTGAAGCATTCGAGCCCTCAGGTCCAGAAACGGCCAACGGTCCGATTCGGTTCGACCCGTTCGAATTCCCTCTTGAATCGACGCTTCTGCCGACTCCATTCGGGACTGATTCAAATAGAGCCTGGCCAACCGAAGCAACGCGTACCGGTACCCCTCCAGATCGGGATCATTGGCGGCATCCCGGAGATAGGCTTGAAGAGACTCGGGAGACAACTGATCCAGAGAATCCACCAGTGCCTCATTCGAGACCATCGACGCATCCAACGAATCCGTTCCGGCAGGATCCGGTTGTGACTGCGCCGTGGCAACATCTGCGGCCACAACCATGAGAGGAATCAAAAAGAGGCGATACATCCAGATCACAAGCCCGGAACAAGAGAATGTTCCGTCAGGTGCCAGGCATTCCGGTTTCTCGGTGACCACAGGGTATTGAAGATTCCACATACGTCATTCTCATCCGTGAACGACTGGGCCGATGCATCCCGTCGCATCGACCACCGACGTTCGGTCCGCAGTCAATCTACAAAAACAACGAGGCTTTTACCGAAGGATCGGGCTCAGCCATCGCTCCATCTCTTCTACATCCATCCCTTTTCGCCGTGCATAATCCAGTAGTTGGTCTCTGTCAATTTTGCCCACATTGAAATACTGCGAGTCGGGATGCGCAAAATAGAGGCCGCTGACGGAGGAGGCCGGCTTCATGGCCATCTGTTCGGTCAGCTCGATACCGGTATTCTTTTCTGCATCCAAAAGCTTGAAAAGAAGTCGTTTCTCGGTATGGTCCGGCTGGGCAGGATAGCCGGCTGCCGGACGAATTCCGCGGTAGACTTCCCGGATCAACGCCTCGTTG
>JBNJFK010000056.1:0-11450 GCA_051746765.1 Bacteroidota bacterium
TCTGGCCGTCGGCCATTCTGATTACGCTGCTCATCGTTTCGACCCTGATTGCGGGCGATGCCGCCGAGGAGGCGTTCAATGCGGTCCGGGTCGGCATTACGGATTGGGCCAGCTGGCTCTTCGTCTTGTCGGTGAATCTCTGTATCGGATTTATCCTCTACTTCGCGTTCAGCAGGTTCGGGTCGATCCGGCTGGGCGGGCAGGATGCCGAACCGGAGTTTACGACCATGGCCTGGTTTGCCATGCTGTTCAGTGCGGGGATGGGGATCGGCCTCATGTTTTTTGCCGTGGCCGAGCCGATGTGGCATTTGCTTTACCCGCCGCATGCGGAGGCAGGCTCCACGGATGCAGTCCGGGATGCGATGGGAATCACCTTTCTTCACTGGGGGATTCATGCGTGGTCGGTCTATGCCATCGTCGCTCTGGCACTTGCGTTTTTTGCGTTCAACCGGAAGTTGCCGCTGTCGTTTCGATCGGTCTTCTATCCGATTCTCGGGGATCGCATCAACGGTTGGATGGGCGATGTCATTGATATTCTCGCCGTATTGGCGACCCTGTTCGGACTGGCGACGTCGCTCGGTTTGGGAGCTGCACAGGCCGGAGCCGGAATCGAGTATGTTTTTGGATTGGAGAATACCGTGTGGCTTCAGGTGATAATTATTGCCGGTGTAACTGCGATTGCGACCATCTCGGTCGTGTTGGGGATCGATAAAGGGGTACGAGTGTTGAGTGAGTTCAACATTCGCTTGGCCGGTCTCTTTCTGCTCTTCATTCTGATTGTGGGCCCAACGCTCTACATTCTGGGGTCCTTCGTTCAGAATACCGGGCACTACATCCAAAACTTCCCGTCGTATGCGACGTGGACCCAGATCTACGAGGACGGGGATTTCATGAATTCCTGGACGGTCTTCTATTGGGCCTGGTGGATCTCCTGGTCTCCGTATGTGGGGATGTTTATCGCACGGATTTCGAAGGGGCGAACCGTTAAGGAGTTTGTATTGGGTGTGCTCATTGTCCCGACCATTTTGACATTTCTCTGGATGAGCGGGTTCGGTGGTAGCGCCCTCTTTCTGGAGACCAACGGGCTGGCCGAAATTGCAGCGGCGGTCGAAGCGGATCAGACCACATCGCTCTTTCTGTTGCTGGATCAGTTTCCGTTGGCAACCCTCACCTCGTTTTTGGCGATCGTGCTGGTATTAAGCTTTTTTGTGACCTCGTCGGACTCCGGGTCGCTGGTGATTGACAGTCTGACCAGTGGAGGAAAACTCCACTCGCCGGTGGGGCAGCGCGTCTTTTGGGCGACCACCGAGGGGCTTGTGGCGGCTGTGTTGCTGTTGGGTGGCGGGCTCGGAGCGTTGCAGGCCGGCGCCATCAGTACCGGGCTCCCGTTTGTGTTGATCTTGCTGGTCATGTGTTACAGTCTGCAACGAGGGCTGAGTCGGGAGTATCGGGATCTAACCGAGAAGAGAGAGAAGAAAGAGCGGGAATCCTATCGGGATCTCGTTCAAAATACCGTCGAAAAACAGATCAAGAACAGCGAAGGGAGTTCGTCATGAAAAATTCGGAATGGATGGTGTGTCTGGATCTCAGCCAGATGGATGAGATCCTGATCGGGTATAGTCACTTTTTGAGCGAAGCGTATGAGCCGAAGTTGATCACGTTTCTGCATGTGGTTCAATCCGGATATGTTGCCCGCGAAATGGTGGAGGCGTATCCGGAGGTAGAGAGTTTGCAGGAATTGAAAGCTCTTCTGCGCAACGAGCTGGAAGATAGAGTGTCGAAAGCGTTTGACGGAACGGATCTGGAGACCCGCGTGGAAATTGCCGAGGGGTATCCAACCGATCAAATTATTGAGCGCGTCCGGAAACACGATCCGGATCTTCTGCTGGTCGGAAAGAAGGTGGGGTATGACGGCGAAGGGATTCTTCCCCGCCGCATCGTGAAGTATATCGCCTGCTCCACACTCTTTGTTCCCGAAACGAGTCGGTACCAGTTGCAGAGAGCATTGGTAGGGGTCGATTTCTCGGAGGCATCGGGCCGGGCGGTTCATGCGGCGTGTCGGTGGATCGGATCTGCAGAGGGGGTGACGGCTCAACATGTCTATCGCTACAAAGCGAAATTTTTCCCGTATACGTTTTCGGACGAAGAGAGAGAAGAGTTGGAACGGGATGTGGAGAAGAAGTCCCGCGAATTTTTGAAGGAGTTCGAGATTCCGGAGGAGGTTCGATTGGAATTAACGCTTCTGAAAGAGGGGAAAATCCCTCGTGTCATCTACGATTTGGCCATCCGGGAGCAGGCCGATCTGATTGTGATCGGATCGAAAAGCAAGAAGTTGAGCCGGATTATCCGTCAGGATGTAACCGACAAGATGGTCGATTATGCATTCGGTATCCCGTTGCTGGTTCAGAAGGACAAGTCCGGCCAGCAGACGATGTTGCGTCAGCTGTTTCAGGAGTAGGCTATAAACGTTAGAAACATCTAATCGAATTGGGTCCGTTTTAATGTAACAGCACGGCGCCCCGGGTATCTTGAAATTGTCGTTCACAAGAGACTATTTCGAGAGGTCAGAGTCGTGCATTCAGGAGAGCTAACCAAGTACCTGGCGTTCGGGTTTGTCGGGATTTCCATACTGGTCATGGGGTATATCCTCTATGAGTTGGAAGTGACCAAACGCCACTTTGCCGAACAAATAATCGATCAATCATCGGTGCAGGTTCAGACTGAGCTGGATCAGTTTTTCATGCCGGTCGACCAACTGCTGCGCTCACTCGAGCAACAGAGTTCGTTGGGTCTGTTTAACAATATGGATCGGTCGGATTTGAATCGGTATTTCATTCCGCTCATCGAGCGGTACCCCCAACTTTCGTCGGTCGGTTTGGCAGATACGACCGGGTATGAGCTGAACATTCTTCCGAATCCGGAAGGGGCTACCTGGTTGACTCGGGAGGTCTCGGTGGATGCCTGGGGAGAAATCGAGCAGTGGCGGGAGTGGAAAAGCGAAGCATCCATCCCGGAAATCGAATCATGGGAAGAACCTCTTGCGATGGATCCACGAGATCGACCTTGGTATCAGGGTGCCATGGAACAGCAGGAGGGTGAGCTGTTTTGGACCGAGCCTTACCGGTTTGTAACCAATCAGGAACTGGGTGTAACCGCAGCCATACGGTGGGCCTCGGCAACGAACGCCGGCCCGGACGCTTTGTTGGCACTCGATTTGACACTACGGGATATTACGCGCTTTTCTCAGGCACTTTCGATCACCGATAACAATCAGATTTTTATTCTGACCCGGGACAGTCGCGAGATTATCGGACTTCCTGCAGAGCCTGATTTCATAACAGACGAGTCTGATCCGGAACTTCTTTTGTCGACTCCGGAAGAGTTTGGATCACCTGCACTGCTCTCCCTGACGTCCGGGGAGGTTGGAGAGATGGTATCGCTGGATCTGGACGGGGAGACGTGGTGGGGACTGCTTCAGGGCTATTCGATCTTCTCCTCTCAAGAGCTCCTCTATGCCATTTTGATCCCGGAAAGTGACTTTGCAACCGAAATCCATCGAACACAGAGTGCTGCGTTGGTAGGTTTTCTCATTATTCTCGCATTGACGTTAACACTGGTTCGAAGTCACAACTCACTTGATCGAGCCCGGAACAGTCTCAATGAAAAGAATGATGTCATTATTCGTCAGAAAGAGAGACTGTTTGCCGAGGTCCATCACCGTGTCAAGAATAATCTGGCCGTCATGTCGGCGTTAATGGATCTCGAACAATCGGTCAATACATCTCCGGAAGCCCGGGAGGTGCTGGCGAAGACCCAACGCAGAATCAAGTCGATGGCCGCTGTTCACGAGATCATGTATCAGTCCGATGATCTGAACCGGGTTCGGCTTTCCGAATTTTTACCCGGAATACTGTCGTTTGTGCAGAAGGATCTGGAGACGGAAGAAGTGGCGATTGAACACGACATTGACGAGATACTCATCAATATCAATCAGGCACTCACTTATTCACTTTTGATTAATGAATTGATGAGTTCGCTGTTTCGAACCGGGCTCCCGTCCGGAACCTGTACCCGGGTTCAGGTCCAACGGGAAGGGGCGGTGATGCAGACCGACCTTCACGTTTTGTGTGCCTGGGATCCGGATCTGCTTACCGGTGACAAGGGATCGCAGTTGATCCGGGTACTTGTCCAGCAGCTCAATGGCCGGATGGATCGAATCCAGGGGGCAGAGGGGTACCTCCTCTCCATCGTCTTTGAGCTGACCGACAAAAGGGGTGTGGCCGGAAATATGTCCTCCAGTCAGTTGTGAGATCGGGAAATTCCGGAAACCTGGATTTGAGTGGATTCTGACGACCGGGTCTGTTAACATGGACGCGAGTACGGTGGTACCAGGCGACCGTGGTTCATTGGTTTGATACGGACGGCACTTGTGTCCAAATCCTGACCCATCCAATGCATTCCGGTCGCGGATAAGAATATCAACAACCGAGCCTCCAAGCGGAGAGATCCGCGGGCTCCTGAACCGAAAACAGACTCCAGATAGATGAAAAAAGAAGATCGATCCAGACGCTCGTTTTTGAAGAAAATGGGAGCGACGGCTGCAGGAATGGCTATGGTGCCCATGGCAGCCCGGGCAGCGAACAACACAGAAATCCTGAAATTCATTGACCGGGGCCAGAAAAAATACGCAGCCAATGATCATATCCGGATTGCATTGATCGGAACCGGGGGAATGGGGATTGGAGACACACAAACGGCGCTCGAAGTGAGTGGCGTAGAGATTGTAGCCGCATGTGATCTTTACGAAGGTCGCCGTCGTCGGGCCAAAGAGCTCTGGGGAGAGGATATCCAGACCACAGCTGACTATCGCGAAATCCTGGATCGATCCGATGTGGACGTGGTCATTAACGCGACCACCGACCATTGGCACGAGAAAATCAATGTGGATGCCATGAACGCGGGCAAACATGTCTATTGCGAGAAGCCGATGGTCCAGAAAGTGGACGAAGGGCACCGCGTAATTCAGGCGCAAGAGGAGACCGGAAGGGTCTTTCAGGTGGGAAGCCAGTACACAAGTTCTCTCCTGAGTGCAAAAGCGAAAGAATTGGTGGATGCCGGAGAGATTGGGGAGATCAATTTTGTGGAGGCGATCATCGACCGTCACAGTGCTCTCGGAGCGTGGCAGTACTCCATTCCGCCGGACGCTTCTCCGGAGACGGTCGATTGGGAGACTTATCAACGTGGCGTCACCGATCTTCCATGGGACCCCAAGCGATTCTTCCGCTGGAGAAACTATCGGGACTACGGAACCGGCCAAGCGGGAGATCTCTACGTTCACATGCTCTCCATGCTTCACCATATTACGGGCTCACACGGACCGACGCGTGCCATTTCTACAGGTGGTTTGCGCTACTGGAAAGATGGGCGGGATGTGCCGGATATTCATCTCGGACTCTATGACTATCCGGAATCCGACCAACATCCGGCCTTCAATTTGGCACTTCGCACCAACTTTGTCAGTGGAGATGGCGGTCAATTTCTCTTCCGTATCGTAGGATCCGAAGGGGATATTTCGATCGGATGGTCGGATCTTGTATTGCGTCGAAATCCCTTGCCGGAAGCTCCGGGCATGTCCATCGGGACCTTTCCGGAAGATGTCCGGGAGCAGTTCATTGAAGAGTACAATGCAACGTATCCTCAGGAGCCGAAAATCCAGGAGCCGAACGAGTTGACGTATCGAAATCCGGATGACTACAAAGGGATGCGATACGACCACTTTGTCAACTTTTTTGACTCAGTCCGGAACGGGGCACCGGTACTGCAGGACGCGACGTTCGGGTTGCGGGCAGCCGGTCCGACGTTTGCCGGCAACCTGAGTTATTACGAAGATCGCATTGTGAAGTGGGATCCACAGAGCATGCAGTTCGTTTCCTGATTCGAATTCACAATCCTGGTTAAGTATTCAAGCGCTCTCTTGTCAATTTCATGTAGAAGACGATGAGATGACGGGAGGGCGTTTTTCTTTTCAGTAGGGGTAAGGCACCCAAAAAGTTTATCTCTGCGTTTCCAGCCGAATGGAGAAATAGGGAGAGAACGGCATCTGGTCTACCCGACGTCCGGTGTAAACGTCATAATAAAAGAGGTTGGATCGGTTGTAGCTGTTAATGGCTCCGATCTGAAGGGTCAAAACAGCCAACGGGAATTGGAACGAACGCTCCGCAGAGAGATCCAATCGGTGGAATGCGGGCAACCGGTCATCATACGGTCGTTCCATGACCACACGGGTAGATCCGAATTGTTTCCGTACATTCGGTGGTTCTTCGTGGAAGTAATGCAGCTCGTCGAACCCCATGTGACGAGTGAATGGGAAGCCGCTTCCGAGTTGCCAGCGCGCATTCAACGTGACAGATTCGAGATCCAGGCGTGCCATCGATTGGATCTGGTGCCGGCGATCATGGGGTGGGTGGTAGCGTTGAATCGGTTCTCCAAACCATGTTCCGAAGTGATCCTGGGCAGATTGATACTCGACCCAGGAGATCCCGTACCCCACAAATCCATAGAGTCTCCGACCCCGCCACTCCAACCTTAAATCTGCACCGAAAATTCGGCCATCGGCGAGTGCCAGCTCGGTGGTAAAGCGGGCAATGGAGCTCCAGACAGTGACTGGTTGGCGAAGAATCTGCTTTCCGTACCCTTCAAAAGAGATGTTCCAGTCGTATACCAGGGGTTGTCGCCAACCGATGGACAGGTGACGGGACTCCATCTGTTGATCACCGATCGGGCTCAGCATCCAGGCGGTAAATACCGAGCTGGCGTCTCTCAAGTCGCTCACACCAGCCAAGGCTTGCCGGTAGATTCCGACTGCAGCGTAGAGTTCATGACGAGCGTCTCCGAAGGGTCGCCACTGCGCACGGATTCTGGGTTCGAGACTCAACGGATACCGGTTGGGATAGACGCTCAAAGCCAGACCCGGCGTGATCGAAGTGGAGGAGCCGAGCGGTATTTCCACTTCGCCGTGAAAGCCCAGACTCATTAAATCATCCTCCTCGCTTCGCTGTCCCTCAATCAGTTCTGAAATGTCATAATCCATCCATTTCAGGAAGGAGTGCATCCCCAAATCGAACCGAAGATCCCCCATGAACTGAGTGTAGGTCGAGTTCAAATAAAATCGCTGTACACTTGCATGAAGTTCGCTCTCCTCGGGCTGAACCATTTCGTTTGAAAGACTGGAAATACCTGCATCCAGACTCATAATGGCGTTTTGATCCTCGGGTAAAAAGAGGCACCGACCCGCCAATACCCTGTTGGACCAACTGAATTGATCATCTCGGTTGAAGTCGAGTTTGCCACGATCCTTTGTTCGCATCCAGAAAGCGAAACAGCGCGAGTCATTTTCGCTGAGTTGGCTCACTTTCAAATATTGGCTCTCGAAGTGGAGAGGCTGGTGTTCCCCGGTGAGTGCACCGCTCGTCTGTTCGATCAGCGAATGCCGAATAGATCCAATCCAGGAAGAGGATCCCTTCTTGACGGGCCCTTCGGCTGTGATGGCGGCGACATAGGGGCTGGCAGACGCGGTTGTGTGAATCTGGTCCCGATCCCCGTCGCGCATGCGAATATCCATCACCGAGGCGGTTCGACCGACATATCGACTGCCAAACCCGCTGGCGTAGAAATCCGCACCTGCGACCAGCTCCTCCGGGAAGGCAGAGAAAAATCCGACGATATGAAATGGTTGATAGACCAGTGCTCCGTCCATGAGAATCATGTTCTGTGACGGAAGACCTCCCCGGATATAGAGCTGGCCACCGCGATCACCGGTGGCGACGACCCCCGGCATCGCCTGCAGGTAGGTCGCCAGATCACCACTTCCTCCAGGTGTCGGGACCCTCTGAATATCAATTCTGCCGATTCGCTGTGCACCAGCCTCCCGGCTGTTGATGCCGGAATCATCCAGTGAAACGACCACTTCATCCAGAAGGCGGTCATCCGGTCGAAGTTGAATCGTACGAGTAATCGGCGTAGTGCCCTCTTGAACAACCAGGGTATCAACCAACGGAAGATACCCGACATACGTAACGCGAAACGGATAGCGGCCTTCCGACAGCCCCTGAATGCGGTAGGCCCCAAGGGAATCCGTAGCGGCACCCCTGGAGAGGTCCCGGTCCGGAAGTTGGAGCCGGATATTGGCTCCTTCGAGTGGATCCTCCGTTTCTTCATCCAGTACGCGGCCCTGGAACGTCGTCTGTCCATGTACGGTGGAGATCGAAATCAAGAGTACCGGTGTGATGAGCAGAAAAAAGCGAAGATATACGGAAAGTTTAGTGATCATAGACCACCTTGGTGATACTCGCGGGTTGCATGGTCGGTTCGGCAGGACAGGGAGTTGGCGTTCGGGAGTTCGGGAGGTAACAGGTATCATAAGGGACCGTCGTACTCAACACGCCAGCCACGAATCCCAGGCCTCTGTCTACATTGGAGATGCCGTCGGGAAGCTCCATCTCCTCCAGTGAAAGGTTGTCAAACGGAACCCACTCCGGCCCGGCTACGATCACCTCGACCTGTCCGTGGCCGATAGATACATAATCCCACAAGTTGGAGGCTGTAAGTGGAAACGGCATCATCGATTCGAGATAATAGGCGAAATCAAGTTCCAACGCCCGACGGTCGATGGTCAATCGCCACTTACCCGGTGTAGCGGTACGCTCTGCTTCCTCTGTTACGGTAAATCGAAAATATCGTTCACCTGCAACGAAGGCATTATAGTCATCGAATATTCCTTGTTGGTCGATGATCAGTTCAAAGTAGAGGAAGATATAGGCGGGCTGTTCGATGCCCTCCAGGGTAATTTGGTCGAACAGGATGTCCTGTTCCTCTTCAACCACTTCTCCCAATTCGACCAATGGACGCGGAAACGGGTCGGGGAAGGTTAGCAGCGTTTCGCTGGACTTTCCGTCGGACCGGTGTGCCTCCAGCCGGTAGGTGTCTCCCGGTTGCATCGGTTCGTCCGTCCAGAAATTCCAGACTTCGAATTCGCCAAACCGGAAGAGAGAGTCACGAAGTGTCGTTTCCTGTCCGCTTTCGAGATGTTTCAACGTGACGGAAGCATCCAATGGCTCGTTCTCCGGTCGGAAGTTCTCCCGGAACGGCATGACTCGAACCCACTGGGTGTCGGCCGTTGCGTCCAGGAGTCCATGGAGGGAGTAGATGTATCGGTCATCCGATTCGAGAATGGGATCTATTTGTGTATCGCAAGCAACCCAAACGATCGGTGTGACCAGCAGAAGTGTCCAGAGAACGAATGGAGAAACCGTATTCACAAGAGTTCCGGCCTGAAGGTGGTAGTCAAACGGTGATTGGGCAGAATAGTCAAGTGCGGACAGGAATGCCAGAACGTGATTTGGAGAGGGAAACGATTACAGCTCCATCACAGTTCTACTGTCTCGGTATCATTTTGAGCTGCGAAGTGATCGTATGCCCGTCTGATAAAAGTCGGGCATTTTCTGAATCACGGAGGTTTAAAAGCCACTCCCGGAAAGTCGATGAGCTGTAGTCTGCCATGCCCTCTTTTTTGTAGACAACTTGGCCGTCTGGTGCGATCACAAACGTTGTGGGGAGAACCGTGCTGTGAATTGCGTCCGGAATTCTGGATGCCGGGAACCGGACCGGTAGTTCAAATTCATATTTCTCCATGAACTCCAGAGCATCGTCGGGATTTTGATCGACAGAGAGGAGGATGAACCGGACTCCGTCAACTCCCTCTAGTTCGTCTTTCAGGGCTTGAATGGTTGGCATCTCTGCAACACAAGGAGGACACCAGGAGGCCCAGATGTTGACAAAGGTGACGTCGCCTCGATACGTGTTCAAGCTTTCTTGTCCACCGGAGGGGCTTTCCATGGCAAAGAGGTAATCCCGGTTCTGCAGATACGGTCCGTCGATTTCCGAGATGTTGCCCACTCGAGCATCAAACAGGCCGGTCGTGAGCAGGACTCTCTGCAGGCTTGAGACAATGGGTTTGTGGAGCCCGCTTGCGTAGAGGAAACCGAGAAGAAGGGCGATCCCTATCCACTCCAGAACGGTTCGTTTCAGTGAAGAAGATTTGGAATGTTCATTCGACATGGAAAACACGTGATTGGAGAGTGAGCCCGTCCGTCAGTTTCGAAATGGATCCGTTGTAGAATTCCGAAGATCAAGTTCGTCTCTCCACAAATCCATCTGCTCTTCAAAGATAACAAAAAGGGAATCCATTCGAGCGGAGTTATGGAGAAGCGACCGGATCAACGGTTCCGTCTTGTCGCAGAATCGATCTTCGGAAAGCATCGCTCTCGCTCCGGATTCGGTATTCCCTTCACCCTCAAGAATACGGTTGTCCAGTTCACGTTGGTGCAATATGGCACGGTTCAACTGTTGCCGCGCGCGATCTGTGCGACCGGATGTCCATTCGACAAATGCCGAGATAAACCGGGCTTCACTGTTGGAAGAGTCGGTAGAGAGAATGTTGTCTAATAGTGAACGGACTCGGCTAGTATCACCTTCCAACAACGAGATTTTGGCAAGTAGCAGCGGTGCTCCGGTCTCTTCTCTATTTAATGACCATGCACTTTCAATGAATGTTTCTGCCACTCCGAAATCGAGATGCGAATTTTTTGGGTCCATACATGAGTGAAGAGTACCAAGCTGCAACTGTGTTCGTGGTGCATTGGGTTCCAATCGTCGCAAGCGTTCCCAGCGATCTAGTGCCTCTGGAAAGGATCGCTTCATCAGGTGGGCACTTCCCGCATAATAGAGGGCATCCTTATGCATGCTGTTGATCTCCAGCGCTTGGTCATATTCGGCCGAAGCCATATCGTAGTTTCCTTCTCTTAGAAATTCGTTTGCTCGATTGAAATGAGTCCAAAATGGATCAGGAGAGAAGTTCTTTCCGGTAGAGTGTGTGGAAAGCTCACCAGTCATATTCAGAGGGTGGTACTTCCAGATTGCGACCCCCAGATAGAGCAGCAGTACAACCATTGCGGATCCGATATGAAATCGAGTGATCATGGATGGATTCCCTCACCTTCGGTGATTGTGACGAGTCCGTTTACGGGAAGACCTGTAATTTCTTCAATCCGTCCTGAAGGCCATACGATCGTCAGGAGCTCTATATTGGCGTCTGTTCCCAATCCAAAATGTTGGACCAACGTGGATTGCGAAAGGTACGAGGGTTGTACACCTACCTTCCGGATTTGTATGCCTTGATCTGTTTCGAGCCGAAGGGTTGCACCGATCGCGGAACGGTTACTCTTCTTTCCGATCAGACGGATCTGAATCCATCGGTTCCCGGATTCGGTTCTGTTTTCCAGCAAGATACCGGGACCGTCATGATTTACGATGAACAGGTCAAGTCTGCCGTCACGATTATAATCTGCATATGCAGCTCCCCTGCCGACATGGGATTGTTGGAAGTAGTCACC
>JBNJFK010000057.1:0-3067 GCA_051746765.1 Bacteroidota bacterium
ACCGGCTCGAAGGAGCCTTTGCCCTCGTCTTGATGTTTGCCGGAGAGTCGGACCTCTTGATCGGTGTGCGGCAGGGAACTCCGCTTGCCGTCGGGTTGGGCGATGGAGAGATGTACCTTGCATCGGACTCCTATGCACTCGCCCATTTGACACGACAGGTCTGTTTTTTGGAGGACGGAGATCGTGTGATCTTGAGTCGCGAGACGCTCCGGGTAGAGTCCCCCGACGGATCGCAGGTGGAACGACCGGTCCGAATGACGGCACAATCCGGTGTAACGACAGGGAAAGGAGGGTATCGTCACTACATGCTCAAGGAGATTCATGAGCAGCCGGCCGTGATCGGAGATACACTGAACAGCTTTGTGAATCCCACAACCGGACGCGTCGCACTGCCCGAAGAGGTGATGGCTCCACTTGTTTCTGCCAGCCGGATTACCATGGTGGCGTGTGGTACCGCCTATTACAGCTGCATGGTGGCGCGCTACTGGATGGAACAGATCGCCGGTATTCCCTGTGACGTGGATATTGCATCGGAATTTCGATATCGGGGAGCCATCCTTCCGAAGGACGGGGCGAGTCTGTTTGTCTCCCAATCCGGTGAGACACTGGACACACTGGAGGCGTTGCGCTACTGTCGAGAAGAAGGCCAACCCATCCTCTCCATCGTGAACACCATTGAATCGACCATTGAGCGTGAGTCAGACGTCGTACTTCGGACGCTGGCCGGCCCGGAGATCGGCGTCGCTTCGACCAAGGCGTTTACCACCCAACTTACGACCCTGGCGTGTCTCGCCCTTGCCCTGGGGGTACGACGGGGTGTGTTGGATTCGGCCAGAGAGGCCGAACTCTCCGAAGCGTTGCGCCACATTCCGAAATTGGCCGCCGACGTGATTCAGGCGAGTACGGACTCGATCGAACAGATTGCCCGCGAGTTGCACGAGTATAGTGACATTCTCTATCTCGGCCGTGGTTCGCTCTATCCCATCGCATTGGAGGGAGCACTGAAATTGAAAGAGATCTCCTACATCCATGCAGAAGGGTATGCTGCCGGTGAATTGAAGCACGGCCCCATCGCATTGATTGACGAGCAGATGCCGGTCGTGGTCACGGCTCCCGGCAAGGATCCCCTCTTTGACAAGGTGGCGTCCAACCTGCAGGAGACGGTGGCACGTGGGGCCCGTGTGCTTCTGATTACCGATGAAGCCGGAGCCAAACGAATGGAGGGGAGTGCAACCTGGACGGTGGTACTTGGAGATTGTCCTCTGTATGTTTCGCCCATCTTGTACGCCCTTCCGGTTCAACTACTGGCCTACTACGTGGCCGTGGCCAAGGGAACGGATGTGGATCAACCCAGAAATCTTGCGAAGGCGGTCACGGTCGAGTAGTCGAATTGCCTGCGATTATGCGATCTGAACCCATGAAACACTCGGCCAACCATATCGCGGATCGAATCCGGCTCATGATCACCACCAAACAGTTTCAGGTGGGGGAGCTGCTCCCCTCTACCCGGGATCTGGGCCGGCAGCTGGAGGCGAGCTTTCATACGGTACGCAAGGCGTATCACAAGCTCGAGGAGGAGGGGATGGTCCGGGCTCGTACCGGGCGCGGATTCGAGGTAATCCGTCAGAACAGCGGATTGGACAAGTCGGAGCGATTGGAAACCGGCGCCGAAAAGATGAAACAGCTACTCGAAGAGTTGATCAGCTACGGACTGGACGAACGGGAAGTGGAGGCGCTCTTTGACGAACAGATCAACTACATGGAGTGGCCCGACCGGATCCAGAGCTCTGCGTCGGTGGGAGAAACCGAAGAGCTGGCCCGGATGGTATCGGAGGCGATTCATCGGCAGGTGGGGGTACGAAGCCGTGCGCTTCACTATCAGAACAAGCACGAGATGCTCAAGGTGGATGCGCTGTTTGTTCCGATCCACCTGACGGCACACTTTCGCCGGGCATCCGAGACGCAAAAGATTCTGCCGGTAATCTATACGTTCGATCCCGATCTACTACTCTCCATTATCGATCGGGCGGCACTGGAGACGATTGGATTGGTCGCGGGAGATGACGAGAGCCTGCCCAAGCTGATCGGTGACTTGAAATCGGCCACGCAGTACGAAGGTTCATTCCTGGCAGGGTCGGCTTACGGACGTTCGCTCCCGCTTTTTGTGCGTGATACAGACTTGATTCTCTATACGGACGCGTGTGCCCGACTGGTGGAGCAGCAGATCCCCGAGAAGCGGAGACTGAAATTGGACTACATTCTCTCGGTCAAGAGTGCCGAGTTGATTCGATCGGAATTGTGGGATCAGTAATGGCAGAGCAGACGACCAAAACCGATGTTGAGACCTGGATCGAGAAAGGCATTCGGGCTTTGAAAGCAGAGATTGATGCGGTCCGGGAGTTTCCGGCGACCGATCGTCTGAGTGGTGGAGAGTTGGTGGGGCCGACAGGGGAGAAGGGGGAGCACGACTACCGTTTTCAATGTTCGCAACCCTCGATTCGGTTTGCCGAGGAGTTGCGTATTCGAGTCGGCGAAAAAGAGCGCACTGCAGTACCGCTGGAGTATGAAAAAGGGGAATTGATCCTTCGGACCGACGAGGTCCTGTCCGGAGATCTGGACGATCTGCCGGTGGAGTGGGAGAACGATTTTGTTTTGCAGCGCACCCTTCGCGAGCTGGAACGACTGGCCGATGCCGAAGGAGAGGAGCACAAGCGAATTCGCGCCCTGTTCGAACCGGAGGGTGAGCCGTTGCCGGGCCCCGAAGAGATTGAGGATGACGGACAGCGGAACGAGTCTCAACAGGCAGCCATCCGGAAAGCGATGCGATGCCGAACCCTCTACATCTGGGGGCCGCCCGGAACCGGGAAGACCGCCACTCTCGGCTATATTGTCGCCAATTTTCTGAAGCAGCGAAAGCGGGTCCTTTTCGCCTCCAATACCAACCGGTCTGTGGATGTCGGACTTCTGAGCACACTCCAGGCGCTGGACACCATCGGATTTTCTCCTCCTGCGGACCGGATCACCCGTTTCGGCGAACTGGCGCTGGAGGCCGAGCGTCTGGCTCCCC
>JBNJFK010000057.1:3077-11175 GCA_051746765.1 Bacteroidota bacterium
CTTCTGGATAGACGACGCGAGGAGGCGTCGGACTGGGTTTCCTGGCTGGATCGGGAGAAGGATTTGTCCTCCAGGGAGGAGCGTCTCAAGCGGGACGGGAAGAGTCTGTCGGGAAAGGACCGGACTCAGCTGGAGATGGTTCAGGAGAAGATCGAGACGCTCGGTGGGCGTGAGGAGCTTGAGGAGACGGTCGCTTCCCACCTTCAAATCAACGAGCGATCTCGTCTGCGCCGCTGCCACCTGGTCGCCACAACACTGGCCAAAGTTTGTACATCGGAGCTCTTCTACCAGTTGGAGTTTGATGCTGTGGTCATTGACGAGGGCTCGATGGCGGGCCTGCCCTGGCTCATGGCACTCGCCTCGCGAGCCCGTTGGCACCGTGTTGTGGTGGGGGATCCGATGCAGCTTCCCCCGATTGCCATTAGCGAGAAACCGGAAGCGGTTGAAATGTTGGAACGGGATATATTCACGACCGTGGCCAACTCCGAAACGCCGGACGAACTGTTTGACTGGCACGACAGCCATCCCGACGAAACCGCCTTTTTCGATACACAATACCGGATGACGCCCGGTCTCGCCCGCATTGTCAGTAATGTCTTCTATCAGGGGCGGCTCAAAAGTGTAGAGGTGGAAGAGTTGGACGCAGAGTCGGAGGTGCTGGATACAGAAATTGAGGACGGGTCAGAAAGAGCACTCCCGGAGGCGGAGGGTTCCGGAGAGGATTCACGCCCCCCCTGGCACCTGATCGACACCTCCAAATACCGTCCCTCTGTCGTACAACCTTCCGGAGAGCGAGGATTCAAACCGGTCAATCAGGTCCACGAAAAAGTACTCGTTCGGTTGGTCGGAAATATGCTCCGGCGCGGGATCTCTCCCGATTCAATCGGGGTCATGGTTCCGTTTCGAAGCAGTGTCTATTCCGTCCGGTCGGCGCTATGGGACGAGGGGATTCGGGATGTGGAGATCGGCACCATTCACACCTTTCAGGGAAGGGAGAAGCCCTACATCATCTTTGATCTGGTGATGAGCGGCGAGTGGCAGAACGGTCGGGTTCGTCACTACTCGGTGCGACCGCTCGACGAACAGAAGAACGGAATGAGTGTGATGCGACTGCTCAACGTCGCATTCTCCCGGAGTCAGAAGGAGTTCATGGTTCTTGCAGACATGGGCCACATCCGGCAGGTGTACGGGAGCAAATTTCTGGGCCGTCTGCTCGATCAGCTGAAATCGCCTGTCCGATAACGCTCGCGCAATCGCTCTTCGTTGATTCGTTTCCAGGGGGCGAGCCGGTTCGGATCCAGAGAGGCCAGGGTCATTTCCCGTTTTCCGAGAGCTCCCTGCGCCCGCGCCAGGAACCATCCTCCGACAGCCATCGCTGCACGAGCAGAGGAAGCCGCCCCGTAGGTAGCGAGAAGAGCATCGGGCGAGGACCAGGAGGCGAGTGTTTCAAATACATCCGGACGCCAGAGATCGGGATTGACCTCGGGCGAGAAGGGGTCGAATAGATGGACGTCCATGGGAGCTTTCGGTGTCGGGAACTTTGCAAACGGTCCGACAAAGAGCTCAAGGGTGACGCCGTGGGAGAGAGGTTTTCGGTGCAGGCCGGACGAGGTGTCACGGAAGATGCAGGCCAGTAGTTCTGCTGTATTGGGCAGCTTTAAAAACTTCGGATAGTTCAGTTGAACGGCTTGTTGAACCGGAATCGGGTACGCCTCCACGGTATGATAGGTGATGGTCAGACCGGGCTTGCGGGACTGAAGGTATTCCATGAGAAGGAGCAGGTTGAGCCCGGTTCCAAATCCCATTTCGAAGAGGTGGACCGGTTCTCCCGGTTCGACCCGATCAAGCCATCCGGGGACATCGAAAAAGTTGTGACGACTTTCGGCAATAGCGCCATTCGGATTGTGATAATGCTGCTGAAACTGCTCCGAATAGAGGGTGTGGGATCCGTCATTGCAGAGGTGGAGGTCGGTACGGGTCGTCATGGATGAGTCGGGTTGATGGATGCGAATCAAGTGTAGCCGATTCCTGTAGGGAAATCAAGGGCGGGCAATCGATCGGAGTGTCGTATTCCGGGGTCTCTGATCAGAATCGGCCCGTGATTTTTGTATCTTGAGACGGATGAGAGTGAATATCGGAGACGTCCGGTTCGACCCGTGGGTCAGTCGGGCAAAAGCCGATCAGAAACGAGGAGAGTATGAGTGTGACACTGGATCAGTTGAAAAAAGAGGCCGAGTCGATTCATGACTGGATGATCGAGATTCGTCGCCACCTGCACCGTCATCCGGAGGTGAGTTATCACGAGCACGAGACGACCCGGTTCATTCTCGAGAAACTGGAGGAGTTGGAGATCGAGACGGAGCGTCCACTGGAGACCGGATGTCTGGGCATCGTGAAGGGGAAGAATCCCGAGTCGAGGGTGATCGCATTGCGGGCCGATATCGACGCTCTGGCGATGCAGGAAGAGGGGGAGCACAAACAGGAGTTTCTCTCGCAAAAACCTGGCGCAGCTCACTGCTGCGGGCACGATGCACATACGGCCAACATGCTTGGAGCCGCTCGTCTGTTGGCAGACCATCGCGAGGAGTTGGAGGGGACGGTCATCCTTATTTTTCAGCCGGCCGAGGAGAAGTTGCCCGGCGGTGGCCGTCTGCTCTGCGAGACCGGCTTTCTCGACCGGTGGAACGTCGAGCGGGTGGTGGGACTCCACAGTTCGCCCGCTTATCCGCCAGGTACGATAGCCACCCGGTCGGGGCCGATGATGGCTCGTCCGGACGAGTTCGAAATTGAACTGATTGGCAAAGGGGGGCATGCCGCCAGCCCGCATCAGACGGTTGACCCGGTGGTCATGGCGGCCGAAACGGTTCTGAAGTTGCAGACGATTGTGAGCCGGAACATGGATCCGACAGAACCGGCCGTACTGACCGTTGGCAAGATCGAGGGGGGGACCACCTACAATGTAATCCCCGGAAAAGCACGACTGGAGGGGACGGTTCGCACCTTTGACGGGGAGATCGCCCATACGATTCGCGACCGGATACAGGCGATCGTGGACGGCGTGGCTCACGGCTCCGGAGGAGAGGCCAAATTTCTCTTCAAGGAGGGGTATCCGGCTGTGGTCAATGACGAAGAGCTGACGACCAGGGTAACCGACACTGCCCGACGTCTGCTCGGAGAGGAGGCCGTGATCGAGATGGAACGCCCGATTATGGCCGGAGAAGATTTTGCCTTCTATCAGCAGCATATCCCCGGAACCTTCTATCTTCTCGGTTCGGGAAGTGAAGAGTCCGGGTCTACCTGGAGCTGGCATCATCCTCGTTACAACGTGGATGAACGCTGTTTTCTGACGGGTGCACCGTTGATGGCTGCTTTGGCACTGGACCTTTGACGAGACCGGGCCGGAGAGACCGGCTCGAAGAAGTAAAACCTGGAGCTGAACAAGAAGAGTCGAGTATATGAGTCTATTGGTGGTTGGATCTGTAGCGTATGACGGAATTGAAACCCCGTTCGGAAAACGGGATCGGGTACTGGGCGGTTCGGCCACCTATATCTCGATCACCTCCTCGTTCTTCATCGACAATGTGCGACTGACCGGCGTGGTTGGCAACGACTTTGCCGACGAGGATCTGGAGCTTCTCAAGGAGAGAAAGATCGATCTGGAAGGGTTGCAACACGACGAAAGCGGGGAGACGTTCTTCTGGCGAGGGAAGTATCACTACGATTTGAACAATCGGGATACCCTGGAGACGCGGCTCAACGTATTTGAATCATTCGATCCGGTGATCCCCGAGGTGTGGCGATCAACTCCATATCTTGCGCTCGGAAACATTGCTCCAGCGTTGCAAACGCACGTTTTGGAACAGGTTCGGGACCCCAAGCTCACAGTTCTGGACACGATGAACTTCTGGATAGAAGGCGCACTCGAGGATCTGAAAGAGACCCTTTCCAAGGTTCACCTCCTGGTGATCAACGACTCTGAAGCGCGGGAGCTCGCCAATGAACCCAACCTGATTCGGGCAGCGGAGACGATTCGGGCGATGGGCCCGAGCCACCTGATCATCAAGAAGGGAGAGCATGGTGCCCTGCTCTTTACAGAGAGCGGAATCTTTTCTGCTCCGGCTTTTCCGGTGCTCGATATTGTGGATCCGACCGGTGCCGGGGACAGTTTTATGGGCGGCATGCTCGGATGGCTCAGCTATACAGACGATCTTTCACCGATGAATCTTCGTCGCGCGGTGATCGTCGGATCGGTGATGGCGAGTTTTTGTGTCGAAGCGTTCGGTCCCGAACGGTTCAAGAACCTGACCGAAGACGAAATCTACAGCAGATACCACGATTTCCGGGAGCTGAGCGACATTCCGGAGGTCGAATGAGTTGCGACAATATTCCGGAACCTGCCCCCGGTCAGTGGCTCATTGCGTCTGCCAACCCCCACAAAGCCCGGGAACTCCGGGAGATCGTCGAGCCGATTGGTGTCGAGGTTCGAACGCTGGCCGATCTGAACCTGGATGGTCAGGTCGAAGAGGATCAAGAGACGTTGGAGGGGAATGCCCTCAAAAAGGCACGCTACTGGCACGACCGATCCGGATGGCCCGTTCTGGCCGACGATACCGGACTCGAGGTGGACGCACTCGATGGTGCACCGGGAGTCTATTCGGCCCGGTATGCAGGCAATAAAGCGAACGACCGGAGGAACGTCTCCAAACTACTTCGGGAGATGGAGGGCATGCAGAACAGGGCGGCCCGCTTTCGTACGGTCATCGCCCGCGTAAACGGCAGTGATGAACGAACCTACGAAGGGATCTGTCGGGGGAGCATCCTTCACGAACCCACAGGAGAGGGAGGATTCGGATACGATCCGGTCTTTCGCCCCGAGGGGGAAGAGCGCAGTTTTGCAGAACTATTGCCCGAAGAGAAGAACCGGATCAGCCATCGTGGTCGCGCACTTCAGGCCTTGAGAAACGATCTTGCAGACCACCCGTCGAGCTGATACATTTCCCGAGGGTGTTGAACGCCCGCGGGATACGGTATCGATCAATCTAATTTAACGGGTACGGTTGTGGGATTTACAACACTCGACTATCTGGTAGTTGTTATCTATCTGGTTGCGGTCGCAGTATTTGGTATTCTCTCTGCAGGTCGTCAACGAACGACCAAAGACTATTTTCTCGGAGGTCGAGACATGCCCTGGTGGGCCGTTCTTTTCTCCGTTGTGGCTACCGAAACCAGCACGCTTACCTTCATCAGTGTTCCGGCCGTCGCCTACGGTGGGTCCCTGCTCTTCATGCAGTTGACCATTGGATACATTTTGGGTCGTTCGTTGGTAGCCATCTTCTTCCTGCCCGCCTATATCAAAGGAGAACTGACGACGGCCTATGAGTATCTCGGTCAACGTTTCGGTCAGGGGATGCGGAGCGCGACCAGCTACACCTTTATCGTTACGCGTGTGCTGGCCGACGGGGTTCGGCTCTTCGCAACAGCCATTCCGCTTGCAATCATTCTTCGCCTGGCTGGAGCCATGCCCGAATGGACGGATCTGCAGCTCTATGCGTTGGCGATCGGACTCATCTCGTCGATCACTCTGGTCTACACTTTTCTGGGTGGAATCAAGGCAGTCATTTGGATGGATGTTGTACAGATGACCGTCTATATCGGTGGAGGACTCTTCGCAGCGTTTGTCATGTTGGGAGATCTGCCGATTTCACTGGCAGATGGATGGGAGCTGATTCGGTCGGAAGGAAAGCTGCAGATGGTCAATTTCGGCAGTGGCATGTCGTTCGGCGAGATTCTGGCCGATCCCTATGTTTTCTGGGTGGCCGTCTTTGGTGGAGCGGTCTTCTCGGTTGCATCGCACGGAACCGACCAACTGGTTGTACAGCGGCTCTTGACGACCCGGAGTCTGACCGATGCACGGAAAGCGGTGGTCTGGAGCGGGATCGTGACTGCGATTCAGTTTTTCTTCTTCCTCGGTGTCGGACTTATGCTCTTTCTCTTTTACGAAGGGGCCAGTTTTGAAGCGCTCGGGCTACAGACCGTGGACGAAATTTTCGCGCTCTTCATCGTCGAGGAGATTCCGTCCGGGATGGCAGGCTTGATTATCGCTGCCCTGATCGCGGCTGCCATGAGTACGCTGAGCTCCTCTCTGAATGCATTGGCATCGGCTCTCACATTCGACATTCTGAAACCGAGGTTCGGGCAGGCGTGGGATCCCGATCGGGAACTCTTCATCTCCCGCATGACCACCATCTTCTGGGGTGTGGTTCTCACATCGTCGGCACTCTTCTTCGCCTGGCTGCAACTGAGTGGCGGGGATCGGCCGGCGGTCGTCGAACTGGGACTCGGGATCGCTTCCTACACCTATGGTGGATTGTTGGGCGCTTTCCTGCTGGGGCTTCTCTTTACCAAACCGGACAAGACGGACGCCATGATCGGGTTTTTCTGCGGTCTGATTTCGTTACTCTTCATGGTCGAAGGCGCACTGCAGGATCTGCTTCCGGGCTCGGGAATTACGCTTGCGTGGCCGCTCTACACTCTGGCCGGGGGGCTGGTGGTGATCCTGGTCGGGAATCTCTCATGGTGGATTCGAACCGGACGGAAAGCGTAGGGTCGAAACGTGAAGAGGGACGGGCCGAACCGGATTGACCGGGGGCCGGCAGGAGTCCCACCCTTCATTCCCTTCATTTCGGAGCGCACTGCAACAAAAATGCATAAAAAAAGGGGGCAGACTGACGGTCGCCCCCTTTGGTCGATGGATCGATGATCCGGTTTCACGGACTCGCCGTGACCGGAAATTCGGAGTGGTTCAGGAGAGAGAGATGTATCGCACCTCTTCTACGCCGTCCAGTTCGAGAACCGGCTGAAGCTCCTTCTCGTCCAGCTTCTTGTCCACGATGAACGCTGTGATCGCCTGACTTCCCTTGCCTGCGCGTCCCAGGCTCAAAGCTCCGATGTTGATCTCCTGTTTGGCCAGAGCACCGGCAACAGCAGCCAGCATACCCGGCCGGTCTACGTTCTTCAGAAGCAGGATGTCTCCTTCCAGCTGAAGTTCGATGCCGTAGTTGTCGATTTCCACAATCCGGTAGTCTCCGGGGCCGAAGACGGCTGCCGAAATCTCCCGGTAGGGTGCCTTGTCACCCAGGCGGATCGTAATCAGATCCTTGTACATACTGTCGTCGGACTGTGTAATCTCCTTGAATTTGAATCCACGATCTTCTGCAAAGTGTCGGGCGTTGATCAGGTTGACCGTTTCACTCACATACTCGGTGAGCATGCCCTTGAGGATCGCATCGGTGAGGACGTCCGAGAACCGGGCACCGTCGCCGATGTATTCGAATTCGAAGTTGTTGGCATTGGCCGGTTTTACCTGGCTGACGACGCGCCCCAGCTTCTCGGCCAGCTCCAGATAGGGTTGGACCTCCTTGTTGGTGAGCAGCGAGATCGACTTGCTGTTCAGGCTGCCCTTGAAGTTCTTCTTTTCGAGGGCGTCGGCCATCTGCTCGGCGATCTGTTCGGCTACCTTCTCCTGTGCCTCTTCTGTAGATGCACCCAGGTGGGGTGTGCAGATGATGTTCGGGTGGCTCAGGGTTTTGTAAAGCTCGTCGCTTGGAGGCTCCTGGCTGTAGACGTCAAGCGCAACCCCCATCAGCGTACCATCCTCCAGCAGGGACACCAGATCCTCTTCTTCGAAGATGCCTCCCCGCGCACAGTTGACCAGGCGCATTCCCTTCTTGATTTTGGAGGCGCTCTTCTTCGAGATGAGCCCCTTGGTCTTTTCGGTAAGCGGTGTGTGAACCGTCAGGTAATCGACCTTTCCAAGCAGGTCATCCAGCTCCAGAAGTTCCACATTTAGATCTTCTGCGTGTTCGCGTGTCGCAAACGGGTCGAAAGCATAAACTTCCATGCCGAATACCTGCATTCGTTTGGCGACTTCCGAACCGATCTTCCCGAGACCGACGATCCCCAGTTTTTTCCCGTGGACTTCGGTTCCCATGAACTTCTTCCGGTCCCAACCGCCACCTTTGACGGTTGCAACCGCCTGCGGGATATTGCGGGAGAGAGCGAGCAGCATGCCGCACGTATGCTCAGCTGTCGAAATGGT
>JBNJFK010000058.1:0-4676 GCA_051746765.1 Bacteroidota bacterium
AAAATTTATGGTTTACAACGAATTAGGACAAAGCGGGGGAACTGGACGAAGAGTTGGGCCACCGCCATCTCCCGTATATTGTGGTCATTATAGACGAGCTGGCCGATCTGATGATGACCGCCGGCAAGCAGATCGAAGAACCGATCGCCCGACTGGCACAGCTGGCACGTGCCATCGGGATTCATCTGGTGGTCGCAACCCAACGACCGTCGGTCAATGTGATAACCGGTACGATCAAGGCCAACTTCCCGGCGCGCATTGCCTATCAGGTTGCCTCCAAAGTAGATTCCAGAACCATTCTGGATACGGGGGGTGCAGATCAACTGGTGGGACGCGGAGATATGCTCTATACCAATGGAGGCGGGATGACGCGAATTCAGAATGCGTTTGTTTCGACAGAGGAAGTGGAGCGAATCGCCACATTCATCGGAGATCAGAAAGGGTACAAGCAACCTTTTCATCTTCCGGTCGTACAAGAGGAGGCAGGAGGAATCCCGGACCCGCTCGACGAAATCGACGAGCTCTTTACTGCTGCGGCCAAAGTGGTGATTCTTCACCAACAGGGGTCGGTCTCTCTTCTGCAGCGGAAATTGAAAATCGGATACAATCGTGCCGGACGAATAATTGACCAACTCTTCAATGCGGGCATCGTGGGTGCCTATCAAGGGAGTTCGGCCCGGGATGTGTTGATCGAAACCGAAGAGCAGCTGGAGGAGATCATTGATGAATTGGGAATACGTTCATAACCAACAGAGACGGCGACAGATGACCGCGTGGATGGTCCTGTTTCTCGTGGGGTTTGTCTCTATTGCCGAAGCACAAACACCGCACTTTGATAGCCTTCAGGAGCGTTTTTCCGATGGTGAAATGTTGGCAGCCAATTTTATACACACCTACCAGGACTCCTATACCGGAGAAGAGAATCGGTCCGAGGGGGAGATCTGGATCGCTCAAGATGCGTACCGGGTAGAAGATGACCGGCAGACCATGATCGTGGATGGCGAGATCTCCCGGATCTACGATGCCGTTCGAAACCGATTGTTGATCAACACCTATATTGAAGAGGAAGACGATTTTGCACCCTCCCGGATGCTGCAGGGCGTAGAGGAGGCGTACGAGGTCTCGGAGGAGGAACGGGGTACCGGCATCTCCATCCGCCTGACAACCGACGATCCATTTGAACTTTTTCACGAAGTGGAGATTACACTGACCCCCGAGGGGGTCCCAATTGAGATCCGGGCAGTGGATCAGGCCGACAACCTCTTGACCACCCGGTTCGAAGGGGGACGCTATGCGACGACGGATTCCACGATGTTCGAACTGGATCTCCCCGGAGACGTAGAGCGAATCGATCTCAGAGAGTAGGCCGATGGATCGACTGTCACGGCTCTGGCACTGGTTTCCTCCGCTGCTGGTTACCGTCGGTCTGCTCTGGCTGGCTTTCGCCGGTACGTCGGTCCGGGAGATGGTCCAAGAGGCTGGCGAACTCTCTGTCTGGTGGGTGACTCCTTTTCTTCTCGTACTCTTCTTGAGTCATTTTTTTCGAGCGATACGCTGGAACTTGCTCTTGCCGGTACACGTACCACTTCATACCCTGATGGCTGGAGTGATGACCGGCTACATGACACACTACTTGATTCCAAGATCCGGAGAAGTGGCTCGTCCGTATTATGTGGCCAGCCAGAGCGGACAACGGGGGAGCCGATTATTGGGAACGGTACTGTTGGAACGCGGGGTCGATGTGGGTACGATCGTTCTCCTGCTTCTTGTCACACTTCCGATGCTTGATGGCGAGTGGCGTGAACTTCGGTCGTTACTGGGGTGGGAGTTGCCCACGGAGATCTCCCCGTTGTTTTTTGCAGGTCTGGGTACCGTTTTGATATTGGTGTTGGCCGGGTGGTGGATTGCACGTTCCTGGCGACCCGCTCACGGGTCCCGGCTGGATCGGTTGGGACGATGGATACGGGATGTGGGCGATGGTTTGCTGGCACTTCGGGACGTGCGGAACTGGCCGCGTTTTATATTGACAACGGGACTCATATGGGGTGGATATCTGCTTATGAGTTATTGGCCACTCTTCATGTTGGATCTTCCGGATCGGTACGATCTCGGAATTCGGGAGGCGTGGATGTTGACCCTGGTGTCTACACTGGGGGTTGCCATCCCGACTCCCGGAGGGGTCGGGAGTTACCATCTGTTGGTACAGCAAAGTCTCTGGATTTTTTATGGAGTGCCGCTTTCGACCGGTCTGCTCTATGCAACGGTCACCCACGCATCCACAGCGATTGGAGTCTTTCTGGTGGGGGCAATCTCCCTTTGGGCAGACAAGCGTTGGAGCCTGGAACGATTACCGGTCGAGTAAGTGACGGGAGCCGGTGATGAAGGGTGAAAATCCCGCTCCGGATGTTCGTCCCGTCGTGTCAATGCAATTGAAAATTTCATACATTCCCGACAATAGAACCATGCCGAGCAACCGCCCCATGCATCCAAACCAATTCTTGAGAGGCTTCTTTTTATTGATGATCCTTCTCTGGAGCGCGCCGTTGGCGGCCCAGGAGACTCAGGGAGGAGAAGACGCCCTGCTGCCGGAGATTGACCCGCAGGATATCGAGATCCGCAGTCAATACAGTGCCCGGTTTCCGGGGCTGGATCGTCAACCCATCCTCGGTTTTACGCCCGGTTCTCGTGTCTTCCAGACGGATCCGGACCGTACACCCTATATGGAGGACCGTGAAGAGAGGGCTGCACAACTTCCGGTCGGCGAGCTTGGACGACCCGATGCACCGGACTACACATTTTTCCCGTACACTTCTTCCCGTCGCGGCTATGCTCGCCTGGGTGCCGGCTCCTATCTTTCTCCATCGGCAGACCTCTGGATCTCGGAAGAGGTGTCAGATCAGCAATATTTGACTGCCGAGATGGATTATCTCTCCGGAAACGGGCATCTGGATCAAGCGAGCTCTTTTCGGCAATTTGATTTTCGGGGTGGCTATACCGGTCGGGCGAGCGAACGTACTCTGCTGGAAGTCTGGCTGGGCGGGCTCAGTGATTTCAACCATCTGATTCTTCCGGCCGGTGCACCGACCGATACCGATCCGGGGAAGAAGACGGCAAGTCATTTTCAGGCAGGGACCGCTCTTCAGTACTATCGAAGCCGTACCGACTATCTGGATCTTCGACTCGATGCTGCACTGGGAACCGTCGAACTTTTGGACGAGCAGGGGCCTCATGCCGATCAGCTCCGTGAATGGGATACTTCCTTGGGTGCGCACTATGTCTGGGCCGGTGAGCAGTTGGAAGAGACGTGGCAGGCCGGAGTGGATCTGCAGGCTGGTGGATATCAATCAGATCAAATCACGGGATCATCCAATTGGAGCATACTCTCACTGAACGGACGTTATCAGCAATTGATGAACTACCAGACACAGGTGACGGCCGAACTGGGTGGAGATGTCGTGTCCGATCCGGCGGGACCGACACGTGTACTCTTCTCGCCGATGGTCAAGGTGGAACACTCGTTTTCCGATCTGATAGGTATGTCTGCCTGGCTCGACGGGGGAGCGAATATGCAACGTCACCGGGACCTTCATCAAACCAACCGGTTTTTGGCAACGGGAGAAGATTTAAGGACTCAATACGACCTGGAGGCGGGAGGACAGATTCTGTTGGAACCTTTGCCATCCAATCAGATTCGGATCGGCGCTCACTACCGAACCAGCAAGGATCATTTATGGTTTGAACAAGATCCCGTTGGAGGAGTGCCAACGGTCTACCGTGTTCGGTATGATGATGTGACAGTTTCGCGTGCGTATGCCGGCCTCAGTGTCGACCTGATGCAGGAACAAATCTGGTTCGATGTGGAAGGATATCTTCAGAACTCCCGAATTACGGACCAGCAAAAATTACCGTTTTCGGAAGAGTATGGCTTGAATGGAGCGGTAACGATCAAGCCGGTCTCACTCATCCACTTTGAATTTTGGGGAGATTTCCGCGGGCCGAGAACGTTACCGGGCGGGGGAAATCTGGCTGCGTTTCTGAATCTTGGAACACGGTTGGAGCTCCGTTTGGGGGAATCGTTCGGCATCTACGGAGAGATGAACAACTTGCTGAACCAGGAATTCGAGATCTGGCAGGGATATGAAGAGCGGCCGATGCAAGTTTATGGCGGCGTAACATTGCACTTCTGAAACCGGGTTCGAGATGGAGACGAAGATGAAAAAAGAATTTATCCAGGCCCTTCGCGAGATCATTCGCGAAGAGGCTGTTCAAAATCGACCGGTCGTGATCGATGGGCTGGGCCGATTTGAAACGGTTCACGAAGAGCAGGTTCAAAAGAAAATGGAAAATGGGGACGTGGTGATGATGCCTCCCAGGGAGACCTTGCGTCTGGTTCCGGAGAAGGGACGGGGGTCATAGATGGAGTACAATGAGCTGATAGGTGAGATTGTACGCAAGTCCGGTTTGACGGAGAAGGAGGTTCGGGAACAGATTCAATTGCTTGTCGAGCAGATCGACGAGACGGCACAGGCCGGGAAGGCACTTGAAATTCGAGGCATGGGAATGTTCTACCTCTCTGCCTGAAAGATGGAAGCCCAGCCAAAATCGTCTTTGTCCGGGACCGCCGGAAGAAGGACTGGTTGGCAATTTTGACCACCGATATCCATCTGCCGGATGAA
>JBNJFK010000058.1:4686-11069 GCA_051746765.1 Bacteroidota bacterium
AGGCACTTGAAATTCGAGGCATGGGAATGTTTTACCTCTCTGCCAAGGGGGAGTTGGTGTTCGATGCGTCTGACGAGTTGGCCATGGAGGTCAACTATCGATACGCAGGCATGGAACCGGTATTAATTTCACCCGGTCCCGGAAGAGGGAAAGAGAAGCCTGCCAGTCCACCCGGAGGGGATGATATTGAGCAGACACTTTCCGAGATGTTTGGCGAGGATCCGGTCGAAAAGCAGAGTGAAGAGGGACAAGAGTCCGGCATAAGTGAACAAGATGAGCGTTCACCTGTCGGTTCGTCAGATACTCACGACCGTTCGGACGAATCTGCACATGAGTCGGAAGAGACGGCACCGGAATCAGATGAGACTCAAAAAACGTCGTCATCCGGACCTTCGGAAAAGCCAATAGAGAAGAAAAAAAAGACATCGACTTCCAGCTCTGAAAAGAAGAAGGCATCCACATCGAAACGGAAGATGCCGAAACCGCGTGAACGGAAGCGAGGCTGGTTTCGTCGCAACAAGAAAGAGCGCGATCCAATCCGGCACCTGATCAAGACGCTCATCACCATTGTGATCCTTGGTATCCTGTTTCACTTTACACTGGAAGAGCTCAAGGAGCGGGGCATTATCACCGATGAACCGTTGATCAAAAAAGAGGTAAAGCCACTACCGGAAGCTCCGGTGATCGAAGAGGGTCCCTGGTACGGGATGTATGGAACAGTCGAACCGTTTGGACAGTATCATACCATTGCACTGCACGCGGTGAGCAGCCGAAGTCGTGCAGACGAATTGGTCGGGGAACTTCGTTCCGAAGGGTATCGGGGCGTCCTCTCCTCTGTCGAGCATCCGGAGCACGGAACGCTTTGGCGAATTTCGATCGGTCAGTTCGAGACGGAAGCCGACGCAAGGAGGTCGGCGCTATTCCTGCCGGAAGAGTTGCAAGAGAATATTTTTGTCACCGAGATTGTCACACCCTAACCCAACAACCGAACACGAATGATCCATTTTCTTCTAGCCCAACAGATTGAATCGGCCGATTCACTCACGGAATCGACCGACTCCCTGGCCGAGTTGATGATGGAGGAGTCCTCCATGTCACTCTTTGACATCCTGATGCAGGGAGGCTTGTTGATGATTCCCATTTTCCTGCTCTCCGTCATGGCGATCTATGTAATTGCCGAACGTTGGCGGGTGATCAACGGATCCAAAATGGATGTTGAAGCGTTTTTGACCAACATCGAGGCAATGCTCAAAAGCGGGGATCAAGCACGTGCGTTGGAGCAGTGTGACCGTCAGAACAAACCACTTGCCCGGATCCTGAAAAGCGGAATTCGTCGGCTTGGACGACCGCTCAGAGATATCGAGGAAGCGATTCACAATGCGGGAAAGAAGGAGATCTATGCACTGGAGACACGGATGAACTGGTTGGCAACCATTGCAGGTGTGGCCCCGCTCATCGGCTTCACAGGTACGGTGACCGGTATGATTCGGGCTTTTATGGATATCCAGTCCCTTCAAGGGAATGTAAATCCGAGTGTATTGGCGGGCGGTATCTGGGAAGCTCTCATTACCACCGCTTTCGGACTCATTGTGGGGATTATCGCCTATGGATTCTACAATTTCCTTCTCGGAAAAATCAATCGGATGGTGTTCGAACTGGAAAACGCATCGGCCGATTTCATGGATCTTCTTCAGTCACCGGCGACCCGTAAGGGGCGACAGGAGGGGCAGTCATAATGGATTTCCGTAAAGACAGCAAACGCTCGGAGCCGTTGACGCTCTTTTCGCAGTCTTCGTTGACCGACATCATCCTGCTGCTTCTTATCTTCTTCTTGCTCACCTCCTCGTTTGTAACCAACGTGGGTATTCGGGTCGATATTCCGAGCGCAGAAGCGGGTACGAGTACCGATTCGCAGCACATTTCTGTCGCGATCACGTCGGACGGGACCTTTTATGTCGGGACCGAACTGGTAACGGCGAGCGAGCTCTCGGAGGCGATTCGGCAAGCCAACCAGGAGAACCCTCAGGGGACCCTGGTGATTCGGGCAGACCGTGAGTCCCGGGTCGATGATGCCGTTCGAGTGATGAATATCGGACAGGCTCTCCGAATGAACATTGTGATGGCCACAGAGCGATCACGAAATTAGTGTGTCAATGGAGCGACCTCTATGCTGGAACGGCTGAAAAGCTATTTTGATCAGGATGAACGGCAATTTGCAGCCCGTGTTACGGGTGGGCTGCATCTGCTGTTCTTGGTCATTGCGCTCCTCTACCAGGTCCACTACATGGTGGATGCCCGCCCCTCCTACATAGAAGTGACACTCGGTGAGTTTCAGAGCGGGATGGATGCCGAGTATGCCGAGCAGCAACCGGAAGAGGTGGCGACACGACCCAACCCTTCCGAAACCGAACCTGAAGAGGTGGAACCGGATGTTCCGGAACCGGAAGAGGCACCGGAACCGGTAACCGAGGACCCGGCACGACAGGTCGATCTGGCTGATGAAGTGGAACCGATCGAGGAGGATCCGATCGAAACTCCCGATACGGATCAGATTGATCCGGAAGCGAGCCAGGTTCAGGAAGAGGAGCCACAAACGGCACCACCGGTGGCCCAGGAAGACGAACAGACCCGGGAAGGTGACGAGCTCAGTGGAGATGTCGAGGGTCTGGAAGGCGATGTGGCCGCCGTACAAGGACTTGGGCAGGATGAAGATCTCTCCTCACCGTACGATCTTCAATGGGAAGGGGAATTGAATCGATCTCCCATGGCTCAGCCGCTTCCCGAAAATAATGAAGGAGTGGAAGCGGTCATTACGGTAGAAATTGAAGTTTTACCGGACGGCTCGGTGCGCCGGGTCGTGCCGGTCCGGAAAATGAATCCGGAGCTGGAGCGTGAGGTGATCAACACACTTCGCAACTGGCGGTTCTCCCGTCTGCCGTCCGGGGTACCCGAAGAGCCGCAGTGGGGCACGATCACCTTCCGGTTCGTTCTGGATTGATCTCTCAATCCTCCGGGGACGTCTCGCCTGAATCCTTCTGCTGCTGAACGGAGAAACTTTTCGTTTCTATCGGGATTGGCTGAGTACGGATATTCAGATCCCGTTGCGGAAACGGAATTTCGATGTTGTTCTCCCGAAATGCACGGACAATCGATTGATTGAGCTCGTTTCGTATTCGTCGATACTCCTTGACGTCCGGGACCCATACGCGAAGCTCCATATTCCAGGAGGAGTCTCCAAATTCCCGCAAATGCACTTCTGACTTGGGGAACCGCATGACATCCGGGTGGTCGTCTGCCAATTTTTGCAGGACGGTGAGAACCGTATCCAGATCCGATCCGTAGGAGACGCCCATCTGAACATCGAGGCGAAAACTGGGATCTCCGTGGGAGTAGTTAACGACATTGCTCCCGACGAATTCCTGGTTGGGAACGATGATGGAGATGTTGTTCAGGGACCGGATTTTGGTCGACCGGATGTTGATCTCGAGCACGTCTCCCTCCACACCGGCCACCTCGACCCGGTCTCCGACACTGATGGGACGCTCAAAGAGGACGATCAGACCGGATATGAAATTGTTGGTAATATTCTGCAGACCAAACCCGATACCGACCGAGAGGAGACCGAAGATGACGGCCAGGCTACTTAGATCGAGACCGATGAACTGAATCGAGACCATCAATCCGATCATCAGAATGATGTAGTAGGTAACACGGGAGAGAGTATACTGGAGGCCCGTCTCGATCTCGAATCGTGGCAGAACGCGCTTCAGAAGCATCCGCCTCGTAAAAGAAGCGAGAAACAGGAAAAAGGTGATGCCTGTCAGAAAGATGGCGATGGAAAGGACCGTGACCGGTGTCTGCTGCAGCTGGAAAAGAGTCGTCGTCAGCAGGTCATGTGCATAACTGATGATTTCGCTCCAGCTCATCGATTCGGGTAGTAGTTGCAGGACGGGGTTCATGAACTCTCCTCCTTGAAATAGATGTTGTGATCCGGTTGAAAGTCTGGTTGAGTCAGAGAGGCACGGAAATCGAGATCACGAAATGCGTTGAACGCACTCAACGCCACAAAGTCCTGATCAAACAGCGCGTAAACAGCGGATCCGCTTCCGGTCATCGAGGCGTAGTCGGCTCCAAGTTCGTAGAGCTGGTCACGGATGTGACCCACCATTTCGTATCGTTCGATGACAGGGGGTTCCAAGTCATTTTCCAGAAGATAACGCCACTCGCTTACCGGTTCCTCTTCCAGCACCCCACGGAGTGAATATTCGGGCTCGGGTCGCGGTTGACAGCGTTGGTACGCTTCGGCAGTCGAACTTTCGAAGCCGGGATAAATGACCAGAATCCAGTGCTCTTTTGGCTGTATGGGGATGGGCGTCATCTCCACTCCCAATCCGGTGGCCAGAGCCGGTTCGGCCCGAAGAAAGAACGCGATATCGCTTCCCAGCGGGCGACTCAAATCGACGAGCTCATCTGCGGTGAGTCCGGTCTCCTCGATATGGTTGAGCATTCGAAGAAGCGCGGCTGCATTGCTGCTTCCGCCACCCAGTCCGGCACCGGCGGGGATCTGTTTTTCTACATGAATCCGATAGGCATTGGAGAGACCGATGTACCGTTCGAAGTAGCTGTAGGCCTGCGATATCAAATTTCGCTTGTCCGTCGGGATGGTCTCGTCGGTCATCGAGAGCGAAAATTCGTCCGCAATCTGTAATTGGAACCGGTCCCGCCAGTCGACGAAACAGAGTCCGGTTTCGATCCGGTGATACCCGGTCGGCAGCCGTTCCAGAACGTGAAGGCCCAAGTTGATTTTGGCAAACGATTCGGAAATCCAGATTTTCAAAAGGGTACGAATTGAGTTGCATTCAAGGGTGTGCACGTGTCATCAGGCCTGTAAACCGGGTCGTCCGGGTGAGTACGTTGCCCGGCAATTGACCGGTTGGATCACCGTTTCGACGGACCCACTCCCCGTTGACCATTACGTCATCAAATCCGGTGGACAGTTGGTGCGGGTCGGTAAAGGTGGCGTGATCACGAACCTGTTGTGGATCAAAGATAAGAAGATCTGCCCGATATCCCGGGAGAAGCAACCCCCGATCCATCAGTTTATGAGTTCTCGCGGGTAAAGAGGTGGCTCTCCGGACCGCATCTTCCAGTGTGAGGGTTCCTCTCTCCATGACATACCGGGATATTTTACGTGCAAAAGACCCGTTGTTTCTCGGGTGGGGTACACCGTCCCCCATGGCGACCAGTCCGCCGTCCGATGAGGTCATGGTAAAGGGTTCCCGCATCAAGGTTTCGATATCCTCTTCCTGCATGTTAAAGGAGATAATGCCCGGACTGCTCTCTTCCAGCAGTCGCAGTGCGGCATCCAAGGGGTGCATGTCCATATCCCGTGCAATCTCCTGGAGATTCATCGCTTCGTATTGCGGAAAGGTGCTGCTGTTGCGAATGGAGATTCGTTCGGCTCCACCGCGCCGCGCCAGGTTCACGACGGCCTCTTCCCGGATTCGTTGTCTGATTCCGGAATCTTCCAACCGCTCCCGAAAGGCCTCTCCTCCCCCTTCAAGTGCCCAACGGGGCATGAGTGCAGCCGAAAGGCTGGTTGCCGATGCGTTGTACGGGTACTGGTCGGCAACGACGTCGACTCCCCGTTCCCGTGCCGCCCGGATCGTTTGAACCAGGGTCTCAGACTCTCCCCATACATTGGGCCCGAGTACCTTGATGTGAGAGACCACGCCGGTGGCACCACTCTCCTCTGCGATTCGGATCACCTCTTCGACTGCGGCGACGACTCCGATGGTGTAGTCCGACTCGTCGCGAATGTGACTCTGATAGACGCCGTCGTACTCTGCCACGACACGGGCCAGTTCAACCAGCTCTTCGGTCGGAGCAAAGCTTCCCGGTGCATAAAAGAGTCCGGAGGAGAGACCGACGGCACCCGCCTCCATTGCTTGGCGAACCAGCGACTTCATCTCTTCCAATTCGTCCGGTGTGGCGTCACGATCCTCCAGACCGACGACATGCCGGCGAAGGGATCCGTGAGGAACCATCTGCGCTACATGAACCCCGAGGCCGCCCGATTCCAGACTGGCACGCTGATCGGCCATGTTGACCGGGCCACCTCCATCCGGGTTTACAATTACGGTTGTGATACCCTGAGCCGAGAGCGGGATGGCGGAACGCAAAGAGGAGTCGGTCAGCGCACTCCCTGTATGAGAGTGAACATCGATGAATCCGGGAGTGGTTACTCGTCCCTGTGCATCGATTCGTTCTTCAGCGGGTGCATCACGTAGCTCACCACGACCCCCGATGGCGGCTATTCGGCCGTTGAGTATGGCGATTTCCCCATGAAACCACGGGTTGCCGGATCCGTCCAGAATACGGGT
>JBNJFK010000059.1:0-11064 GCA_051746765.1 Bacteroidota bacterium
CACCAGGTATTGAGCCTGATGGGGTGGGAGCCTCTGCCCGCAGAACTTGTTCTGGAGATCAAAGAGGATATCCGCGCGTTTTGCCGGGAGCTGGAAGGCCGGTATGCCAGTTGCGATCCGTTTGTCATTCGCCGTCGTCGACGAGTCGATTATTGGGTTCGACAGTATCTTGACGGTGCCTGTACGGTGGAAACGGCAGTGAATGCGCTTCATATAGCACCGCTCGGAAACGTGGGGTGATCGCTCCGGTGACAGGCGTTTGATATTCAAATTGGGAGGAGAAGTTCGGATTCGCTTTTCTTATCTTCTTCTAACTGTGAACCAAACGACGATCAATATGCAAGACGCCTCACCTTTCAAACGGATCACACGACAGGGGCTCACCTATGATGATGTGCTTCTGGTTCCGGGATACTCCAATGTTTTGCCCCGGAATGTGGAGACAAAGGTTGAGCTTACACCATCGCTGACGCTCAATTTGCCGGTCATCAGCGCCGCTATGGATACCGTTTCCGAGTATCGATTGGCCATTGCTCTGGCCAGAGAGGGAGGATTGGCAGTACTGCACAAGAACATGTCGATCGGAGAGCAGGCAGAACACGTTCGCCTTGTCAAACGAAGTGAAAGTGGAATGATCGTCGACCCGGTGACGCTGCCGTCTGATGCGACGGTCCGGGATGCCCGCGGGTTAATGCAGAAGCACAAAATCGGGGGTATCCCGATCGTGGAAAAAGACAACCGACTGGTCGGGATCGTCACCAATCGGGATCTCCGGTTTGAGCACTATGTAGACAAGAAGTTGGGTGAGATCATGACCCGGGAGAATTTGGTGACTGCTTCCGAGGGAACCAATCTGGAGCAGGCCGAAAAGATTCTGCAGTCACACAAAGTGGAGAAACTTCCGATTGTGAATGACACGGGGATCCTGGTCGGACTCATCACGTTCAAGGATATCGAGAAGAAGATGAACTTCCCGAATGCCTGCAAGGACGATCTCGGACGACTTCGGGTGGGGGCGGCTGTCGGAGTCACTCCGGATACCATGGATCGTGTTCGGGCACTGGTCGATTCCGGTGTGGACCTGATTACCGTCGATACAGCGCATGGCCATTCCCAGGGAGTCCTGGATGTAATCGAATCCATCCGCAAAACGTACCCGAAGTTGCAGATCGTGGGCGGAAATATTGCCACCCGCGATGCAGCCGAGGCACTGGTCAAAGCAGGCGTGGATATCGTGAAAGTGGGTGTCGGACCCGGGTCCATCTGCACGACCCGGGTTGTGACCGGAGTCGGTGTTCCCCAGCTTTCTGCCGTCATGGAGGTGGCCGAATTTACAAGTGAAGCCGGAGTCGGACTCATCGCCGATGGCGGCATCAAACAGACCGGTGACATTCCCAAGGCGATTGCGGGAGGAGCCGACGCAGTCATGATGGGGTCGATGTTTGCGGGCCTCGAAGAGAGTCCGGGCGAGACCATCATTTACGAATCGAGAAAGTACAAGTCCTATCGCGGTATGGGGAGTCTCGGGGCGATGGACAAGGGGTCCAAGGATCGTTACTTCCAGGATGTCGAGGATGATTTGCGTAAACTTGTTCCCGAAGGAATCGAGGGGCGCGTACCCTACAAGGGACATCTGCACGAGATGGTTCACCAGATGGCCGGTGGCCTTCGGGCAGCCATGGGGTACACGGGATCATCGTCCATACAGGAGCTTCAACAGGCCGAATTTGTACAGATTTCTGCTGCCAGCTACAAGGAGAGTCATCCACATTCGGTTCATATTACAAAAGAGGCTCCCAATTACTCGGTTTGAGGCCCACCGGTATCGGGGACGACAACCCTTGGCCTTGTTTGATACGATATCCTTGTCTGATACGATATCAACGTGAGGAGAGGACCATGTGTTTTCTGTACACCCAAAAAAATTGTAACCTTTTCCCGACCGGTTCGTCTTACCTACGGATGAGTGAGGCAGTGGAGTCGCTATCCGGATGTTGCGTTACACGGGGGAACAAAGACCCGGTGTCATGTGGAATCTGATTCAGCGACTGCTCCGTTTTCGGGATCGGGAGATCACCATCGTCATTCTGGACAACCAGGAGCCGGAGGTGACCGATTCATTCAAGACAGGACCCCGACAACTTCTCCGGTACGGAGGGGTGCTTTTGGCTGTATCGGTCTTGATTACCACACTCATCTTTTATTTGACCCCACTGGGTGCGTTCTATGTACAGTCCGGTGATTCCGAGCTTCGGGACGAGATGTTCGGGATTGCGGAGCAGGTGATTGCGCTGGAAGATTCCCTGGCACGTCGCGACAGACAACTAGTCGATATGAAGCAGATTTTGGTCCAGATTCCCGATACGCTCTTTCCGGAAATGCCGGAAACGGAGGCTCTTCAAGAGCCGGAACACCAAGAGCCGGAACAACGGGATGAAGCTGGAAGATCTGTTGAGTCTGCAGTCGAAGTGCCCCGTCTTACGAGAGAAGCACTCGAGGCGTTGAATCGGGATCTGACAGTACCGGTATTTCCGGCTTCGAAGCCGGTGGACGGGTCGATCAGTCAAATGTTTGATCGGGACGAGAGCCACTATGGATTGGATCTCGCAGCTTCTGCAGGTACTGAAATTCATGCGGTAGCAGACGGCACGGTTCTCTTTGCAGACTGGACCACTCCTTACGGATACGTTCTCTATCTGCAGCACCGTAACGGATATCTGACAGTCTACAAGCACGCGAGTCGCTTGTTTCGCGAAGTGGGCGAAACAGTGGTTCGTGGTGAAGTGCTCGGGACGGTCGGGGATCGTGGCGCACTCAGTTACGGAGCTCATCTCCATTTTGAGCTCTGGCACGACGGGGTTGTTCAGAACCCGCAAAATTATCTCACGTACGGAGAATAGAGACTATGTTTTCAAAACAGAACAAATCCAAAAGCCCGGCAGCATCGAACAGTACAGCACCCGATGTGAGCATGATCAGTAAAGGAACCCGTTTGGAAGGGGACATTCATGCCAAAGGAGATCTTCGGATTTCCGGAAACGTTACAGGTACAGCCAGTTCGGACGGAAAACTGGTCATTACATCGACAGGTCGTGTCGAAGGGAATGTGAAGGCAGGAGAGGTGGATATCGCCGGCATGATCGATGGAGAGTTGCGTGTCAGCAGCAAACTGATTCTGAGAAGTTCGGCAGTGATTAATGGTGATTTATATGCCAAAACACTGCTGGTGGAAGAGGGTGCACAGATTCGTGGCCACTGTCGGATGACCGAGGAGTCCTCTGAACTGAAGTCGATCCGCGGAAATTCCAAGAGAGACTCGTCTGAAAGTGAAGGGACGGTACGATCGGCTACAGGTGGGGTGTGAAGCGACTCGACCTGGATCAAGACTCGTTAAAGTATCTTTCCCTCGGAGCAGAGATCGCAGCGGGTCTGGCGATTCCGCTCTGGGTCGGATACAAACTGGATGATTGGTTGGAAACCTCTCCCTGGTTCCTGCTTGGAGGGTCGGTTGCCGGACTGGTGATTCTGCTGGGAATATTCCTTAAACTGTCCCGGGACGAATCCACCTGAAGACGACTCGATCAGAGGAGAGACCGTTGAACCCGTTTCGACCCGTAGTTGCCGCTCTGTTGACCTATCTCGTGATCGCCGGGTCCATTCCATTTTTTGACAGCACACTCGAACCCCTTGCCTGGTGGACGGGAACAGCTCTGGGTATGCTTGCACCGGCTCTCCACCTGGCATCGACCCGTTGGATACTCCGATTTCGTGGAGAGGCGTTCCACTCTGCTTTTTACCTGTCGCTTCTATTTCGGACCATCCTTGTACTTGGTCTCTTTACGGCCATTCTCGTGGGGACAAAAATTGGCAAAATCTCCTTTACTCTGAGTTTTATTATTTCTTATATTTTCCATTCTGTAATCGATATCATATTGATACAGCGAAACGAATTCAACGGACGTTCTAACAGCTGACCAGAGATGACGACAGTACTGCGCCAACTCTTTCTCACGTACCTGTTTTCATTACTTCTTTTTCCCGTATTATCGGAGGCGCAAGCGGCCGAAGAGTCGTCCAGCCCCATCGATGTGATGGGAAAAGTAGTCGATCACGACTATCTGGAAGTGGCTGGTGCCAAAATATATCTTCCGAGAATATTCTACGTAGACGGATCCATACACGTCTACAAAAGCACCTATTCTGCACTTGATTCCGGTGAGTTTGTCGAGGATGAAAGCGGTGCGATTGTCCGGGCCGACGGCACACCGGTATCGATCGATTTCTCGATCACCTCCCATTTGATGTATGTGTGGTTTAGTATTCTTCTTGGCTTGCTGGTCACGCTTTGGGCTGCAAGTCGTTACAAGCGGGGAGTGGGTCGGGAGTCGGAGCCGCTCGGGGTTTGGCACAATCTGTTTGAAGTCTTTTTTGTGTTTGTGCGGGACGAGATTGCACGTGAATACATTCCCGGAGAAAAGTACAAGCGGTATGTGAACTATCTCTTCTCTGTCTTTGTCGCCATCAGTTTCATGAATCTGTTCGGGTTGCTCCCCTGGGGTGTTTCGGCAACCGCTGATCTGACGGTTACAGCGACTCTCGCGATCATTACATTTGTCATCACACAAGCGAGTGGAACACGTCATCACTGGGAGCACGTCTTCATGTTTCCCGGAGTACCTCCGCTGGTCCGCTTCATATTGACCCCTGTCGAGATTATCGGACTGTTTACCAAGCCGTTTGCGCTGGCAATTCGACTCTTTGCCAACATGCTTTCCGGAAAGATCATGATCGTCTGTGTTCTGGGTCTGATCTTTATCTTTACGGACACGTTCGGAGCCGCCTTCGGAGCTTCGTCCAGTATTATTTGGGTCAGTTTGACGGCACTTCTATACATCTTGAAGGCGTTTATCGCCCTCTTGCAAGCGTACATTTTCACACTTCTTTCTGCCGTCTTTATCGGGATGGCAGCCGAAGAACATCATCATGAAGATGAACATGACGTATCGGTAGCAGTCGCAACTGATGCACAGGTAACCAACCACTAAACCAAAACAAACAGGAATAACACTATGGGACTTTTAGCAGCTGGTCTTGGCGCAGGAATTATCGCAATCGGTGCCGGTATCGGAATCGGGATGATCGGGAAAGGTGCAACCGAAAGTATCGCCCGTCAGCCGGAAGCCGCCGGTGACATCCGTGGTGCCATGATTCTGACAGCCGCCTTTATTGAAGGTGTGGCTCTGATTGGTGCCATCGTTTGTATTCTTCTCGCTCTCCAAATTGGTGGATAACCGCTCGTAACCGCTAGAAAACAGGAGTCATCATGACGGTTTTTATGGCAGGTGGAGGTGGTCTTCTCTCGTTTCAGACCGGCTTTGCCATTTGGGTATTGATCTCGATGCTGGTCTTTCTCTGGATCATGGGCAAGTACGCTGTGCCCCATATCTCCAGTGCGCTGGAGGAGAGAGAGAAGAACATCAAGGACTCACTCGAAGCTGCCGAAACGGCGGTTGCGAAAGCCGAAGAGATCTCCAAAGAGAACCAACAGGCTCTTCGGGAGGCGGAAGTCGAGGCACAAAAGATTCGGAAGGAGGCGGTTGAACAAGCCGAGAAACTTCGGGTCGAACGTATAGATGCAGCACGAAAAGAGGCAGACCGGCTTCTTGAAGATGCGCGCGGTACGATCAAACAGGAGAAGCAGCGAGCATTGATCGAACTTCGAAATGAAGTGGGTGATCTGGTGATTGAAGCGACGTCCCGTTTGATCGAAGCCGAATTGGATCAGGAGAAACACCGAAAGCTGATCGACTCCTATCTGGACAAACTTACAGTCAAAGAGGATTAGGATGATTGGCAAGGCAGCGAGACGATATGCACGTGCGTTCCTCAAGGTCTCTCTGGACGAAGAGAAACTGGAGGAGATCCATTCGGACATGGAGTCTGTACGGAGTGTACTGACCAACAGCCGGGATCTGGCCACGTCATTGAAGAGCCCCGTGATCCGGGTGGATATCAAGCGAGAGGTGGTACGGCAGGTCTTCTCCGAGTCTGTTTCTCCTCTGACGCTTCGATTTCTCGACTTTGTCATCGAAAAACGACGATCGGATCTGTTGGAAAGTATCGTTGACGGCTATTTGAAAGCCTACAAAGTGCATATCGGACTTCGGGATGTTCAGGTGGAATCGGCCGTCGATCTGGAAGACGACGAGCTTCAGCGCCTGTCGACCATTCTTGAAGAGCAGTTGAAGGGCACGGTCGCCATCGAGCCGCGAACCGATCCTTCTCTTTTGGGAGGAATGTCGGTTCAGATCGGAGATACGATTATCGACGGAACCGTGAGACACAAGCTGAACAGACTCGCAACGAGTTTCAAAGAAGCAGCTATCAACCAATGAAATTACAAGGGTACTACAGATGAGTCAGATCAGACCGGATGAAGTTTCCGCAATTCTGAGAAAACAGATCTCTGGATTTGATAATGAGGCGGATGTCTACGACGTGGGAATCATCCTTGAGGTAGGGGACGGAATCGCCCGTGTCTATGGTCTCTCCAAAGTTCAGGCCGGCGAGCTGGTAGAACTTCCCGAATCCCTGGACCACGATGGAAAGGCGATTCGAGGCATGGTGTTGAACCTGGAAGAAGACAATGCGGGGATCGTCCTGTTCGGGGACTCCAGTGTCGTTAAAGAGGGACACCAGGTCAAACGAACCAAATCCATCGCTTCCATTCCTGTTGGCGATGGAGTACTTGGTCGGGTGATTGACCCTCTGGGCCGTCCCATTGATGGACAAGGGGCCATTGCCGGTGAGACAATCGAGCTTCCGTTGGAACGGAAAGCACCGGGGGTCGTCTATCGACAACCGGTATCCGAACCACTTCAAACGGGTTTGAAAGCGATTGATTCACTCATACCCATCGGACGTGGACAACGTGAGTTGATTATTGGTGACCGCCAGACGGGAAAAACTGCGGTGGCGATCGATACCATCATCAATCAGAAACAGACTCAGAATACAGACAAACCGGTTTACTGCATCTATGTTGCTGTCGGTCAGAAAGGATCGACCGTGGCGGGGATCGTTAACAAGTTGCAGGAGCACGGGGCGATGGAGTACACGACGGTCGTTTCAGCACCGGCGAGTGTTTCTGCCCCCATGCGCTATGTAGCTCCGTTTGCCGGTGCTGCAATTGGTGAATATTTCCGGGACACCGGTCGTCACGCCCTTGTGATCTATGATGACCTTTCCAAACAGGCGGTCGCCTATCGGGAGCTGTCCCTTCTGCTCAAACGACCTCCGGGACGTGAAGCGTACCCCGGGGATGTATTCTATCTGCACAGTCGACTGCTGGAGCGTGCTGCGAAGGTGATTGACAATGAGGAGGTTATCAAGCAGATGAACAATGTCCCGGACTCCCTGCGACCGAAATTGAAGCCGGGTGGTTCGTTGACGGCACTTCCGATTATCGAGACACAGGCGGGTGACGTGTCGGCCTATATTCCGACCAACGTGATCTCCATTACCGATGGTCAGATTTTCCTGGATACCGATCTGTTCAACTCCAACATTCGACCTGCAATTGATGTCGGTATCTCTGTATCTCGTGTAGGAGGTTCTGCACAGGTAAAGGCGATGAAGAAACTGTCAGGTACGTTGAAGCTGGATCTCGCTCAGTATCGGGAGTTGGAGGCCTTCTCCAAATTTGGTTCCGATCTCGATCCGGCGACCCAGCGACAGCTCAAACGAGGGGAGCGAACGGTGGAGTTGATGAAGCAGGGAGAGTTCGAACCACTTCCGGTCGAAGAACAGATTGCACTTTTGAAGGTCAATTCCGACGGACTTCTCGATTCACTGAGAGTCAATCAGATCCAGGAATTCGAATCGCAGTATCGGGACACGATTCGTGTCAAATTTGCAGATGAAATGGCAAATCTGGCCGACACGGGTGTACTTGACGATGCATTCGGCAAGAAGTTGATTGATACGGCCCGGACGCTGATCGATCAACTAACCGTGGCAGCCGAGGAGGTGTAACGGATGGCCAATCTTCGCGATATACGAACCCGTATTTCGTCGGTCAACAACACCATCCAGATCACCAAGGCGATGAAGATGGTGGCTGCGGCCAAATTGAGAAAGGCGCAGAACCGGATGATTGAGACCCGACCGTATGCTTCAAAATTGAGTGAAGTAACCGGTCGACTCGCGGCCGGCAATCGTCAGGCGAGTAGGGGTCTGTTTCGCCAATCAGAGGAGCAGGATCGAGTTCTCTTTATTGTCATTGGATCGGATCGTGGCCTCTGTGGTGGATTCAACAACAATCTGTTCAAGGTGATCGAAGAACGGCTCAACAGTGATTTTTCCAACGAGCTTGCAGAAGGACGTCTGGATCTCTACTGTTTGGGCAAGAAAGCAAATGCCTATTTCCGAAAACGCGACTATCAGGTCGTCCAGTCATGGCCGGGTTTTTTCGATCAACTCAATTTTGACAGTACCGCTGCGATCATGCAGCAGGTTCGCGAGCAGTTTCTGGACGAAGTGTACGATGCTGTCTACATGGCATTCAATGAGTTTAAATCGATCATCGCACAAGAACGTACGATCAAACAGATCCTGCCTGTCAATCCGGAAGAGTTGACGAGTAGTGATTCCTCATCGGATCAGACGGAATATCTCTACGAACCGGATACGGAAACGATATTGGATCAGCTTCTTCCTCTCCATTTGACAATGCAGCTCTGGGGTGCCGTTTTGGAGTCCAATGCAGCCGAACAGGGGGCTCGAATGGCGGCCATGGACAACGCCACAGAGAACGCAAAAGAACTTGAGCAAGAGTTGAGATTGACGTATAATCAGGCGCGTCAGAGTGCAATTACAACGGAAATTTCCGAGATTGTCTCTGGAGCTCAAGCATTGGAAGGGTCCTGACAGTTCTGTCTTACCCAACCGTTTGGAGGGCTGGCAGAGTGGTCGAATGCGGCGGTCTTGAAAACCGTTGAGGCCTTGCGGTCTCCGGGGGTTCGAATCCCTCGCCCTCCGCAAATAAAAAAGCTCCGAAAGGGGCTTTTTTTGTTTTTACCGGATGTGCAGATTCTGAAAGCGGATTCGGTAGGACGTTCATACGCTTTAGGCAGATTGCCCGTTACACCATCCATGAAACAGGACGACCGGATAGACAGCATGATCCATTTTCGATCGATTGCATGTACGCTCCTTCTTGCTGTCTGCATGGCTCAACCGCTGGCAGGGCAGGAGCTGCAGGTGAACCTCCTTGATTTTGTTGAGCAGGGGTTGGAACGTTCCGGTCAGCTGTCTTACGAATCCCGTCAAATTGATCTGGCTCGAAATCAGGCAGACCAAGCACGTGAATCAAGGGTACTCCCGTCCATTCAGCTCAATACCAATCACGGATTGGTTCCGGGAGTGGTAAGTCAGCGATCGGATCTCTCGGAACGTCAGTATTACCTGGATCCGAATCTCGAGAATGATTGGGAGAACTGGGCCATTTTCACTCGTGCCGAACTGGAAGCCGTCCAACCGGTCTATGCATGGGGTGCACTTCAAAAGGCCGTAAAAGCTGCCGAAGCGGGAGCGGTGGCAGCCGAACAGGAGTTCCTTGCCAAGCAGAGCGGTATGGAGGTTCGTTTGGCAGAACTGTTTATGAGTTATCAGCTTGTTCTGGAATTGGAAACCATCCTGATGGATGCGCAGGAAACATTGGACCAGGTATCGGAACAGATTGAGGAGATGCGGGAAGAAAACAACCCCGACCTGGCCGAAAAAGACGTTTTTCAGTTCGAGATATTTCAATCCGAATTCAAGGTTCAACAGGTGGAGTTGCGCGAGCGAATGGCACAGGTTCAGCGAATTTGGGAGCGTATACTGGATCAGGAGAGTGTCCGGCCCGACCCATTGGTACTGGAACCGATGGAGTTGGAATTGGCGCCATTCGACCACTATCAATCCCGGGCCATGACTCAACGTTCGGAGATCCAGGGGGTGAAAGCGGGCCAGGAAGCCATGCAGCATGCATTGGAAGCGACACGCGCCCGACGATATCCGATGCTCTATCTTGGCATGACGGCCAGTTTTGCAAATACTCCCAATCGACCGCGCCAAAGCAACCCATTCATCGTCAACAATACGAATTTTCTATCCGGTGCCATCGGGTTTGGAATTCGACAGAATCTTAATTTTGGACAGACGAACATTCAGGTTGAGCGGCAGCGTATCGAGGAGAGACGCATGGAGGATCTCGAGGATGCACTATCGGAAGGGATTCTACTGGAGCTGAGTGAGCTCTACATGGATGCGAGTGTTGCCCAACAGAAGGTGGCCTCGTCCGAAGAGGCGTTGGGTACGACACGCAATTGGGTTCGTCATGAACAATTGAACTATGATTATGGTTTTGGAAATGTAGAGGATCTTCTGGAAGCCGTGAAGAAAGAGTTGGAGCTTCGGGTAGAACTGAAACAAAATGTGTTCGAATGGAATAAAACAGTAGTGGAGCTCTACAGTGCAGCAGGCGAACCGCTGCATCTTCTGATGGATAATGGAGGTATTGAGTGATGATGAATTTGAAAGGGTTGATGAGTGGGTTGTTGATTCTGGCTACGCTCTGCGTGCCAGCCCTTGAAGCGGCCGATCTGCAGGCGAAGCAGACGGTTGACTCGGAAGAGTCGGAGATCCGAGAGCTGCTTGGAGAACGGGATCGGGAGATCAAATCCGTGATTGACGGAGACGAGGAGGTAAGTGATGCCCAGCGGGAAGAGCTCGAAGAGATTGTGAACGAGATGGTGGATTATCACTCCATGGCCCGGTATGCGCTGGGCGAGACGTGGGCAGAACTCGATTCTGAAACACGTGCAGAATTTACGCGTCTCTTTTCGACGATTGTCCGGGACCAGTCCATGAACAATATGGAGATTTATCGAGCTGAGATCTCCTACGGGGAGATTGATGTGGACGGAGAGGAGGCTCACGTGGAGACGGAGGCTTCTCTGGAGAAGGTGACAACCGGAGTGCACTACACCCTGAAACGAACGGATGGTTCCTGGATGATTA
>JBNJFK010000060.1:0-10901 GCA_051746765.1 Bacteroidota bacterium
CGAAAAGATTCTGGCTATCGAGGATCCCGACTCTCTCAAGGCCGAAGTCGACCGCTTCTGGCTCTCCAATGTGGGCTCCCAGAGCCAGGCGCGTCAAGTCATCTCGCTCTACTACGAGCGTGTCGAACAGGCCAACAAGCAGTTTACCAACTTCAAGGAGGGGTGGAAGACCGACATGGGGATGATGTACATTCTTTTCGGGCCGCCCTGGTATGTGGACACGCGGCTCAACGAAATGCTCTGGTCCTACGCCTACGACCGCAGCGATCCGCGCTACAACTTTATCTTCCGTCGTCCACGGGGGGTGAGCGAGTTCTTTCCGTTCAACAACTATCTGCTGCAGCGCGACCAGAGCTACTTCAACATCCAGTACCAGCAGGTCGAACGCTGGCTGTCCGGAACCATTCTCATTCGACAGCTTTAAGACCGGAATGCTTCTCATTCGGCAGCATCAAGAGGGGGCGACCCGGTTGCATCTGCCCGCACAGCTTTGCTGCTTCAGAGAACCAAAGGACCGGCTCCTGTCACGATTCCTGTCACAATTCCTGTCATGACCGGAGAGTTCTTACGGGTCGAACCGGTTCCCTCTCCCCGCCGCCAGCTCGCGGTTCAGGTTCACCTCGATTGTCACCTCGTCTCCGTCCTGACTCCAGGCGTTGATCTGCCCGTAGGAGGCCGGAAACCAGTCGGGGATCACCGGCTCTCGGTGTGACGCAGTGACGTTCTCGTTGTTGTCTGCCTCTTCGCGGGAGACAGGCCAGCGAACCCCCAGATCGGCCATACGACGGCCCTCCCCGAAGAGGATTTCCTGTCGCAGCAGGTAGAGCGTCTCCAGAGCATCTCCGTCCGGATCGCTCAGGTTGGCTATGCGGGTCCCGGTCACGGAGGTGCCGGAGACGACCGGCACGGCGGTCTCCTCCTCGCGGTCCAGTACGAGTCCGGCCACATAAGGGTCCGATGCCGATGCCCGTACCACGACGTCGGAACTGTTGGGACGCTGGACACTCGCCGAAGCTCCCATTCGCGGTTCGCCCGTCTCGTTGAACTCGCGGACCTCCCGGTCCTCCACCAGATCGAGCAGATCTTCCATGCGATCTTTCGCAAGCGGCAGATCTCCTTCCGAAAGGGCCGCTTCAATCAAAATGAGATGGGCCTCTTCGGCCGACTGCAGGATAACCGGAGACTCCTCGGTTCCGCCCAGATCCCCGTATTTCGGATCCAGAAAGTCGAGTCGCGGCAGGGGTTGCAGATCGTTAAAGCTCTGACGGTCGTAGACGGCCGCCTCCATGGTGTTGGTGGGTCCGTTTTGCCCGTCAAACTGCTGAAGGTTCAAATATTCGGGGTCTGCCTGCAGCAGGGCCTGGGCGTGCGTCACCGCTTCACTCCGGTTGCCCAGCACGTAGTGTGCCCGCGCCAGAGCCAACTCGTACGAAGGGTCGGCCGCAATCTGATTGGCACGTTCAAAGGCAGAGACGGCCCGGTTGTAGTGTTCCCCGGGAGCAAGGACTTCTCCTGCCGATTCGGCCGGAAGGTCGGTAAAGTGGTCGCCTGCCATCAGGTGAGACCACCCTGCCCAGAAGTGAAAACCCGCTTCGATCTCCGTTCCGGCGGCGTCGGGATCTTTCTCGGAGAGGATGACGTCGAGCCCGTAAGTCGCCTGTTCACGCAGGCGGGCGATCTCCTTCTGTATGTTGTTCAGATCATTGTCGGTGTCATTGAATACGCCGCTCTGCACCGCTGTATTGAAAAACGTGTTCTCGTTCACATAGTTGTCACTGGTGAGCTCGGCGAGCACCAGCAGCTCATTGGTCAAAACGGCATTGCGTCGGTCGAGGCCGTTGAGCCACGCCTCTGGCTCTCCTCTCCAGTGACGGCCTCATCCAGCGTCAGATCGGGATTTCGAACCTCGGTCCCGTCGATCAGATCACAACCGGCGAGCGGAAGGAGCACGGCAAACAGGAGCAGATACGACCGGAAGGGGGAACATCTCGATTGAGAGGAGCGCATCGATTGTCGCTCCGCAAATTTGTCGGTTGGATGATCCCTCCGCGGGGGAGCGACATCGGCTTGTCCCCGGGCTCCGGCAGTCGCAGTGGAAAAGGTCGAATGGGTTTTGAAATCAGTCATGGATGGTCTCGCTTTGTTGAACTCTCGGGCGTCGAATTTCCGGGTCATCTGAATCGGGTCTGCGGTCAAAAGCCGGCGCGAATCCGGAGGGTGTATTGGCGCGGGCTGGAGAGCGTGCCGATCGCAAACCCGCCGACCCCGATCTCGCCCTGACCCCGGGATACCCCCTGGCCACTCACTTCGGGATCGAAATTGGCACGGGTCCAGTTCAGTGGATTGGTCGCTGTGAGCGCAAGCGAAAGGGATCTAAACCGGTTGCCCAGCCAGGACTCCGGCAGCTCGTATCCAAGCGATACGAATCGGACCTTCAGATAGTCGGTGTCTTCGACCCACTCCGAGGAGAAGAGAGTGTAGTTCCCTCCGGCATCCTCTACGGCCTGCTCCGGGACCCGTCCATCCTGATGTCCGCCGATGAATCGAAAAATCTCGTCCATGTCCACACCCTGGGCTCCCAGCTGGTAATCAGCGCTCGCCAGCAGACTCCAGGAGCGCCAGTCGGCGGTAAATCCGAGGCTTCCGAACAGATCTGGCAACGGGGATCCGAGCGGTTCGTCAAATTCGACATCCTGGAGGGATCCGTCGGCCCCGTACACCGGCCGGTTGCCACGGAAATGACCCACGGGGTGGTCTTCATCCACCCAGGAGCCCAGGAATCCGAACCCGCCTACGGCGAAGGGGCTGGTCCCCCCGTTGTCGGTCACCTCGTTATAAAGCGTGTTCAGAGACGCTCGAACGCCCACATTGGCTTCGCTCGTCTGCAGAACGTTGACCCGCGTTGCCAACTCGACACCCCGATTCTCGATCGTCCCCACATTCTGGAGGGCGCTGCCGAGCCCGCTCGATGGCGGGAAGGGAGCACGAAAAAGGGCGTCTTCCGTCTTGGAGTTGTACCAGCTCGCCTCGAAGATCACCCGGTCCCGAAGGAGCCCCAGATCGAAACCTGCCTCCAGTGTGCGGGTCCGTTCCGGTTTGAGGGCCGGATCTCCGGCCGTACCGAATTCGATCGCCTGACCGTCCCGGAACGGGCGGATGCTCGCCAATACTTCATTGGAGAAGGGGGTCGGAAAGTTTCCGGCCCACCCCAGGTTCCCGCGAAGACGGAGTGTGCTGATCTGCACGCTCTCCAGGGCATCACGCAGGAGCGGCTCACCGGCCAGGTTCCAGACCGTTCCCACTTTCGGATAGGTTTGCGCCGAAATGGTCTCCCCGAAGGCACTGTTCTGATCGACCCGGATGGCCAACTCCAGAAAATAGCGATTGTCATATCCCAGGTTTTCGAGCCAGTATCCACCGTAGTTGACGAGTGTCCGACGGAAGTTGGCTCCGCTGCTGGAGGAGCCGCTACCGGCCAGTCGCGAGCCGTCGGGCACTCCGTCGGCCGTGACCTGCATCTGTCGCTCATCGTTCCGAAAGAGCTGTCCTCCCACCTGAGAGACCAGGTTCCATCGGCGCCAGTCGGTTTCGTGCCGCAGGGTCGCCTCGAGCGTGAGTCCGAGAAAATTCCGGGTGGTTTCACTCAGTCGTCCGGCGTCGGTGGTCCCGGAAGGCTCGAATCCGTACGCGATCATGTAGGCGTTCGTGTCGTAGATGTATTGTCCGCTCTGGCGGGAGTCTACACCGGCAACCAGTCGGGCCGTCAAATCAGGGTGGAGGTCCAATTCGAGCTGTTGGGAAGTCTGATACCGCTTGACATCCTCACTCATCTCGGAGAGGGCGAGATACCCGCGAATGTAGTCCCGTCTCGCTTCGTACTCGGCGGTGTCCCACTCTTCCGGATTGCCGAAATTCGCTTTCTCGATATCGAGGGGTCCGCCGGCAAAGTTGGCGTTCCAGTCGCGGCTGAACTCGTGATTGGAAAAAGCGAAGCTGCCCCGGTAGTCGACGTTTTCATGTACGTCTGCCTGAAGTGATGTGCGCAGGCTGTGTCGCACCTGATCGTTGTTGGGAAGCACGCCTTCATCCCCGCTCATGGAGCCGGAGAAGCTGTACTGTACCTGCTCGCTTCCGCCGGAGCCGCTCAAATGGTACTTCTGCAGAACCCCGGGAGAGAAGAGAATATCGCCGGTCTCGTCGTAGCGGAGATAGTCCCGGGTGGCGCGGGTCTGACCCAGTGCCGCCCCGACCTCGAATCGGGAGGCACCGGGTGTGCCGTGTTTGGTAAAGATCTGAATCACACCGTTCGCTGCATCCGAACCGTAAAGAGTCGTCGCGGCGCCTCCGCTGACCACTTCGATTCGTTCGATGTTCTCGACCGGAATGTCGGCCAGGGCAGAGCTCTGAGCACCTCCCGTGCCTTGATAGAGGTTGAACCCGGTGGTCTGATCCACTCGAACTCCGTCGATGTAGACGACCGGTGTGGTGGCCGTCAACGCAGATACGACGCCTCGTCCGCGAACCAGCGAGGCGGTTCCCGGTTCTCCGGAGGTGAATCGGACCTGGGCATTACTCAAATTGGCCTGCAGGATCTGATCCAGACGGATGGTGGGGAGTCGGTCGATATCGTTGGCAGAGATCGACGTGACATTGGTTGACAGACGATACCGCTCCATTCCCTGTCCCTGACCGGTAACGACGAGCTCGTCGAGACCGATCCGGTCTTCCTGAAGGGAGAGGGTGACCGATTCCTGCTCGTCGTCGATCCGGATGGACATTTCGCGGGTTTGGTAGCCGACGGAGGAGAGGCGGAGAGTGATCTCGTCACGAGGCAACCCTTCGATTGCAAACCGGCCTTCAGCGTCACTGGCGGTTCCCCGGTCCAACTCCGGCAGATAGATCGATACCCCCGGAATGGGCTCGTCGGTACGATCATCCAGAACCCGTCCGCTCAGATCGCCCTGTTGGGCCATCAGCGGAGAGGCAGAGATCAGAAAAATGGAACAGACAGAGATTGAAAAGAGAATTGATCGTAACGATCGATAGCTCATGCAGTAAGAGATGTGGTTCGATGAGTAATGGACGTCCTTCGTCTGCAAGTCTCCGAAGATGCCATTTCGGTGCAGACGCGCCAATATAAAAAATTTTTAATAAGAGGCATTCCTACCCCCTCCACTCCTCCTGAACGATATTGGAAAACAGCTCACGTGTGGAGTCCAGCAGTGCGTCCGGAAAATCGAACCGACTCGCATGCAGGTGTGGCTGCTCTTCTCCGCTTCCCACACCGAAAAACCCCAGTTCCATTTGCGACCCGAAGTGGCTCACATCTTCGCTCCAGGGGTAGGCGCGCTCCAAATCACTCCACGGCCGACCCAACGCGACCGCTGCCATTCGTATCCGCCGAATGGGTCCGGGTGCATTGATGACGGCCGGAAAAGGTTCAACCCGCTGCAGTTCCCATTCGATCCCGTCGGCCGCTGCCCGTGCTGCAATCTCTTCGCGCAACTGCCTCTCCATCTCCAGTACCGCAGAATCGCTCACGCCCCGAAGGGTGATCCCCATCTCCGCCTCTCCCGGCTGCGTGCCGAAGGCAGGCTCCCCGACCTTTATGTAGGTGGTCGTCCCAAAGGCGTGATCATCGGACGACGGATCGGGATCTCCCAACTGCGGAACCCGTGCCGCCACGGCGCTTACCAGCGGAACCGGAGTTCGCCCCTGTGACGGCCAGGCGGCGTGACTCGACTCCCCCTTGAGGCGGAGTTTCAATCCGGTCGACGCACAGGCAAAGGCTCCCTCGCGCAGCAACACCTCGCCCATCGGTCGTCCCGGTATATTGTGAAATCCGTAGAGGCGATCCAGCTCCAACTCCTTCAGTCGGGGATCCTCCAGCATACGGGCCGCCCCCTCTCCTGTCTCCTCGGCCGGTTGGAACAGAAACGTCACACTCCCGGCAGGTGGCCGGTTCTCCGAAACCCAATGTGCAAGCCCCACGATCACCGCGGTGTGACCGTCGTGCCCGCAGGCATGCATCAATCCGTCGTGCACCGAGCAATACGAAAGGTCGGTTCGCTCCCGGATGGGGAGCGCATCCAACTCACTGCGAAAGGCGATGTGCGGACCGGGGAGCTCCGAGTCGAAGCGCGCTACCACCCCGTGACCGCCCACCCCCGTGCGCAGCAGGTCCGGCGCGGCGATCTCCATCTCGTCGGCAATACGGCGGGCGGTCCGCTTCTCCCGGCCGGACTGTTCAGGTATGCGGTGAAGATCGCGCCGGAGCGTTTGTAGATATGTCGATTGCCACCGTTTCAACGCCGGCTACTTCTTTACGCCCGGCTCGGGGCCTTCGTGGCGGTCCACCACTCGTTTCTCGATATAGTCGGAACTCATCAGGCTCAATGCCCCCATATATTTGAGCTTGAATCGAACCAGATCTCCCACCTCGTAGTTGTTCGGATTCTCCCCCATGTCCAGAATCATCATATCGGAGCTGGAATCGGAGATTTCGATCGAATCGTCGGCCGGTATCAGGTAGTCGGGCTGGACATCCAGGTAGCCGATATCCAGAATCGCCCTCCAGGCGGTCTTTCCGTAGTCCTCGGTATTGATGCTGGACGTTTTGCCCTGTGGATTGGTTCCCAGCTCTCCGCTCGGCACGATCGGCTTCTCGGAGATCTCGATGATGTGGGCATTGAGCTCCAACACACTGTTGCTCATCCCTTCCAGGGTTCCACCCGTAAAGAGATCGGAACCGAAAAAGAGCGCCTCGCCCACACGAAAGTGGTTGATTCCGTCGGGCAGTTGATTGGTCAGAAGCAGCGGGATGGTAACCGTTGTCCCGGCCGACACCAACGGAATTTTCTTGTTGAACTGCAGCTCTATAATCTGTTTGTATAGCGAGAGTTGGATCAGTTTGTCACCATCCGGCAACACACCGTGCAAACAGTTCAAATTGGTTCCAATGCCAATCACCTCGAGGCCCGGCAGCCGAAAGACTTTCTCGTAGAATTCGAGCAGATCCTCGCGCATGACTCCCTCGCGCAGATCGCCCATCTCGATCATGATGATCACCTGGTGGACCCGCTCCTGCCGCACGGCTTCCTCGGAGAGCGCATGCATCGTGGTCAACTCCGTATTGAGGCTTGCATCAGCGTATCGGACCACATCGGGGATGATATCCTTCGGCGGAGGTTTGATGTAGACGGTCATCGTCTCCGGATCGATCTCCTTGATCTTCTCCAGGTTGGAGATGCGCGAGTCGTGCACCTCCTTGATGCCCAGATCGATCACCTCGTTCAAATAGTCCATCGTCCCGCAGAGGAGCTTCGTGGTAATCCCCCACTTGATCTCGTTCTCCTTGAAGAGGTTGTCCAGATAGCGGTAGTTGTGCTCGAGCTGATCGCGAAAGAGATTCACATAGGCCATGATGCTACCGTGTCCGTCTCATTTCCAGATACTTCGTCTCGAATCCGACCTTCTCGTAGAGGAAGCGGGCCGGGTTGTCCTCCTCGACGTGAAGAGCGATCGCCCCGTCGGCCAGATCGATGATGCGTGTCATGAGTTCTTTCCCCAATCCCTGCCCTCTCGCCTCGCTGTGGACGGCGATATAGACCAGGATGTTCTCCGGGATGTACCCTTTCATACCGGTGTGGTTGAGTACAGCCGCCCCCAGGATCTTCTCCCCGTCGTGGGCGACCAGGATGACTCCGGATCGATGTGGCTTGTCTCCCGCCGCATAGGCGAGACAGGCGAGGATATCCTCCTTCGGATCCCCGTACTCGTCGAGATGTTCGTGCAGAAAGTCGGCGATCTCGTCCCGGCTGAAGCGGGAGGCGTGATCCCCGGGTTTGATGATATCAAATATCGGTTCCATGCGGTCGGTTGGACGATGGTTCAGTGATAAAACTTACAACAATATATACCAAAGCAGAAACGGAGATCCCGAAAACGTTGGCGTCCAGTCCCATTGGCAGATTCTCCACAGCCAGTTGCAACACAACCGTCGTGGTCCCGCCGGCCAGCATGGAGGCCATCGCTCCCTGCCAGGTTCCCCGGGGAAACCAGAGCGCACCCAGGAGGGGCACAAAGAGGCCGGAAACCATGAATGCGTAGGAATAGAGCATCAGCTCAAGAACGTTCTCCATCTGCCAGGCGAGCAGCAGTGCCAAGGCCCCCAAAATCAGTGTAGCCCACTGGGAAGCCTGAATGGAACCGGGATCCGATTCACTACCCTTCTCCTCACGGGCCGAACCGGATGCGAATTTTCGCCGAATCAACGGAATGATATCAGACATCACATTTCCGGAAGAGGCCATCAGGCAGCTGTCGGCTGTCGAGAGGATCGCCGAAAAATAGGACGCCATCATGATCCCCATCAGTCCGACGGGAAGAACCGTTCGCAACAGCATGGGCAGACCGGTTTCCGGATCGATCTCGCTCGCGTCGGCTGCCCCCAGGGGAAGGAAAAGTCCCTGATCGGCCGCGACTCGTGCAAAAAGACCGAGCGAAACCCCCATGAATGCCATGATCGGCCACTCGAAGAGTCCGGCCAGGAACCAGGCTCGTTTGGCCGTCTTCTCGTCCCTGGAGGCATAAATTCGTTGATAGAGGGTCATTCCGACAAACCAGATCGGAATAATGGTGACCGTCCAGAAGACCAGATCCTGCCAGGACACCTGATCCATACGCAGCATCTCGGGTGCCACCGACTCCCGAATCCCCTCCATGCCGCCTACAGCCTCGTACGAGATCGGTATGCCGATAAAGACGAGCCCTCCCATGAGCAGGGCCCATTGGACGGTATCGGTGTAGATAACCGCTTTGATTCCTCCCATGACGGTGTAGACCACGGCTACAACGCCCATGATCAGCAGTGCGGTGGTGAGCTCGAGATCCACGAATGTTCCCGAGGCGAGTTTGGCCCCTGCCAGTAGCTGGGAGCTGGTAAAGCCGATATAGCCGATCGCCGAGATGATTCCGGCCAACAGGGCAACACCCGGTGTATAGTAGTGCTTGAAAATGTCGGGGAAGGTGTAGGCGTTCGCAAAAGCGGGATTGGATTTTATCTTCGGAATCAGAAAAACGGCCGCCAGCCAGGCACCGATCAGTCCGGTAAAAAGCATCCAGGAGCCGGAAACCCCCATGATAAACCCGAGACCCCCAAGGCCGATCGAGAATCCACCGCCCACGTCGGTCGCCACCACTGAAAGGCCGATGTGTACACTGCTCATGCTGCGGCCACCAACGTAGTAGTCGTCACCTCCCTTGTTCGTTCGGTGAAAATAGTACCCGAAGGCGAGCAGACCGGCGATGTAGAACAGGAAGATCGAAAAGTCGACGGGATTCATGGGTAGAAAGGGCTATCCGATCCGGTCGTTGATCCATCCATCGGGATTGCACGGAGTCCCGTCCGCAAGGCGGAGGGTCTGTAGCAGAGGCTGTCTCGGCTGGCAATCCATAGGATCGTTGGGGTTCCAAATTCGCTGGGCTAAAGAAATCAATAATTTGGATCGGATTCAACCGATGAGATGGTATCAAAACGAGGCTCCCCTGTTGGTAGAGCCTCGTCTGACACGACAGTAACGACTATTAGTACCCCGGATTTTGACCATACTCATTTTGCGTGCGGTCGATCTGGTGTTGGGGAATCGGTCTCAACCGATGATGCTCCTGAATATTGGGAGCTGCATTCGGATTGCCGATTCGAGCCCGTTCAAGCAGCTTCTCGGTCCGTTTCAGATCGGTCCATCTGTGAAGCTCTCCAGCTAACTCGCGGGCGCGTTCATCCAGAATCAAATCGATACTCAGATCGGCTTCCGTAATCGTTGGTATGGTCTCTCCCGGTGCTTCGGCACGTTTGCGAAGGATATTGAAGTAATGCACGGCTTCCGTTGGCCTGTTATCCATCATCAATGCCTCAGCGGCAATCAGATACGTTTCCCCCAATCGCATGTACATATAGTCCCGACCATGATTCCGTTGATACGGATATCGATGCTTTTGAATGGTCGAGAAATAGGTGGTATTCCACTTCCGCATGGGAACGACTTCCTGAATACCCCTGTCTGCAGCATAATCTTCCAATTCTTGATCGGTCATTTCGTTGATAATTGGATCAATGGTGAACCATGCGGCAGTATCACCGACCGCAACATTGGACGGCATGTTCGCCGGATCATTGTATGGCCACGCTTCCTTAAATGAGACCTCGTACCGAACGTCATTCTGGATGTTGAGCCCTCCCTGACGATAGTCATTTCCGAAAATCTCGGTCATGGCATATTCGGTCGGCCGGAATCGCGCTATTCCTGTATGGTACATGTCAGTGCCAATCAGACCGTCAATTAGCCACTCTCGCGGGCCGAAGTAACGTTGAAGCTGGTTATCCGGATTATTGACCTCCGGATTGTCCCCCCACTGCAAAGACCAGATCACCTCATCATGGCGTTGATTAAAGGGATCAAACACATCCGCATAGTCATCCAGCAGCTCGTATGGCCCCTGCTCGATGACCTCTACCGCCAAATCTGCTGCCAGTTCCCAATTTCCGATGGTGAGATGTACCTTGGCCAAATGGTTCATGGCGGCGAAGTTAGTCGGTCGGCCGTAGTCAGACTGCTCGAGTGGCAAATTGTCAATCGCGAAGGTCAGATCGTCAATGATCAACTCGTAGACATCCTCAACCGGAGATCGTGTCGCCTCCAATTCAACAGCCGTGGTCTCTTCAGTTGTAATCGAAATGGGACCGAAATGCTGAACCAGAACAAAATAGTAGTGTGCACGCAGAAATCGTGCCTCTGCAATTTTGGCCGATCGGGTATCGCTGTCCATTTCATCGAGTGCGTTTGCTCTGGAGATAACGGTATTTGTGTTGTTGATCCCTTTGTAAAACGCGTTCCAGATCA
>JBNJFK010000061.1:0-10854 GCA_051746765.1 Bacteroidota bacterium
ATCGTCGGTAACCGCCGCCGTCAAATAGACCTTGCCGCTCTCTGAGTCAACCGAGGTCAGAATCGAAACCGTCTTTTCGGCAGATCTCTCCAACAGGTCGTACCCCATCTGTTTGAGAACGCCTGCATCCACACCTTCCAGACGTCCGATCACCAATCGCGAACCGGAAACCGTTTCGGCATCCCGTATCCAGTCGTCCAGATTGGAGGCTGCACTCTTCTGTTTCTCTTTCTCGAGTGCCCGCTCCAGCTCCTTCCGCTCCTCCATCAATGCAGCCACTTGTTCAGCCATCGGACGAGCGGGATCCAGCAGTGAACGCAACTCCTCCAGCTCGTGCTGCTGCTTCTGGATGAACTGATCGGCTTCCACACCCGTCAGAGCCTCGACGCGGCGGACCCCCGCTGCAACGGAACTCTCTCCCAGAAGAACAAAACTGCCGATTCGTCCGGTAGACTGCACATGCGTTCCACCACAGAGTTCCTGGGAAAAGTCGGGGTCAAAGGTAATGACGCGGACCCGATCCCCGTATTTCTCTCCGAACAGCATCATTGCACCTCTCTCCTTCGCTTCCTGGATCGGAAGATTTCGCTCCTCCTCGAGAGGGATGTCTTCCCGAATACGGTTACGCACAATGGATGCGATCTCCTCGAGCTGTTCCGGTTCGACCCGATCAAAATGAGAGAAATCGAAACGGAGCCGGTCGGGGGACACAAGGGACCCCTTCTGTACCACGTGATCCCCCAGTGTCTGCCGAAGAGCCGCATGCAGCAGATGCGTGGCCGAGTGATGGCGCTCAATCTGATTGCGCCGATCTTCGTCTACGGTGGCCTGCCATGAACCGGTCGGATCCGCCGGCAACCGGTCGACTTCATGAATGTGCCCGCGGGGACCCTTCTGGACATCCAGCACGGTCAGCTGCTCCTCTCCTTTTACCAGTACTCCCGTATCGGCAACCTGACCACCACTCTCGGCATAAAAAGGGGTCTCCTTCAAAAGAAGCAGATGTCTCTCTCCGTCACTGGCTGTAGCTAGGATGGTCGTTTCAGACGTTCGCTCGTCATATCCGACAAATCGGGATTCGGCCTCCGGATGCAGGTCGATCCACTCCAACCTGGAGTCTCCCTCCTTGAATCGACCGGCACTGCGCCCACGCGCTTTTTGCTTCTGCATCTCGCGCTCGTATCCATCGAGATCCACTTCTACATCCCGTTCCCGGGCGATCAACTGCGTCAAATCGATGGGGAACCCGTAGGTATCGTGAAGCTTGAAGGCCTCTTCACCGGAAATGCGCCCCTCCTCTTTCAGTGTCGTTTCCAGCCGATCCATCCCCTGCCCCAGAGTTCTCAAAAAACTCTGCTCTTCGGAACGGATCACCTCCTGAAGGTACTCCTGCTGTTGGGAGATCTGATCAAAGAGACCGGCAAAGCCCCTGACCAGTACCGGAACCAGTTCGTGCATAAACGGCTTTTCCAGACCCAATCGGTCGTATCCGTACCGGATGGCTCGTCGCAAAATCCGACGAATCACGTACCCCCGTCCCTCATTGGAGGGGGATGCACCATCTGCAACTGCAAATGTGACCGCCCGAATGTGGTCGGCAATGACACGCATGGCGATGTCGGACTCTTCATTCTCTCCGTACCGATGACCGGCCTTGCGGGCAACTTCCTGGATGATGGGCTGGAAGAGATCCGTGTCGTAATTGGATGATTTCCCCTGTAGAATGGCGCAGACCCGTTCAAATCCCATTCCGGTATCAACATGCTGCGCCGCCAATTTCTCAAGTCTTCCGTCTTTTTGACGGTTGAACTGGATGAAGACCAGGTTCCAGATCTCCATGACCCGTGGATCGTCCCGGTTTACCAGCGATGCGCCATCAATCTTGCTGCGTTCTTCGTCCGGACGGATATCGACATGTATTTCGGAACAGGGACCGCACGGTCCGGTATCACCCATCTCCCAAAAATTGTCTTTCTTTCCGAAGAGCAGAATGTGATCGGAACTCACACCGGTTTCCGAAGCCCACAGATCCCTCGCTTCCTTGTCAACCGGGGTCCCGTCATCCTCACTCCCTTCGAAGACCGTCACATAGAGTCGATCCGGGTTCAGCCCCCATCGATCCGTCAGTAGCTCCCATGCCCAGGAGATGGCCTCTTTTTTGAAGTAGTCCCCGAACGACCAGTTTCCGAGCATTTCGAAGAGCGTATGATGATAGGTGTCGTGCCCCACCTCTTCGAGATCGTTATGCTTGCCACTGACCCGGATGCACCGCTGCGTATTGGCCACCCGCTTCCAAAGTTTTCCATTCCGCTCGACCCCCTCCTCTTCGCCCAAAAAGATCGGCTTGAACGGGTTCATTCCGGCATTGGTAAAGAGCAGCGTCGGATCGTTGACGGGCACGACGGGGGCACTTTCGACAATGAGGTGCTTTTTCTCTTTAAAAAAGTCGAAGAATTCCTGCCGAATCTGTTGGGATGTTCGTTGGCTCATAGGTGCAACTTGAGGCTTGATCGCAATTTTCAAATAAGCCTGAAAGATAGAAAAAAGAGGAGAGATCTGCATCGAGCTGTACACTCTCGCCAATTCTCACGATCATATTGACCCGGGCCCTTACCCCCGGATTCAACCCGACATCACAGAAAGACGGTTCATGAAACTACTATTCAACTATTTTCTACGAGGCCTGCTCTTCATTCTTCCTGTTTTCACGACGATCTACATCCTCGTCATACTGGTCCAGTGGGCCAACCGGCTTTTCAACGAGCTCCTTTTTGACTGGTTGCCGGTCTATATTCCCGGACTCGGGCTGCTTGCCGCCATTTTAATTGTTGTTCTTCTCGGTTTCTTTGTCACCCTGGTTGTGACACAGCCGATATTCAAAGCACTGGAACGGTTGATGGCCCGGACCCCCTTCATCAAAATCATCTATTCGGTCATCAAGGATCTGACGGAAGCACTTGTCGGAGACAACCGCCGGTTCAACAAACCGGCCCTGATCACTTTTGCAGACGGTCTGGACCGAATCGGATTCATCACGGACGGAGAACTGGAGGGGGCCGGGATCGAGAATCGCATCACCGTCTATTTCCCTCACTCCTACAACTTCTCCGGAAACCTTTTTCTTGTCGCCCCTGACCGGGTACGACCCCTGAACCTCCATCCGACCGATACGCTAAAATTTGTCGTTTCCGCCGGTGTCACCCGAATCGATGAAGGAGTCCACTTTTGAAACGCATCTTGCAGGATATTCGGGATCTGATTACGGCTACCTTCGCCAAAGCGGTACGGGACGACATTATCACACAGGGGGCGGCCATCGCTTTTTACACCCTCTTCTCGATCGCCCCCATGATCATGCTCATCCTGTCACTGGCCGGAATCTTCATGCCGCAGGAGGATGCCATGCGACAGCTCCACGACCAGATGGTCGACTATCTGGGACCCGACATCGCCGGAAGCTTGGTGGAATTCCTCCAGGAGCACGGACTCTCCACGTCCAATCTCTGGACGTCGATTGTCGCCACCGGGATCATCGTCTTCGGTGCGACCACCGTCATCAACCAGCTCAAACATACACTTAACCGGATCTGGAACATTCACCGTGTTCGCATTCACACGGTCTCCTCTTTTATTCTCAACCGACTGCTCTCTTTCGGCATGATCCTACTATTCACCGTGCTTCTCGGAGCCTCGCTTCTTGCCGAAGGTCTGGTCGGGATCCTGGGGACCTTTTTTCAGGAGAATTTCCCGCAGGTTCCGCTCGACGTCTACCGGATTCTGAGTCAGAGTTCGACCATCGGACTGGCCGTTATCTCGTTCCTTCTCATTTTCAAGATCCTTCCGGATGTCCATGCACGCTGGAGTGATGTACTGGTCGGCTCGATCGTCACCACCCTTCTCTTTCTGCTCGGAAAGAGTCTGATCGGCCTCTATCTCTCGGCAACCGGAATTCAAGCTACCTATCGCGCAGCCGGAACCCTGGTGATTTTTATCGTTTGGGTCTACTACAACGTACAGACGATACTATTGGGAGCCGTCTTCACCCAGGTCTATACGGAGAAGTTCGGCGGGCGAATTCTTCCCTACAAATTTGTAGAACTCAAAGAGATGACCGGATTGAGCGGGAAAAAAACCCGATCGGGATTGCACGAAAAGAGTTGACTTTGAACCGGATCGGGCCGAACCGGATCCACCCATTTTTTCTCAATAGACCTCAACAAAAAGACGGCTCGAAGGCTTCAATGCCCGCTTGAGTTCTCTGGAATCGAGATTATCGGCATTGTCCGGAAGGGGTCGTCCCGGCTCGAAATAACCGTGCAGTTTCTGTCGAAGCAACTCCCTGTAGATCCCGTCCTCCATCCCCTGTAATCCGCAGATGTAGACGAGCGTCTCGGGTTTCTCCAAAATCGGACGTAGCAGGGACTCTTCGTCGATCAATTTTGTCTGTACGTAATCTTTGCTTCCATCTGCACGCCGACCCTCCCGCGAGATGCTCTTCAGATAATGAAAATCCGGCTGTTCATTCTCCACGTCGTTCAGCCAGGATTCGTAGAGAAGGTCGGTTTGATAGGGGCACCCGAAAATAAGTACACAGCTTTTGTCAAACCCGTTGGAATAAAGCTGTTGAATCATTGCCCGGTACGGAGCAATACCGGTACCGGTCGCAAAAAAGACATAATTGAACTCGGTTGCATTCTCCGGCATCAGAAATCGCCGGCCACTTGGCCCGGTCAGTTGAACCTCGTCGCCCGGTTGCAAATCGGCCAGATAGTTCGACGCCACACCGACATAGAGCTTGTTATCACACTCCTCCAGCACTCGTTTGACTGTTGTGGATATCTTGGTCGGGTCGCCTCCCTCTCCTTCATCCGGTGAAGAGACAGAGTAGAGTCGAATTTTACGCGGACGACCTTTTTCATTGGTCCCGGGCGGCAGAACACCAATCGCCTGTCCGCATTTGATTCGCCCGACCAGATCGGTTCCCGAGATATCAAAGGTGATGTGTCGAATAAAATTGGGACTGCTCGAGCTGGTTACGATATAATTTTCTGCAATGGTAGCCGTCACCGGATCCCTGGGAGTATGGATGTTGAGTTCGACTTTTGGAAGAATGATCTCTGGCATACGATCTCCGTTGGGTTCAATTCTACTGGGCGCCCGTGAAAGTAACGGACCGCCCTTTTAAAATGATTTTTCAACCGTTCTATCTATTGCCGGCAGGTCGAACCGGCTCTCTGGAATGAATCGGAAACGAGAGAACATGGGTGAATAGTGCCGTGTTCTCTTCCTGCGAATGGGTGGCCATCCAAAGAATGGCACCCCGGTCCACCGCCTCTTGAAAAAGCGAGAGTGCCGATTCCCTCGATTCACGATCCAGTCCGCGAAGTGGTTCATCAAGAATGAGCAGTTCAGGAGTCCGGATCAGCGCTGCAGCAATTTGTATCTTTTTTCGCATTCCGGTCGAGTAGGTTCCGATCTCCTCCTCTCTCGCTTCCCCGAGTGACAGGCGGTCCAACAGAGGGTCGATCGCGGTCCGGTCCGGATTCGATTTGCCTGACTGACTTGCCTGAATCCAGCCGAGCAGTTCCACACCGGTCAAATGTTTCGGCAGACTCTCTTCGTCATGTACAAGTCCGGTTCGGGAGAGGTAACGGACCGGGTGCCGGTGAATGGATTCGCCCCGGTACCGAATTTCCCCCTTCGTTGGAAAGGAGTTGAGAGAGAGCAGTTTCAAAAAAGTGGTCTTTCCCGACCCGTTGGGTCCAGTCAGCAGGATCGCCTCTCCGGGCGAAAATCGGGCATCCACATCTTCGAATATCCGCTTTCCAGCCCGGTACTGTTTGGTGACGCCCTGTAGTGTCAGCGTATCACTCATGATGCACGCTCCTTCGATCGCTTGAGTTCAAATGTATTTCGGTGATTGCTCCGAATTGTAACGGCTGCAGAGGTGACGACGGATGCCAGAAAATAGACGCCGGCAAGCTCGATCAGTGATCCCGAACCAAACGGACCGAAAAGCCACTGCATCACTCCGGCGCTTACCAAAAGCGGTAACAGCCAACGAACCTGCATCCAAAATCGAACCTGAAACCACTGCCAGGACGTGGCCAGGGAGCGTAACAACCAGGCCGGCGCCAAATCTGCAGACGATGTCGGCAAAATCCACGCTTGGTGCAGCAGGGCAAATCCGCACCAGAAAATCCAGAGCTGCCCACCGTCCGCACCGCTGTAGGCGAGAATCCATATGAGAAGATGACCAACGAGCAGGACCCGGCCGGCCGGCAGTGTTCGATCCAGTTGGACCAGCAAAGCCCATGCATGGATTCGGAGAGACGGCGGGATCCACCATAGCTGATCCGGTGCCAACTCCCGTTCACCGTCACCTGACGTTCGCGGCGGAGAGAAAAATTCATTGAAAAAAGCGTGCGTCTGATAGTAGTAAGCGGCCGCCCTCTTTCGTTTGATTCCGTAGCGAATGGATCCCGCCAGTAAAATCAGGGTGGCAATTCCCAGCTCACCCAGCGGCCCAGCCACGGAATAGACCCAGGCGCCGGCGACGACACCACCCATCCCGATCAGTGCAAGACGCACAGTCGAGAGCAGGGTCGGAAGGGAACCCGGATCGACCGGATATTTGGCAATGGCCGCCACTTTGAGCGCCAACTTCCGCCCCTCGTCGCTCTCTTGCCAATATTGGGAACGAGCTCCTATACCGATCAGATCGGCCGCAGCCAACCACCAGATCCCCAAAAGAAATCCACAACCATAGAGCGTGACCCAAAGCGCCTCGTTCCCGAAACGAAGCCCGTCCGGGCCATCGATCACGGTCGCCACAAGCAAGAATACACCGCCATAGACAAGATACCTGTGGCGTCTTAAAAGATGAATGTGATACCAGCGGCTGGATCGATTGAGAAGCTGCCAAAGCCCGGTCTTTGGATCAGGAAATGAGATATAGGGGAGGATCCAGGCAAGAAGTGCCACCCAGGCAAAGAGCATGTAACGAACCGTACGGCGGCTCTCTTCGATTGTCTCGCCCTCCCGTACCAACAGAAAAAGCACCGTCCCAGTGAACAGACCGAGCCATCCACCCAGCTGCTGCCACCGGGCTGTCTCTCCAAAACCTGATCGTTTTGCAGACATTCAGTTAATCACTCCCTGATTCATGGATCATTTCTCGGTTCTGCTCGAACGAAGATAGAGAAGTGACTCTCGTCATTCCACCGTATTCCTCCTTGTCATTGTTCATAATTCTCCCTTAATTACACATATATCGTACATGAAACGTTTGCTCTCCACAGGTTCGTGACCGACTGTGGATGGCGGCTGTCAAACGACCCCGAACACCAACGAGTTCACCATGGATCACGCTCAATTGACTCGAAAGCAGAAAGAGTTTTTCGATTTCATCGTCTCTTACAAAGAGGAACACGATGTCTGGCCGACCTACCGGGAAATTGCCGATGCATTTGACTACAAGTCTCCCAACAGCGTTACCCAAAACATCCAGGCTCTGCTCCGAAAAGAGTTTCTGGTACGAACGGAAGATGAAGAGTACGACCTCCACCCCCGTTTTTCGAAATCGGGCAATACATCGGAAGGTGGGGGAATTCCCGTCCGCGGGCTCATCGCGGCCGGCTATCTACAGGAGGCGGTCGAGACTCATTTGGGAGAAATCACACTGGAAACACTCTTTCCCAATCTGGACCAAGTGTTTGCACTACGGGTGTCGGGCATGAGCATGAAGGATGCCGGAATTCATGACGGAGATTTTGTCCTCTTGATGGATAGCGATGTCAATGAAGGGGACATCGGGGCCGTGCTATACAATGGAGAGACCAGCCTGAAACGGATCTACAAGGATGACCGTGGGTTGCGGTTGGAACCTGCCAATGAAGAGTATGACGATATCTACATATCGCCGGAGATCTTTGAGGAAGTTCGCATTATCGGCAAGTACGTCGGCCACGTCAACCGAAACGGAATCCATCGTTCGACGTTTACCGACTCCAATCTACCGAGAAAAACCGGATAACATACCTCACAAACTCAGTCGGACTCTTTCGTCCCGAGACGGTAGTTCCCTCCTTTGAGCATCTCCTGCAGTTGAGAATCCTTGATCCAGGCGCGGCCTCCATCATGTTGTAGTTTTTTTCTGTTCTTCAGGGTTTTGGCCTGAGCGTGCAGGTCGGGAAGGATCTTTTTTCTCATGTCGCTTTTCTGTTCTACTCTTCTCTGGTATCCGCAGTCGAAGCTCCATCCCCACTCGCATGGAATCACTCCCTCCACCGGGTGAACGACGACAACGACCTGTCGGTGTCTCAATCGTCGAAAAGATACAGGTTCGTCATCATACTTTCAGAAGGATCGGGAGTTTCATTTTTTCTGATCGCTCCGTATATTCTGGATCTTTGGAAAAACAGAAATTGAATTAACCGGACGTAATATGTACGCTGTTGTAGAAATTGGCGGGCATCAGTACAAAGTGGCGAAAGATGACCGAATTTTTGTTAATCGCCTGAATGAAGATGCCGAGACCATCACCATTGACCAGGTTCTCCTTTTGAAAGGCGAAGATGGAGAAGTCCGGGTCGGACAACCACACGTGGACGGAGCCAAAGTGGAAGCCCGCATTGTGGACCACCAAAAAGGTGACAAGGTGATTGTCTTCAAAAAGAAGCGACGAAAAGGATATCGCGTCAAGCGCGGCCATCGACAGCTTCTTACACAACTACACATTACATCCATCTCCTGATCGGGAGAGGTTAACGACAAGGCACGGAGGACACTGTGGCACACAAGAAAGGTCAAGGTTCGACACGAAACGGTCGCGACTCGGAATCGAAACGGCTGGGCGTCAAAAAATATGGTGGACAACAGGTTCGATCAGGCAACATTTTGATTCGACAGCGCGGGACCAAGTTTCACCCGGGATTGAATGTGGGTAGAGGCGGAGATGACACCCTCTTTGCAACTGCAGACGGTGTCGTCCAGTTTCGAAGCTCCAAAGGGAAAAAATTTGTATCGGTAGAAGCTGTCTGAACGATCACTGACCCGTCCTATGTGACGCTGGATCCATACAACCGTGAACTTCCCAACGAATACCTAAGGCCGGACTGCAATCCGGCCTTTTTTCATTTCATACGCTTGAGTACATTGGACGGTTGGTTTCAGATTTAGAGTTCAAAAACGGTTCTACGGAGTCCACCTCATGTTCAGGTTGCTGCGCCTCCTCTTGGTTTTACTACTGATCATTTTCGGGACGTCCCCACTGCTTACGGGACAGAACCTCACATTTCTGAGCGACACCACATCCTATCACTGGCCGACAGATGCCACGACCTACCTGTCATCGACATACGGGGAAACACGTGCTGCCCATTTTCACGCCGGACTGGATATCCGTACATGGGGACGAGAGGGGTATCAAGTCTTTGCAACCCGTGATGGTGTTGTTCACCAGATAGGTATTTCACCCTACGGCTACGGAAAAGTCCTCTACCTGCGACACGAGGATCAGTCTTACTCGGTCTATGCCCACCTGAACCGGTTTGACGCTCCCCTCCAGGCAGTGATCGACTCCATCCGAATCGCCAATGACTATCAATCGGACATCAATCTGGAGATGGAGTCTCATCAGATTAAGGTACGCAAGGGAGAACGGATCGCCTGGAGCGGATCAACGGGCGTCGGTCCCCCGCATCTCCACTTCGAACTACGAACGCCGAACAATGAACCATTCAACCCTCTGCTCACCAACCTCTCGGACGAGGTCGAAGATTCTCGCCCGCCGGTATTCACCGGGCTGGCCATCGAGCACTTGAATCCGGAAACGTTTCATGTCGAACGCTTGAACACGCACCGTCCACTTCGTCGAGGAGCCGTTACAGATCTCGGTCGTCACCAAGTGAACGGCCCCGTCGGCCTTTCGGTCAATGTCCATGATCGAGCAGACCGGACTCCCAACATCTACGCCGTCTACCAATTGACACTTCGCACCGATACCGATACTCTCTTCTCTTCTCGAATGGAGTCCTACCCGATGGAGCGGGGTACCCAGATGTACATCGATCGGATCTATCCGATTTTGAATCGAACACGTGCGGGATATCAACGGCTCTACCGGGTGAACGGAAACCAACTTCCGTTCTACGAATCGTTGTCGCGTACACAGGGCATCGTCGACCTTCCGGAGGGAGAGCACGAGTTGGAAGTTGTTGCAGAAGACTACCATGGAAATCAGACTACTGCACGCATCACGCTTGACGTAGTGAATCGTTCGTCAATTCCTGCATGGCAGATCACATCCATTCCCGCCTACCCCAGGGATGTCGAGCTGGACGGAATTCCGGCCGGCCTGGACCGACTTCACGAAATTTCACCATTCCGTGTTACAAACGGCTTTTACAGCTCTGCCGAAGGGCCGGCAGGCGAGGGGCAGATTCCCCCCCGGGAAGAGGGTCCCCGACAAGACCCGCTGATCTATTACAGCCAGGAGCCTTCGATCAGTCGAACTTCCAAGGAGCTCCTTCCGAATCGTCGCCAATTCCTCCATGTATCGGACCAGTCGATCTGGGTGGAGTTTCCAAAAGAAGCTCTTTTTGACACCCTTCGTGCTCGCCTGAGCGTTGAACACAGCGATGGATTGCCGATTGTACGAATGGAGCCGACAGACGCCCCGCTTCAAAAACCGATTCGCATACACGCCATTCTCCCGTCGACACTCGATCCGGACAAACGCATCGCCATGTTTGGTGTACATCCCCATCGTGGGGGGCGTCGGTATCTCGGCAGCGGTTTGCCTGGAGAAGTGTTGAGGGCAGAAGTTCGTGAATTCATGGAGGTCCACTTCCT
>JBNJFK010000062.1:0-10827 GCA_051746765.1 Bacteroidota bacterium
TTACGGTCAGGTGGAGATGTACTATGAAAGCCTTGGGCAACCCGACCGGTTTCGAATTGTAGAGGCCGACCTCTCTCAGCGAGAACGTCTCTATCGTATATTGATTCAACCCTGATGACTCCGGGTGCAGGCCCGGCAGTTCCACTTTTATCCCGAATCTGATCTTCGTATCCATGCACGGAAATTTTCGATTTTGTACCTCCGATTTACATTCAAATACAGATTCGTCACCGGACACCCTGACGGTACGACGGAAGGGCCGGAGGTCGCATCCAAGCGCGTCCGGCGATTCGCTCGGATGGCGGATTGGATCTCTGCTGCTTCTCCTCCTGTTTTTCGCAGTCGCCCCTGCCGAAGAGGCTCGAAGTCAGGATCCGGTCGTCTCTGACTGGGTCGGGTATCCTGCTTTGGAGCACGGTCTCTACGAGCGAATGATGAACGAATCGATCGACCGTCTCGACAAGCGGCATGCCCATCTGGAAACCCTCACGTCCGCTGCCCAGTGGAGAGACTACCAATCCGGAATTCGTGATCGTCTGCGGGAGGCGATCGGGCCGTTTCCGGAACGGACACCGTTGAATGCACGCACGGTTGGCACGCTGGAGCGAGAGGCCTTTACGGTCGAGAAAGTCATATTCGAATCGCGCCCGGGATACCACGTAACGGCAGCCCTCTATCTCCCGAAAGGGTCGTCCGGTCCTCATCCGGCCGTTGTCTACGCCAGTGGCCATACCAGTGACGGGTTCCGGTCGGCGACCTATCAGCGGGTATCCATGAACCTGGCAGAGCGCGGCTTTGCCGTACTCGCATTTGATCCGGTGGGGCAGGGGGAACGACACCAGTATCTGAATGAGGAAGGAACGGGTACCCGGCTGGGTGGTCCGACACGGGAGCACTCTTATGCCGGTGCCCAAATGCTGCTGAGTGGGGATTCGATGGTGCGCTCCATGATTTGGGACGGCATGCGGTCCGTGGACTATCTGCTCTCCCGCGAGGATATTGATCCCGATCGAATCGGAATGACCGGTCGTTCGGGGGGAGGCACACAGACCGCACTCGTTGCGGCCCTGGATGAGCGCGTTGCGGTGGCGGTTCCGGAAAACTACATCACGACTCTCTCCTGGCTATTTCGGTCGATCGGTTCTCAGGATGCCGAACAGAACATTCCCGGTGGAGTTGCTTTGGGACTCGACCATGGAGATCTGCTGCTGGCGCGTGCTCCCAAACCGACGATGTTGATCGCCACGACCCGCGACTTTTTCTCCATTCAGGGGGCACGACAGACCAGCGCTGAGGTACGGGGTGCCTGGGAAGCGATGGGCCGCCCCGATGCGTACGATCACATCGAAGATGACCATGGGCATGGGTCGACTCCGGCCAACCGGGAGCGAATGGTCCGGTTCTTCCAGACGCATCTTCAAAACCCCGGACCGAACGAAGATCTGGACCCCGAACCGTTCACACCGCAGGAGCTGAAACTGACCGAGAGCGGGCAGGTTCGGCGTTCGTTGGAGGGTACCTCCATTTTTGATCTGCAGCTACAGTCTGCACGAAGCGCCCTCAAACAGTTGGCGGCCTCCAGGGCCGTCTCCGGACACGGGAAACGTGTTCGTCAGGCTGTTCGCCGTCTTTCGGGGTACGAGGCACCCTCGGGGGCTCCCGAAGTGGTCTTTACGGGGCGTACCCGTCATTCCGGTTATAGTGTCGAAACCGGGTGGGTTCCCGGTGTCGAAGGACAGCCGATTCCCTGGGTGATCCATCGACCCGAGGAGGAGCCGAAGGGAGTTCTTCTCTGGATCGACCCACGAGGCAAAGCGGAGGAGTCGGGCGAGCAGGGTCGACTTCGGCGTCTGGCAGAAGAGGGGTGGTTGGTCGTGGCAGCCGATTTACCGGGTGTGGGTGAACTGGGACAAGAGCCGGGAGGGGATTCAATTATCGGGAATGTCTCATACAATCTGCTCTTCTCTGCACTCCACAACGGGCGTTCGCTGGCCGGTATGCGGGCCGGAGACCTGACCCGCCTGGTTCAGGCACTGCATGGAAGCGAGGAGGCAGCTGCGCGCGGGGTGACGATCATTGCGCGAGAGGGACTGGGCGCGGAAGCTCTGCACACGGCGACCATGAGTCGGCTCGTGGATCAAATGGTGCTTCTGGATGGATTGAGCAGCTGGTCGTCTCTTGCTGCAACCGAATCCTACGATCCGGACTGGACCTTCACGATCGTTCCCGGCGCACTGCGATCCTACGATCTTCCGGACCTGGCGGTTCACTCCGGTGTTCGGCAACTCTGGGTTCGTCCGCGTGACGGAGCCGGTGAGACGATCTCCGAATCGGCTTTCTGGCGCGGATTCGGGTCGCTCCTTTCGGAGGAAACAGACGAAAATCAAAGCGATCACATCGAATGGGGAGGTCTCGGAGAGGAGACGGACTGGAAGGCAATTCTGGGATGGATCGAAACGGAGAATCGTCCATGAGAAGAGATCAATTTTTGAGTCGACTGGGAAGTTTGGGCGCGAGCGGATGGATCGCCGGCACCGGACTTCTCGCAGCGGCATCGACCCGTTTTTCAGATCCACTCCTCCCGGAGACGATGCGGGAAATGATTGATGACAGGCAACCGAAGCCGGATGAAAACCGGGAGCCGGATATGGCGAACCTGTGGCCGGTGGTCGAGCGTCTTGCCGATCGTGTCCACTATCCGCTATCGCATCGCAACCGGCCGCACCTGCCACTTGAGGAGCACCGTCGGGAAGGGCGGGCCCGGGTCTTCGATGCCCTCGGGGTTCGACCGACTCCCCATCCGCTCCGTGTAGAGCGGGTGGAACAGCAAGAGTTTCCTGAATTTGTTCGGGAAAAAGTACTCTTTGAATCGGCTCCCGGATTCAAGGTTCCCGCCTGGATTCACATACCCAAAGGGCTGCGGAAACCGGCGCCCGGTATTGTGGATCTCCACTCCCACGGAGGGATGTTTCTCTACGGAAAGGAGAAGGTGATCGATTTTGAGGAGAATGACGAGACGATGCAGCGCTACCATGTGACCAATTACGAGGGGCGACCAACGACTACGGAACTGGTCCGAAGAGGGTATGTTGTGGTGACTACGGACGCCTTTCTGTTCGGAGAGCGCCGGGTCATGCTGAAGGAAGATCTGGACCGCTACGGGTGGGATCGATCGGCCTACTCACCGGAGGTGGTTCGCGAGCTCAATCTGCGCTGTCGGGCAAAGGCGAATACCTTCGTGAAATCAATGAACTGGCTCGGGATGAGCTGGCCCGGTATTGTAACAAGGGACGATATGCGAACCGTCGATCTGATCTCGAGTCTGCCGGAGGTGGACCCCCGGCGAATCGGATGCCTGGGGGTCTCTTTCGGGGGTTGGCGGACACTGCTCCTTGCCGGAATGGATGACCGGATTCGGGCTGCATGTGTCACCGGATTCATGACCCGGGTCGGGCCGATGCTGCGCAACCATGTCGATACCCACTCCTGGGTTCATTTTATTCCGGGAGTTCACCGGGATCTGGATCTGCCCGATATCGTGGGTCTTCGTGCACCGCTGCCACTGTTGGTCCAGCAGTGCCGAAGGGATGGACTCTACCCGACGCAGGGGATGGAGGAGGCCGTAGAGGATCTGGAAAGGATCTACCGTCTGGCCAATGCCGACAAGAATTTTGAAGGCCGGTTCTATGATGAACGCCACATTTTTAACCGACAGATGCAGGAGGAAGCATTCGACTGGATGGACCGCCAATTGAGTTCCTGAGCGTAAAGAGCTATTTTTCGTGGCTTTAAAAATGAAAAACTGCATGTCTGTGTCCGGTGAGCAGACCGTTTCAGAGTGAGAATCAACCAACCACAACAATGAAAAATGTCCGACTGCAAGACATTGCCAATCGGCTGAATCTGACCAAAGTGAGTGTGTCCAAGGCGTTGCGCGATCACAGCGACATCTCCCTGGAGACACGCAAGAGAGTCAAGAAGATGGCCGAAGAGATGGGGTACCAGCCCAATCAGATTGCCCGATCGCTTACATCCAGAAAAACCAAGACGCTCGGAGTGATTGTTCCGAAAGTCGCCCACTTCTTTTTTTCGCACGTGATTGAAGGAATCTACAACGTGGCATCCGAAAAGGGATACGATGTGATATTGGGGGTTTCACTCGAGGACGAAAAGATGGAGAAGGATCAGCTCGAGTCCATTCTGCGAATGAGGGTCGACGGCTTGTTGGTCTCCGTCTCCCAGAAGACAGACAAAGTGGATGCGTTTTTGGTAGCCAAAAAGATGGGAATTCCACTCGTGTTCTTTGATCGGGTTTTCGAGGAGCAGGGGTTCAGCTGTGTCAAAGTCGAAGATCGTCGCAGCGCCATGAAGGGCGTTCGGGAGCTGATCAAAGACGGATACCGCACGGTTGCCCACCTGGCCGGGTACGAGTATGTGGATATTGGTCGGGAGCGGGAAGCGGGCTACCGGGAGGCGCTGGAAGCGGAAGGAATCGAGGTGGATGAAGATTTGATCGTTCGGGGCGGGTTTAGTGAAAAAAGCGGGTACGAGGGAATGAAAACCCTGGTCGAACGGAGTGGCGTTCCTGAAACAATATTTGTGGTGACCTATCCGGTGGGCCTCGGTGCACTGGACTATATGCGGGATCACGGAATTGACCCGACAACGGTTCAAATCCTCTCCTTTGGCGGGAGTGATTTCAATCAATATCTGGAAAAACCGTTTCGCTGTATAATACAGCCGACCGTCGAACTGGGCCGGGTCGCGTGCGAGCAGTTGCTCGCCGAAATCGAATCGGATCGGGAGGTGATGCCGCGTGTGATCAAACTGCCGGCCGCCACCGTGAAGGCAGAGGCCTGACAGCAAGAACTCTCGACTAGGTCTTTTTTAGCAGAGAGGCCGATTCGGGATCGAGCCAGAGACTGCAGTGATCATGGTTCTGCAGGATCGAGGCGGGATGGAGATTGGAGACCTCTCCCTCGACACAGTTTTTGACCGCCTCGGCTTTCCGTTTGTCGGGAACCGAGCAGATGATGTTCTTTGATTTCATAATCTGTTGAACAGACATGCTGATCGCTTGTTTGGGAACCTCTTCCAGGCTCTTGAACCAGCCCTCACCCATCTGCTGTTTACGGCAGACCGTATCGAGTTCGACCACCAGATAGGGATCGGTTGTCTCGAAATCTGCCGGCGGATCGTTGAAGGCGAGATGTCCGTTTTCGCCAATTCCAACCAGCGCAACATCGATTGGGTGATTCCGGATCAGCTTGCCGAGACGGTCACACTCCGCTTGGGGATCGTCGCGATCGCCCTGAACAAAGTGGGTGTCGTCGAGCCCGTCGACTTTTTGGACAAAGCGTTCTTTGAGGTATTTACGAAAGCTGGCCGGATGGCTCTCCGGCAGTCCGATGTACTCGTCAAGGTGAAACATGGTTACCTTGGTCCAGTCGATGCCTTCGGCTTTGGAGAGATGGTCCAGTGTGCCAAACTGACTGGCTCCGGTGGCGAGGATGATATTGGCGTGTCCGTTCTCTTGAATTGTTTTTCGGATCAGGTCGGCTGCCTGTTTGGCAGATTGTCTTCCCAGATCCTCCTTGGAAGAGGCGATGTGAAGGTCCATATCGATTGATTCGTCTAGGGTCCCGGTTCCATTGGGCTCCGGCTCTCCTCCGTTGCGGGGATCAAAGAGCACACGGGCGATGATCGCCCAACCCCGAATCGAATCGGGGCTGGAGTGAAAGAAAGGTAACTTAAACGGTAAAGTCTTTCAAGCGGTTCGAAGGGAAGGTAGTGAACAGGCAGTGGCAAGTCGAAGTGAGTATTTGATTTGAGTATAAAATGAAAACAGAGCGACTGGAACAGCTCTCAAGGGAGAGAGATTCAGGTTTTTCCAGTCTCCGGTTACCGTACAGTGCAACCGGTGAGGCTCGAACTGTATTGAAAACTTTACCGGTAAAGCTTATATTGGCGCCGGATCGGCCTTCCGGCCATAAAGCTGTGCCGCGTGATTGAACGAACTTCTCCGTATACCGGTGGCACTCCGGTGGTCGGTGGAGTTGTTGAAACGTATGGAAGACAAGAAAAAAACGGAGGAGACCCATTGAGTGATTTGCAGTTGGAACAACCCGAACACGTGCCCGGATATACGGGCCATCCCGTCCCGTACCCGGAATCGGTACACAATACCGACGGCAGTGAGTTGTCGATGGTTCGGATCGGGAGTGACAAATACCTTTTGATCCGTCAGGGGGAAGGGACCTTTCCGGAAGGATTTCAGGGAGAGAGCTGGAGCGAAGAGAATCAGGCGTGGATGCTTTGCGAACTGTCTGCAGAGAATGCAGCTGCGATTCGCGCCCATTTCGATTTTGCCCGCCCGAGGTTAATGGGAAAAGCGGACTCGTATGGATTTGGGGATCGGCTCGGGAATGCCGGAGCCGCCCACCTGGCCTCACTCAACGGAAGTCACTTCCGTCCGGTTCTGGCCCAGCAGTCGATTCGCGAGCTTACCCGGACCAACCGGACGCCGACCGATGTGATCGATGCAGCCACGTGGGCCGTTTTCGAACGGGGATACCACGAGGGGTACGGTGCCGATGGCGACCATCTCAAGAATGAAGCCGATATTGATCTGATGATGGAAGCGGGATATACCATGCTTACGATTGATCCGAGCGACCACGTGGTCAACCAGGCCAAAAAGATGAGCAACAAAGAGTTGGAAACAGCGTTTCAAACGCTTCCCTGGGATGATCTCGGCGAGTCTCCGGAGGCCTGGCTTGATCGTATTCTCTCCCTCCAGGTGGAGTTGGAGAACGGGTATGACCTCACGTTTGAAGAGCGGGCCGTCAAGGAGTCGATGGTCAAGTATGGTCGTGTGATTACACACACCCGCCAACTGGTGAGCCACCTCGAGAGCGCCTGGCCGAATCGTCAGGTGGAACTGGAACTCTCTGTGGACGAGACCGACGAGCCGACCACGTTGACAGAACACTATCTGATCGCCTCGGAGCTGGATCGGCTGGGCGTCCGCTTGATATCCCTGGCCCCCCGTTTCTGTGGTGATTTCGAGAAAGGGATCGATTACAAGGGAGATCTCGATCAGTTTCGGGAAGAGTACATCCAGCATCTGGCCATCGCAAGTCGGTTTGGCGGGTACAAATTGAGCATCCACTCGGGAAGCGACAAGTTCGCGATCTATCACGTCATCGGGGCCCTCCGGAAGGGTGCCGTACACGTAAAGACAGCCGGGACCAGCTATCTTGAAGCCTTGCGAACCGTCGCGGCAAGCAATCCGGAGCTATTTCGCGAAATTCTCGCATTTTCCCGCGGCCGGTTTGACGAGGATCGGAAAACCTATCACATCTCTGCCCGGACCGAAAAGGTGCCTGAACCGGAATCCCTGTCCGACGACACACTTGTCGGCCTGCTCGATGACGATGACGCCCGTCAAGTGCTGCACGTGACCTACGGCTCGGTCCTCTCCGGGGAACACCCCGGATCGGAGAAATTTCGCGAGAAGATCATGCAGACGCTGGCAGAGAACGAATCGCTCTACAATCACTATTTGATTCGCCATTTTCACAAACACCTGGATCCATTCGAAACCGAAGCACCAACCGGAAGCTGAGTACAACCCCGTCCGGAAGGTTTACCCGGCTGGAGTCGGACTGCGGTTAAGAGAACGGGATTGAAGGGTGCGGCCGGTGGCTGCGACGGAGGAATCCAAACCGATTCGAGAGGAGGCACGATGAGAAAATCCCGATTTCGGAGATCCGTTTCGGTCTGTTTTTTGCGTCTCTTTCCGCGAGATCGGAGGGTACTGCTGTCGGTATTTCTGATTCTTCTGATGTCTGCCTGCGGGCCGAACCGCTCCGGAACGGGCGATGATTCGGCCCCGGTGCCGGATGAAAACGAAGAAACGAAGGCGACTGCCCACTCCATGGAGTCAGGAAACTCCGGGGAGAAACGGACAATCATTGAGCTCCCGGAGGAGCTGTCGGTACGGCAGAAGGTAGAACGCGTCTGCGGACAGTGTCATCAAGTGCCCGATCCCGAAGCACTCGACCGCGACAGTTGGGAGCGGTCGGTACTCCCCATGATGGGTTGGCGTCTGGGGATCTACGAGGAAGAAGTGCCGCGCGAAGAGATTCTTGCCGGCGCTGTGGATCCGGAGCGGGTTCGCAAGGAGAATCGTTTTCCTGCCGACCCGTTGCTGGCAATGGAGGATTGGCACGAGATTCGCGATTGGTATCTGGATCGGGCACCCGAGTCAGTCGGTCGCCCGTCAGATCTCGAGGAGAAACTGGACCGACGGAAGTTGATCGGGAATCCGGTTCACGAACTGCGTTGGGGCGATCCACTTCCAGCGGCCGTGACGCTTTTGGAGATCGATACGGATCGATCGCTGATCTATGTGGGCGGGATGCGTGACGGACAGGGTGAGTTCCAGGTATTGGACCGGAATTGGAATCCCCTGCAGCGGATTCCGCTTCCCAGTGCTCCGGTTCATCTGGAGCGGGACGGGTCGAACCTGCTGTTGACACTGATCGGGACCCTGCGACTTCTCCCGGAGGGGAATCGGCACGGGGAGCTCGTGCAGTTGGTTCGTGAAGAGGGGGAGGATCTTTTTACCGGACTTCAAGGGTTTGCCGGTGAGCTGAACCGGCCGGTTCAGACGCTGCGCAGTGATCTGACAGGGGATGGACGGGAAGACCTGGTGGTCGCCGAATTCGGATTTTACAGCGGATCGGTGACGCTGTTTGAACAGACGGACGCGACTCCGGGCGCCGGGTCTCCATTTCAGAGGCGGGAACTCTACAGTGAACCTGGAGCTGTGCGACTGCAACTGGCCGACCTGGACGGAAATGGCGAAGAGGAGCTTCTGGTGCTTCTCGGACAGGGTGACGAAGGGGTGATGCGATTTTTGCCGGACGGTGAGGGTGCGTTTCGATCCGAGTGGCTGCTGCGATTCCACCCCGGGAGGGGAAGTACGGATCTGTTGACGGGGGATGTGACCGGAAACGGGCGGGTCGACCTGGTGGTCTGTAACGGGGACAACGGCGATTTTCCGCCGGTTTTGCGGAGGGATCACGGCATCCGGATCTACGAGAATCGGGGAGACGATGGATTTGAAGAGGTCTATTGGCATCCAATGGATGGCGCCTACCGCTGTGGGTGGCTCGATCGGGAGGAGCGGGAGTTGGTCGCAATTTCCTACTTTCCGGATGAAGATCGTTCGCCACGCGGAGATCTGATTCACGTTCGGTTTCGCGGAGAGGGGGAGGCGGAGGTGAGCGAGTGGCCGGTGGATCTTCCGGCGCGGTGGTTGGCGTTGGCAGCCGGACCGATGGCCCCCGGTGAAGACCCGATTGTACTGGTCGGTTCCCACGGTGAACTGCAATCCGGCGAGACATTTGACGAATCCCTGTTGCGGAGACGACTCTCGATACTGGAGTGGCGCCCGAAGGAGTAAGCACGAACCTGGAGACATCAGGCACGAACCGAAAAACTGAATATCTGGAAACCCAAAACGAGGCTCATGATGAATAGCAATCGACGCGACTTTTTGAAGAGAACCGGTCTGATGGGTCTGGGCCTGAGTGGCGCCAGCCTGATGGGTGGCTGCGGAACCGGAGGCGGTGAGCAGGGGCAGGGCGAACCGATCTACAACATGCGTGGCTTTGCCGCCGAACCGCTCGAGACCGTCCGGGTCGGAGTGCTCGGCATCGGGAACCGCGGGCTCGGGGCGCTCCGCCGACTGATGCGGATCGAGGGGGTGGAGCTGGTGGCCCTGGCCGACCTGGACGCCTCCCGTCTGGAGATGGCCGGGGAGCTTCTCGCCGACACGGATCATGACCCGGAGACCTACACCGGCGAGGAGGATTGGAAGCGGATCTGCGAGCGGGAGGACATCGATCTGATCTACATCTGTACGCCGTGGCATCTGCACACGCCCAATGCGGTCTATGCGATGCAGAACGGCAAGCACGCCGCGACGGAGATTCCGGCGGCTCAGACGATCGAAGAGTGCTGGCAGTTGGTCAACACGTCCGAGGAGACGCGCCGACACTGCATGATGCTCGAGAATGTCTGCTATGATTTCTTCGAGATGGTGACGCTCAAAATGGCACGCGACGGTTTCTTCGGTGAGTTGATTCACGGCGAAGGAGCCTACATCCATGATCGTCTGGAACGCATATTTGACAAGTCTGAGACGACGTGGCGATTGGAAGAGAATATCGGTCGGCACGGAAGCCTCTACCCGATGCACGGACTGGGTCCGGTGGCCGAGGCGATGGATCTGAACTGTGGAGACCAGATGAGCCACCTGGTTTCCATGTCCTCCAATGACTTTTCGATGGGACCACGAGCGGCGGAATTGGCAGAGGAGGACTCTTTTTGGGAACCGTACGCCGGAAGCGATTTTCGTGGAAATTTGAATACCAGCATCATCCGCACCCAGCTTGGCCGAACCATCATGGTGCAACACGACACCAGTTCGCCCCGCCCCTACTCGCGGATTCATCTGTTGAGTGGAACCGAAGGGGTCTGTCGCAAGTACCCGCTGCCGGCGAAGATCGCCACGGGGCACGACGGCTGGCTCTCCGAAGAGGAGCAGGCGGACCTGGAAGAGCAGTACACCCCGGAGATCACCCGGCGGGCGGGCGAGATGGCTCGAGAGGTGGGCGGTCACGGCGGAATGGATACGCTCATGGACTGGCGAATGATCGACTGTTTGCGCAACGGATTGCCACTGGACATGGATGTCTACGATGCGGCGCTCTGGAGCTCGGTCATTCCGTTGAGCGAAGCCTCGGTGGCCGATCG
>JBNJFK010000063.1:0-10741 GCA_051746765.1 Bacteroidota bacterium
GACCCGAGTCGTCACGACCCGCATTCGCTCGTCGCAAACCCACACGACTCCATTCACTATATGTTGTTCTGTTCTCTCTCATTGTATTCCCTGCCCGTCTTCTATAAACAGCAGTCCATTCTCCCCACCGAAACCGTCAGGGACTGTATAGGTCTCCTCGGTAAAGTTCATCCAGCTCTTCTCTCCCGATCCATCGATCAGGACAATCTTGTATTCGTATCCACCCGGTTCCAGCGTCACATCGGCTGCGTACCGGTTCTTCCCTGTTTTCACCAGGGGGACTCCGGGATCTGCCCAATCGTTGAACTCTCCAGTCAAATAGAGCACTCCCTCACCGTCGTAGGGAATCGTAAACTGCACACCCCCCCGACGTTCATTCGATTCACGAAGTGCCACCTCCGGCTCCCCGTCTCGTCGAAACCATGCATCCGGCCGAAGCGTCACCCGCACCCCTCCAGTCACGTGCAGATCATGGACCAATGTCTCGCTCGTCGCAGACGAGAGCAGCAGATAGTCGGCCCCGGCCGTCAGTGACACCCGATCACTCACCCGGAATCGTCCCTGCAGGCCGCTTCTCCAGAGACGGTCGGTCTCCTGCAGCTCGACCCAGCCGGTCGGTGCCCCTCCATCGGGGGCAAACCAGTCATACCGGTACTGATCCACTCCGGCGCGCACACCGACCGAGAGTCGGTCCGTCGCCCGATGGTCGGCCGATGCGTAGAGGCTCACGGTGCCGGACGGATCGTCCAGATCACCGTAGAGGCCTCCGCGCAGCTGCCACCGATATCCAAAGGCATGTTCCATGTCAACTCCGTAGAGATCGAAGCGGCTCGATGTATTGCCACTCGTTTCCAGATTCCGGAATCGTCGCCCGGACGATCCCGCTTTCAATTTCACTTGGGTAAACGGTCCGGGTCGCCAACGCACGTGCGGTAGAAACCACCACCCGTCGCGACTGTACCCGGTCGTGACCGTTTGCAGCCCCGACTCCAGGCCGACTCTCCAGTCCGATGCCAGTCGGTAGCGGGCATTCCATTGACTGTACCCGCCGTAAAGTGTCGCTGCATCCCCGCTCACCGGTTCGAACATGCCGCCCAGTGAGGCGTCGGCCGAAAATCGATCTCGTTCGTAGAGAACACTCAGAGCGGGCAGAAGCAATCCGTATCCGGTCGTCTGACTCCGGTTCCACTCCCCGTAAAAAGGGACCAGATAGCTGTTGCTCGACACCCCTGTCCGTGCATCCAGCGTGAGCCATGCAGAAAGAGACTGTCCGGCGAGCGGAGCGGCCGGAAGGCAGAGCATCAGCAGAAGAAGAAAGCGTCGAATCATGAAGAGAGCTGAATTTGTTAAGGCTCTCTAATCTAACGCTCTGCCGCTGTTCGAACAACCGGCTCCATATGTTATAGGTAGAGTACAGCATTTTCATTGCCAAATCCGTCGTCTCTGGTGATTTCGGCGAAGGGATCGGTGATCCACTCCTCCCCGTTTCGAATAAACATGTAGTGGTGCTCGCCGCGTGGAACCTGGACCATACCGGTCCAGACCTGTCGGTCTCCCACCTGCTCGCGTGTGAGCGTCATCGGTTCCCATTCGGTGAAGTCCCCGGCCACGGCCAACTGCTCCGCATCCGGATCAATGAATACAAACCGGATCCAGACACTTTCGGCCTCTTCGGCCACCACTTGAGTTGCCAACGGCTCATCTGCCCTCAATTCGTCCGCCGGAGCGGCCTGTTCGGTCACCGCCCCGCCATTGTCGGCAACCGGCCCTCCATCCGAGCCGGCAGGGCCCGAAAACATCACGGCCCATCCACCGACAAGCGCCAACAGCGCTGCCATCGCCCAGACCGGGCGCAGTTCAAATCGGGCGGGTTCCATCATTCGTTCCATTACGCGGGCCAACCGCTCCAGTATCGCCTGTTCGGCTTCCTGGCGACGCGATCGGCTCTCGCCGTAACTGGCCTCTGTCTCGTGCTCGGATTGGAGTTGCAACTCCCGCTCGGAGACCGCTTGCATCACCCGGTCGGAGAAACGGTCCGGCACGGCTGCCTGCGCCTCGTCAAGCTCCTGCAGACGGGCCGGCAACTCCCGCTCCATGCGTAGCCATTCCCGAAGAATCGGGTCCTCCGCAATCACCAGCAGCGCGTCTCGCTCCTCCTCGATCGAGAGTTCGCCATCGAAATATCGACGCACCAGCTCCTCTTCGGGGGAGTTCTCGCTCCGGTCGGGTCTGTTCTCTGGAAAGTCGTTGGTCGGCTTCATGATTTCGTATTCGTATCTCGATTTCCGGTCTGTCCGGTTCGGCCCATCCGGTACTGAAGTTCCTTTCGGGCCCGGTATACACGCACTTTCAATGCACTGACGGAGACCCCCAAACGCTCGGAGATCACCTCGTAACTACAGCCGTCGCGCACCTTCAATAGAAGCGGTTCAGCCATCTCCGGCCCCAACTGCTCGAGGGCACGGTTCAATTGGTCCATCGTCTCTGCCCGTTCGATCCGATCGACGGGCGTCTCTTCATCCTTCCAGTGACGATCCAGAAAATCAGGATCGTGCTCGCTGATGCGGCTGTTCTTTCGTCGAATATTCTTGACGTAGTCGCGACACCGGTTGCTGGCCAGTGTAAAAAGCCAGGTCGAAAACTTCGAACGCCCGTCAAACTGTTCGAGTCGCTCCCAGGCCATGACAAAAATGTCCTGAACCAACTCCTGTACCTGCTCTTCGTCGTCGTGTACATACCGCCTCACAATGTGAAAGATCATCGGGGTGAACCGCTCGACCACCTCGCGGTATCGCTCGGTCTCTCCCGAACGGATCTCCGCAATGAGCTGTTCTTCCCGCTCTATGTCAGGTTCTCTCTTCATTCACTGGACGATTCTTCGACACCGGTGCAGAACCAATCCGGACGATTCCGGGCGATCCTCGGGCTATTCGTTCCACATTACACAACTCTTGCCCGTGGTGCACCGTTCAGGGGTCGTCTGGACGGGGACCACCCGTTCCGCCGCTTCACCGTGCCAGCCACTTCCTTGTGGAGCGAACCTGTCGGTTGGACGACCTGTTTCGGGAAAAGTTACAGAACCGTTGGAACTTTTATTTTGAATACGCGTAACGCCCCCTCACATGTTGATGCAGGCGACCAATCGTGTTACATTGTCATATTGTCAGGAATCGAGAGGGAGGCGAATAAACGCGCATATTATGGATAGAGAAGCATTTCAAGAGCGGTACGGGTTATTGGGCCGCTCCGCGGCCATGCGCCATGTAATTGACAAAGTGGTCCAGGTGGCCGGAACCGACATTACAGTCCTCATGCAGGGCGAGAGCGGTGTCGGCAAGGATGTGACGGCCCGGGCAATTCACGCCTTGAGCGAACGGAAGCATCACGACCTGGTCATCGTCAACTGTGGAGCAATTCCGGAAGGGATTATCGAAAGCGAACTGTTCGGTCACGAAAAAGGCTCCTTTACCGGTGCCAATGAAACCCGGCAGGGCTATTTCGAGAAGGCCGACGGGGGTACCATCTTTCTGGACGAGATCGGTGACACACCGAAAAATGTACAGGTAAAGCTCCTCCGGATACTCGAGTCCGGCGAATACTTCCGGGTCGGCTCCAGCCAGATGCGCACGACCGACGCACGCGTGATTGCAGCCACCAATCAGGATCTCTGGAAACTGGTCGAAGATGGCTCGTTTCGGGAAGATCTCTACTACCGGCTCGATACAGTGCGCCTGACCATTCCCCCGCTCCGTGATCGAACAGAGGACATCCTCCCCATCTTTGAAAAATTTGTCCAGGAGTACTCTGCCAAATATGACTCGGTCTTCCGCGGTCTTTCCGATGACGCACGCGATCTGCTGGTCTCCTACCGGTGGCCGGGCAACATCCGCGAACTGCGAAACGTGGCCGAGCAGCTGGTGGTTCTCGAAAAATCACAGTTTGTAGACAAAGAGTCCCTCCAAAAATACCTGAAAGGGCGTCAGCGGGTCGGACAAACCGACCACCTGCCGGTGTTGGGTCAGGATCGCGAACCGAACGAAGAACCCCGAAACGAGTTTCGAAACGACGAGACCCCGCTCATCTATCGAGCTCTTCTGGAGTTGCAGGGGGACATGAGTGACCTCAAAAAGATGCTCGGTCAGTTCCTCTACAGCCAGTTTTCATCCAAACAGATCCGCGCACTCCCGGCGGCCATGCAGCGATCGATCGATCCCAACGAGCTGAACCCGGATCTCGCCTTTGGCCGGGACCAGGAGTCGCCACCCGGCCGGTTTGGCCCCGAGGAGCGTGAAGAGGAGAACAGCGATCCGGTGCGCGACTATTTCAAACAGGGTGAGATTCCCTCGATCGAGGACACCGAAAAGTTTCTGATCGTACAGGCGCTCAAACATTTCAAAGGGAACCGTCGAAAGGCCTCCGAAGCGCTCGGCATCAGTGAACGAACCCTCTACCGAAAGCTGGATCAGTATGAACTGGAGTAAGTTTCGACAGTTCTCCGCAGATTCCAATTCTGCTTCTGCAGACGGTCTCAACGGGGAGAACCGAACCGGAATCCCGACCGGGTGCCCCGGCATTAGGGGATTGACTGGATCCCTGTCTCGTGCAGGCATCTGGGCTTTGACACTCGTTCTGCTGAGCGTGGGCGGATGTGTCTCCTACAGCTTTACAGGGGCCTCCATCCCCTCGGATGTGCGAACCGTACACATTCCGTTCTTTGACGATCAGTCCGGAGGGGGAGTGGCCGATTTGAGTGACCAGCTCAACCGCGCATTGATTCAACGGTTTGTCAACCAGAGCCGTCTTTCACAAACCGGTGAGCAGCAGGGAGCCGATGCATGGGTCGAGGGGCAGATCGTCTCCTACCAGATCCGTTCATCCAGTATTGGTGGTGATCAACAAGCCAATTTGAACGAGGTGACCATCACGGTCCGGGCCGTATTCCAATATGCGGACGAGGATGAACCTCTCTACAGCAAAAACTTCAGTGGTTCGGGCACCTACGATGTACAGGAAAGCCCGGTCGACGGCGAGACGGCCGCTGCCGCCCAGGCGTTGCAGCAGATTGCAAACAACATGTTCAACGATGCGGTAAGCAACTGGTAACCCCTCGAATACAGCCCTTCGGGACGGCCTTTCGAACTGAACCCACAGTCCACCCGTCGGCCGTTTCCCGGGTCGTGAAGAGTGCGTAACGAGAGTTGTTTTTTAGCAGGGGAGCAGATAGTTTCCTCATCTGCATGAAACCCCTCCTCGAGAACATACCTCACTCCCTGCGCGGCTACCTGGATCACTTCCAAAAGGATCCGGACGAAGCGATCGATCGCCTGCGACGACATCTGGGACGGAGGGGACCCGATGCGGTGGGACACTACCTTCTCGCCTGGCTCTGTCACCACAATGGGTATCGCGAGGAAGCTGTCCGGGCCGCCTGGAAAGCACGTATTTTCTCTCCTGGAAGTCCGGCAACCGAACGGCTGCACTACTACTTGAGTCACCCGGACGGATTCAACGCCTGGGCCCCCGATCCCTCGGCTGCGACAACATCCAGACCGGCGGCCGCTGCGCCGAAGAGAACCTGGTCCCGTCCGATTCAGGATCTCGACGGACTCATCGATAAGCTCTCTTCGGTCGAGTCGCGAGCAATCCGAATGGATCCCGACAAGGGGGGAGAACCGGATCAGGACTTGAGCGCCGACTCCCTGGAGGTGGACGACATTGTCACTGACACCATCGCCTGGATCCATGAATCACAAGGCAACCATGCCCAGGCGATCCGGATCTATGAACAGCTCAAGGAGAATTGGCCAAAAAAACGGGACGAATATGAAGAGAAGATTGCCCGCCTGAAGAAAGAGCTCTCCGAGAGCTGACGTTCGCCTTTTTTTCGTCTCTACGACAAACGCCTGTAGAACTACGTTTTTATGCCTGGTTTTATTCTCTTGGCGAACGTTCTGTTCTGCAAACGCTCTGCACTGACGAACAGCGCCTTGGCCGGTGTTGCGTTATGACAAACATTCGCACGAACAACAACACGTCCTGGCAAGCGTCGTACCTTGTTGAACTGCCCTTCTAACAGGTGTTACGCCTTGACGAAGGGGTTGTGGCTCTTTTCGTGGCCGATGGTCGTGGAGGGGCCGTGACCGGGCCAGACGACGGTATCATCGGGTAGAGGGAAGAGTTGCTCTCGAATGGAGCGGGTGAGTTGATCCAGATTGCCTTTGTAGAGATCGGTTCGGCCAATGCTCTCTCGAAACAGGGCATCTCCGGAGATCAATACCTTCTCGGCTGGAAAATGGAACGAGACGTGATCCGGAGAGTGGCCGGGGGTTTCGATCACATCCATGGTGAACGATCCGATGGAAAATCCGGGCCCGGTCGGCAGCGGCTCCGGCTCGAAATTGAACCCGGCCATCGAGATGCCGAATCGGGCCGCCTGTCCCTCGGCATTTTTCCAGAGAAAGCGATCCCGGTCACTGAGCCAGACCGGGAGTTCGTGGTGCCGCAACAGGCTGCTCAACCCCAGAACATGGTCCACATGCGCGTGGGTCAGCAGAATGGCGACCGGTTGGGCGCCGGAGTTCTTCAGATACTTGAGAAAGATCTCCAACTCGCTCTGATTGGAGAAACCGGGATCGATAATGAGCGCTTCTTTCCCCTCGAGGAGCAGATAGCTGTTCTCGGCAAACGGGCCGACGGTAAAAGACTCGATCTGCATGCAGAAGACCCCGCTTGGGCTCGGTTCCTACTTCTTGCCGTATCGGCGGTTGAAGCGGTCGATCTGGTCGGCCTTCTTCTGGACCGTGGGGTTGTCGGAGAAGAACGGATGATTCTTGGAGTCGATCTCGCTCTTGTAGACGCCGTCGGAAGGGTTCAGGGTGCTTCGGGTGGTAAACTCGGTCCCGTCACTCATGATCACCTTGACTTCGTTGTACTCCGGATGGATTCCTTTTTTCATAATCGGCTGCCAATTCTCTTTCGGGATCTCTCGTGTTCGCTGCACCGGCTGCTTCGGACCGGTCTGTTCTGTTGAACCGGTCATTGTGCATGACGAAGAGAACCCGCCTGTTTGTGGGATTTCTATAGTCAGGAAAAATAGTGCAATTTCAGAGCGATTGCAATGCGCGTGTCAACGCCCGGGTCTTGATGCAGGTCTCTTCGAACTCGGCTTCCGGGTCGGAGTCGCTGGTGATCGCCCCACCGGCCGCGTACCAGAGGGTTCCCGGCCGCAGGATGGCGGTCCGGATAACGACATTGAAATCAAACTCTCCGTCCGGAGCGATATACCCAATCGCACCGGAGTAGATCCCGCGACGATACCGTTCGAGCCGCTCGATCCACTCCATGGAGCGGATTTTTGGGGCACCAGTCATCGATCCCATCGGAAAACAGGCACGAATCATCTCGACCGGGTCCGTTCCGGACTTGACCCGCCCTTCGACCGTGGTGATCAGTTGATGGACGGTTCGGAAGCTCTGAACGTCGAAGAGCCGTGGAACCGTCACACTGCCCGGTTCGCAAACACGGGAGAGATCGTGTCGGACCAGGTCGGTAATCATCACATTCTCTGCCCGCTCCTTCTCCGATTCGATCAGGTGGTCTCTCAACGCCCGGTCGGTCACCGGATCCGCATCCCGCGGAGCGGTCCCCTTGATCGGCTGGGAGAAGAGCCGCCCGTCGTGGTGGGACAAAAACCGTTCCGGCGACGCGCAACTCACACTCCACTCCGGTGTCCGGATCCAGGAGGCGAAGGGAACCGGCCCCGCCTCCCTCATGGCTCGGAAGAGCGCCCCCGAACCAGACGCAAACGGCATGGAGAGTTGCCGCGAGAGGTTCAACTCGTAGACCTCCCCCTCCTTGATTGCCTCCTGCGCCTTGCGGATCGCCTCCAGATAGGCCGCTTCGCTCACGCTGGATGCGAGCGGCGATGTTCGCGGGTCCGGATGCAGACCGGATGAGCGCGCGGTGTCGCTCGCTGTCGCGGATCCCGTCGTCCGGGTCGTCCGGCCCGAAGCCGACTCCGGGGTTTCGAACGTCTGCCCGGCATCCGACATTCCGGCCACCAACGCACGCCTCTCGTCACCGGAAGGGGCCCCGACCGGCTCCAGGTTCCAACTCTCTCTCAACCGCTCCGGGGGCGATGACTCCGGTAACTCCTGTCGAAGTCTCGAGAGGCGCTCGAGGCCGGCATCATATACCTGAAGAGTCCCCGGAATCATGAACCAGAGATCGGGCGCACCGACCGGATCGGGATGACGTGAATGGAGCGCTTCGATCCTGTTCTTGAGATCGTATCCAAAATAACCGGTCATCCAGGCCGGCCAGACGGCACGGAGCTTCTGCAGCGCCATCCAGGGGTCTCCCGTACCTTTCCACAGCTTACTGCCCCACTCCAGAGTCAGACGCTCGCCACGAGCGGAGAGGATCACCAGCGGGTCATCGGCCAGCAGCGTGTAGCGGCTGGCAGGGTGCCCGTCCAGTTGCGAATCGAGCAAGAGCCGCGGTCGACTGCCCGGCTCGTCGAGTGCCGCATCAATCCAGGTCCGCTTCTCTTCCCTGCTCATCGCCCGAACGGGCGCATCTGTTATTTTGCTCGCAAGGTCACTACCTTGCCGCTCATCGAAGAATTCAGGCTTGCTCATGTATCGATCAATTGTACGGCCCTTGCTGTTTCGGTTCAAGGCAGACACCACCCACCGGGTGATGATCCGGTGGGGTCGTGTGGCCGCCGGATCCGCCCTTCTCCGCCATCTCGCCAGCTGGATCTACGAGGTTCGCGCGCCGGAACTGGAACAGGAGATTCTCGGATTGCACTTTCGGAATCCGGTTGGTCTGGCAGCCGGTTTCGACAAAAACGGGGATCTGACGCCTCTTCTCGAGGCCGCCGGATTCGGATTTGTGGAAGTGGGCAGCATCACGGCCAACCCCTCGGTCGGCAACCCCCTTCCACGCCTCTTTCGGCTTCCGGAAGACCGGTCGCTGATCAACCGAATGGGGCTTAATAACGATGGTGCAGACACGATTGTCAAGCGGTTGCGCAAACAGGAGATCGGGATCCCGCTCGGTGTGAATATCGCCAAGACACACGATCCCGGCATCGAAGGCGAGCAGGCACTCGAAGACTACAAGAAGAGCTTTGACCGCGCGAGCGAAGTGGCCGACTACATCACGATCAACATCTCCTGCCCCAATACACGGGAGGGGAAAACGTTTGAGGAGCCCGAAACGCTGGCCTCACTCCTCTCCCATCTGCAGATCGGTGCCGACGAAACACTTCCGCCGGTCTTCGTCAAACTGTCGAGCGATCTGGACGAGGCACGACTCGAGGAGCTGATCGATGTCTGCCGGCCGTTTGCCGTGAGCGGTTATGTGGCGGTGAACACTTCCACCTCGCGCGACGGACTCCAAACATCGAAACAGACACTGCAGGCGATCGGCGCCGGCGGTCTCAGCGGCCGCGCGATCGCCGGAAAACGCCTGCGCACCATTCGGATGCTTTCGGAGAAGACACGGGGTGAAAAACCGATTATCGGCGTGGGTGGAATCTTTTCGACCGAAGATGCCCTCGAAACGATCCGGGCGGGAGCCGACCTCATTCAGGTCTACAGCGGACTCATCTATGAAGGGCCGGGACTGGTTCGGCGGATCAACCGCGGACTGCGGGATTATCTGCGTTTCGAGGGACTTGAGCACATCTGGCAAATTCGCTCCGGCAAGAAGCGCTGATCACTCCGGCACGCGGCCGGCATCGGACCCGGACGATGAATCGGGGAGAACCGGCGGGAGGCCTGATCCGGGTCGCAGCAGATTCCACTCGATCGGTACGGGCACGAAACCGTTCTCCATTTCCCGGGACGGGTCCGGTCTGTCGGGCGCCGGATCGGGAAGATCGAGTCGGCTCGCCAGCTGACGGGCATGTGGCGAGGCGGGATCGAACTCAATGAGGGTATCGGCCCACCGGTACGCCTCCTCCATCTCTTCACGGGCGATGGCCAGATCGGCCAGTGCATAGAGGCTCTCCCGCCGGGGAGCTCCCTCGGGCGCCTCTTGCCAGACTCGAAGAAAGTGTTCCCGGGCCCGCTCCGGCTCGTCCAGACGAACCAGATAGTGCACCCCGATCCGGTAGAGAATCTCGTACTGTTCGATCTCCATGTCCAACTGCTCTTGCTCCGTTGCCGGAATCTCATCCAGGTTCAACCCGCCGGAGGCGGCATGGGTACGCTCCGCAATCCCACGATTCCCGTCGGAATTCACGGCCCGACCCTCTCCGTCAGTGTCGGAAAAGCTCTCGACAACCGGGGGCTGAATGCGGATCGCCTCGGCTCGTCGCCAGTCGTCCGCCAGGGGCCGGTCGCCCCAAACCTGACGAAAGAGTTCTCTCCCCCGCTCCATCTGAACCGGGTTTCGTTCGTTCAGGAACCCGCTTCCTTCCATGTCGGTGCTCACACCGGTCGGTTCGAGTACCCTCTCCGGTGACCGGATCGATTCACGTTCACCGGACGGATCCTCCGGATCGCCCTGCAGCTCCGTTTCCAGCTCCCGGATCCGTTCATAGAACCGGTCCCGCGGAAGACGGGAGAGGGTGAGCAGGCTGTCCAGACGCATCTCCTCTTGTCTCAGTTCGGTGTAGGTGCGCCAGCTTCCGGCGAGCGCCTCGGCATCCCCGAAAAGGAACGCGCCTTCCTCGCCGGCGTGGAAGCCCAATATGATTCCGAGGCCTCCTATTCCAACATGAAGGAGGAAT
>JBNJFK010000064.1:0-10718 GCA_051746765.1 Bacteroidota bacterium
CCCACGGCCTCGACCTGGCTGGAGAGCGCAAACAAAGCCTGCAGTTCCCGGACGATCAGATCGCCCACAGCATCGCCCCGGCGATCCCCCAATGAGGCGACCCGCTTCTCGAGAAGCTGCCCTTTTCGGTTGAAAAGTGCAGAAGCCAGTTTGGTTCCGCCCAGATCGAGTCCGATGACGTGCATGATTTCAATGTTTTGGGTTCTGACAAGTTTGACCGAAGCACACATGCTACGGCCGAAATGTTCTGAATGATCACAAGCGGCCACTATCTGCCTCGCATGATGTTGCTCTTTTCTTTCAAAAGAGTCAAACAGGTTCTGACGAACGATGAAACACGTCAAACCGTTTTCCAGAGGCATGAATAGTTCAACTCACCTGTCAAAACAGTCCCATGAGCCAACATTACACCCTTCCTCCCCAAACCCGGATCGGGCACGTCCATCTGAAAGTCTCCGATCTGAACCGGGCCCTCTCGTTCTATCGTGACCTGTTGGGTTTCGAGTTAACCACGATGTATGGTGACCAGGCCGCATTTCTTTCGGCAGGTGGATACCATCACCACATCGGGTTGAACACATGGCACAGCGAAGGTGCATCTCCGGCTCCTTCAAATCATCCCGGACTCTTTCATACGGCCATCCTCTATCCCTCCCGGACGGATCTGGCCCGCGCACTGAAACGACTCATCGATGCGGAATACCCTCTGACGGGAGCGAGCGATCACGGAGTGTCGGAAGCGATCTACCTGAACGACCCGGACGGCAATGGCGTCGAACTCTACTGCGACCGATCAAAGTCTGAGTGGAGTTACCGCCCGGACGGATCGATCGAGATGGTCACCCGTCCACTGGATCTTCAGGATTTGCTGACAGAGATCGAATAACTGTTATCTTCCACTTGAACCGAAATCCCGATCGACACACCAACCGCTCATGCCAGACATTCAGCCCAGTGCCAGTTACAGCTTCACCATGCGCCTCTACATCGAGAACAAGCCGGGGCGACTTGCTCGAGTCATCAATGTGATTGCAGACCTGGAAGCCGATCCCGGGGCCGTCGACGTGGTCAAGGTAGAGGGGGAGTACAAAGTACGTGACCTGACTGTCAGTGCACGGGGCGAGAAGCATGCCCAATCGATTGTCGAGGCCGTCCGGAAAATTGACGGGGTTCGGGTTCACAATGTGTCGGACCGTGTCTTCCTTATGCATCTGGGTGGCAAAATACGTATCCAGAACAAGATGCCGGTCGATACACGCGACACACTCTCCATGGCCTACACACCGGGAGTGGGACGAGTCTGCCGGGCCATTGCCAATGACAAGGAGAAGGCAAATACACTCACCATCAAGGGGAACTCGGTGGCCGTCGTCAGTGACGGATCCGCTGTTTTGGGATTGGGCAATATCGGGCCGGAAGCAGCGATGCCGGTGATGGAAGGGAAGGCGATGCTCTTCAAAGAGTTTGCAGACGTGGATGCCTATCCCATCTGCCTCGATACACAGAATACGGAAGAGATTATCCAGGCTGTTAAATGGATCTCGCCAGGGTTTGGTGCCATCAATCTCGAGGACATCAGTGCCCCCCGCTGCTTCGAGATTGAAGATCGGCTGCGTCAAGAGCTCGACATCCCGGTATTTCATGATGATCAGCACGGAACGGCGGTTGTCGTCCTGGCCGCTGTCATGAATGCGTTTCGTTTGACAGGTAAATCTCTGGACACATCCCGCATCGTGGTTGTGGGAGCAGGTGCCGCTGGTTCGGCAATCGCCAAAATCCTTCTTTCGGCCGGTGCAGGTAATCTGATCTGTTGCGACAGACCGGGGATTCTGAATCGTGAGATGGCAGCCGAACTGGATGAATACAAAGCGTGGTTGGCCACCCATACGAACCCGGAGAACCGATCCGGTTCGGTACGGGATGCACTGCAGGGAGCCGATCTGGTGATTGGTGTGAGCGGACCCGGTACCATACCGGTCGATGCAGTTCGGGAGATGGCCAAGGATCCCATCGTCTTTGCACTTGCCAACCCCGACCCCGAAGTGCAGCCCGAGATGATCCTTGATGTCGCACGCATCATTGCAACGGGTCGCAGCGACTACCCGAATCAGATCAACAACGTGCTTGCGTTCCCCGGTATCTTCCGCGGGGCGCTCAAGGCGAGAGCGACAGCCATCAACGAATCGATGAAACTCGCCGCTGCACACGCGATCGCCGGGTGCATCAGCGAGATGGAACTGAGTGAAGATTACATTATCCCGAGTGTGTTCAACAAGCAGGTGGTCCGACTCGTGGCCCGAGCGGTACGGGATGCGGCGTACGAGAGCGGTGTTGCACTACGAGCAGGCAAGTCGAAACCGTCTCTTCCCACCAACCTGTCGGAATGATTTTCCCTGTCAGGTTTGACCTCCAGTCCAAAAACGTGTAAATTTCTCTTCTGTCATAACTGAGACCCGAATGCCATTCGGGACCGACGCGACAGCGTTGCGAATTCCCGATTTTCGTAACCATATCTGCAATTGCGCCCGTAGCTTAACTGGATAGAGCACCTGACTACGGATCAGGAGGTTGGAAGTTCGAATCTTCCCGGGCGTACACAGAAGAAAGCCCTGTACAGCAATTGTTTATTGTAGTACAGGGCTTTTTGTTATTCAGGCCTTCCAATCAATACCGCTCCCAAGGCGCCCACCCTTCATCGTGTTCGAGATAGGCACGCCGACCAAATTCCAAGGGCGGGGCTCCGAACTCGAAAGCCCCCAGATCCGGCCCCTCACCACGATAGCCGTCGTTGAATCCGGGTAGTATGGTTCCACCGTCTCTCAGAGGATTTTTGATCTGTACGACGGGATCCGTGATGTTTACTGTCTGATCGCCGAACTCAAAGGATTCCGACCCCCAGATAATGGACTTGATCGTAGAGCTCAGGTAAAATTCGAGGTTGGGCGACGGTATGTAAAGGTCGGTACCGGCTGGAGTAAAACTTCCACCGTATCCGTTCTCCTGCTGTGCGGTTCCCCTCGTTGTTCCTGAAAAATAATCGTAATCATAATCGCTTTCAGGCTCCGATTCCCGGTCTGTCGCCAACCGCCCCGGCACATCGAAGATATTGTTTCGGGTTACGGAGTTGGGGTGCACGTGACTCGAAAAGGCATGAAGTGCACCGTTCGGCTGCAACGCTGTATTATGGAAGTAATATCGACGACCTCCTGCATAGGGCTCCCGCTCACCGGTTTTAAAGACCATCCCTCCGCGACTGTTCCTTTGCCCGATTCGGCTCTCTGCAAATACATTCCTGAACATATAGATCGGTCCCTTGGTCGTCGCGGCTGTTGCAACACCGACGAAGTACTTTTCAATATAGTTCCCCCATATACGCACGTTCATGTTGGATCCTTCGCTTTCGATCGCGTCATCCCAGACATTTCGAATCAGATTCCCGTAAATGTCGGAATCCCTGTACATATTCCCGACAAACGAGTAGTTCTGTCCGCCCCCAATCCCGTCGTTGAATCCGTGTCCATCAGTTGAGCTGATCTCGTTGTAGCGTATCACATGGCCGCCTCCGCTCTGCACAAACGAGATTCCCTGCGGCCCGGTCGGATGGCCGGTCGTCCAATCATTGGCGGCCCCCCGTGGATCCCTGAGCAGATTTCTCTGAATCGTAATGTTTCGAGCACCCTCTTCTGCCCATATGGCGCTGTCCATTCCACCTTCCAGGTTCCCGTAGGTTCTTGGCCCTCCAATGCGGCCCCAAAATGTGATATGCGAGTTTTCAATGACGATGTCCCTTCGGCCCTCTTTAATCAGGATACCATGTATCCTCGCATTGCGAATCTCTACCCCGCGTACGATAACATAGTCGGCATCTATCTCGATGCCGTAGTCATGATTTCTCATATTCAAAACTGATTTGGAACCTTCGGGCACCGTAACAAGGTGGTAGGCATCCGGACTTCCCGAACGGGTAATCCGGACAGGTTGTTCGGAAACACTGTCCGGTAAAACCGTCGTCTGTCCGATCGGGAAATCGTCATTCCTGGTTCGAAATGTGATCGATGCCTGGTCTTCAGAAGTCGAAAGCTCTACCTCATACTCCGTATCCGGTTCCAGGCCTACAATACTTCCCCGAAACTGTTCATCTCGAGGATCATAGACCAAATCAAGTCCTTGGTTCCAAGAACGTTGTCCCGCTTCTCTGTAGCGGACTTCACTGCTTTCGGCTTCTGAGGTGACCCAGTAAATGCCTGCACTTTCAAACGTGCTCACAACATACGGATTGGTATCCCCTGTGACCGATGGCTGAGCAAAGAGAGTTCGGGCCGGAATTAAACTCAGCAGAAACAGTGCGGCAAATAGTGACTTGTAATTGAAAACGTAGTTCATTGTGTTCGTTTTTTAATGGATTGTTTCACACATCCTCCTGAACACACCCCTGTCACCTGAACGTATCGCTTTTACCCATTCTGGCCTGAACGATTTCGCTCCTGAAAGCTCCGTGACAACTCACACATCCGTTCTGAATGATCTGATATTGCTCCAACACACGTCCCATATTTTGATTCAGGGCTGCATTTTTTAACGAATCAGCTGTGTCGTGTACCAGCTTGTCATACTGCGCAAAGGCCTGCATTCGGGTTCCCAACGTTTCACGAAGGAGTCCCCTGGTTTCGTCGGAAAGCGGCGGGTGTTCATTAATGGCTGCAGCTCCCTGTTCGATTAGTTTATAGTTCTCCGTATAGATGCCTTCATTAATGAGCTGAATATCCGAAGAAAGAAGGCGCATAATGGTCGGTAAATCCAGTGAATGTTCGCTATCGGGATCGTTCAATGTAACTCCCGCAAGCATGACTCCAGACACGAGCATGATGACCAATATCTTGATCCGGTTTTTCATAATAATTCTCCTTTAAAGGAAGAGGGCTCGTTTTTTTCTGTCGACTTCAGACTCATATATATGAGTAGCCATATAATCGTCCTGAAAGACAACGCTCCAAGGCTCTCCGTTGCAATCTTGATATCCATCAGATAAGCAAAGACGATTGAAAACAGCACCAAAAAATTGATTAGAAATATGGCCAAAGAAAATTTTTGCCCTTTTTCTTTGCTTCTCCAAATCTGGTAGCCGGCCATCACATAAAAGACTCCCATCAGGTGATTGAAAATCAACAACGGGAAGAAGACAAAATAGCCGGGGTCAGAGCCAAGGTAAAGTATGCGAGAACTTGCAATAAGCGTAACAACTCCAAAGGCGATCGCAGCTGCGGCTACAGTTTTCCTGATAATACTGTGCGATTCAAGAGTCATTCATTGATACTGGAGTTCAATTTTTTTAATTCTTCTTGGTTATAGTTTGTGAAATTTTTTACAAATATTGCTCATATAAATTTACTTCTCGTTTCTCCCCACGATCCCCATCCTATAGAGGATTCTCTCCGCCAGACACCACTTGGTAACCGAGGATTGAAGCAGGTTCAGCCCGACAAAAAGTGCGAGAAGAAGCCAATAAGGATGTACCAAATGAGCCAGAATTACGCTAAGGGTGACCATGGGTCCAGCAAGCGCCCGAATGGCCCGTTCCATGGGCTGAAGGTTTGAGCAGTGAAAAAGCGATTGTTTCATCTTTATGACATTTGGTTTTTGTAAACATGCAGGTATTCAGACGGAACCATCAACGTGTAGTGAATAGGCGTGCAGGGGATTTTGCGTACCTGCTTCCGATTGACGATTGTAGTTTTTCACCTCTTCGAAAACACGCTCAACACACACTTCGTCCTGAATCGAGAAAAAGAGGGTGGAGTACGCCCCTTGTTCGCTGCTCGCAAACCAATTGGTGATATCCGGTTGGTTCTTGTCCATCCGGAATCCGTGTACGTTGGTTTCGCTATAGATCGGGACTTTCTGTCGCGATAAAATCTTTCGCACATCGTTGGCAAACTCTTCGATACTGAGAATAATGAGTAGTTTCATTGGTTCGGGATTAGGGTAGTTATTCAGTTTTTGAATTCGGTTCAGGCTCTTGCTCGTCATCGTGAGAGGCAGGGGATGCACTGTCTTCTATTTCATTTCTCTCTATCATGAAATAAATAAGCGGGACCATGACCAGCGTGAGTACCGTGGATGCAACGGCCCCGCCCATGAGCGAGATGGCCAACCCCTGAAAGATCGGATCGAACAGGATGACCACGGCACCGATGACCACCGTACCGGCTGTCAAGAGAATCGGCATGCTCCGTACAGCACCCGCTTCAATCACAGCCTGCCGGATCGATTCCCCGTCATCGAGTCTCAGATTGATGAAATCGATCAGCAGAATCGAATTTCGGACCATGATTCCGGCCAAAGCGATCATACCGATCATCGAAGTGGCCGTAAAAAAGGCTCCGAGGATCCAGTGCCCGACAAGGATTCCAATCAGAGAGAGCGGGATGGCAACCATCATCACCAACGGAACCTTGAAATCCTGGAACCAGCCGATTATGAGCATGTAGATAATTACGAGTACAACTGCGAAAGCAATACCCAAATCGCGAAATACTTCGTAGGTGATCTGCCACTCTCCGTCCCATTTCACGGAATAGTCGTCCGTAACCAGTGGCAACCCCGCAAATACCTGTGAGAGGTTTGTCCCGTCCGGCATCTCGATTGAATCGATCTCGTCACCCGTATCAAGCAGCGCATACACCGGGCTCTCAATCTCTCCGGCCACTTCAGCCAAGACGTAGGTAACACGCTTCTGATTCTTCCGGTGGATGCTCGGCTGGAGAGTTTCCTCTTTCGCTGTCACCAGGTCGGTTACCGGAATCATCATGCCGGTTTGAGACTGCATGTGAAGCTGCCCCAACCTCCCGATTCCGGATCGGTCCGCCTCCGGAAGCTTCAAATGAATAGGGATTTCGTCCAATGCTCGATCACTGTGGAACCTCGATACATTCATGCCCCGGAGTGCCAGAGAGAGAGTTTGACTTACTTGTTGAACCGGAATACCCGAAAGCGCTGCTTTGGTAGAATTCACATCAAGGACGTACTTGGGCTGCGGATCTTCGACCAACCAATCCACATCGACGACACCGTCCGTCTGTTCGAAGATCTCCTTGATCCGACGAGCCACACGTTCTCTCTCTCCGGTCTGCGGACCATAAATCTCGGCTACGATGGTCGAAAGAACGGGAGGGCCGGGCGGAACCTCGACCACCTTCACATTGGCACCATACCGTTGGCCAACCTCCTGAACCAGTGGTCGGATTCGTTTGGCTATGTCGTGACTCTGGTCCTTCCGATCACCCTTGTCAATCAGGTTCAGCTGAATATCTGCACCGTTGGACCCGGACCGAAGATCATAGTGACGGACAAGTCCGTTGAAGTTGATGGGAGCGTGTGTTCCTGAATATATCTGATAGTCATGAACCTCTGGAATATCCCTCAAACTCAACGCAACTTCTCTTGCAACCGCATGTGTCCGTTCAAGTGTTGTCCCCTCCGGCATGTCGATAATGAGCTGGATCTCGTTCTTGTTATCGAACGGCAACATTTTGACCTCAACCGAACGGAAGAGAAAGAGAAGCGTGGAAGCCAACAAAAGGATCGTGACACCGATGATCACTGCCCACCGGCGTATTCCGCTATCGAGCAGAGGACTCATGACCTGGTCGTACCATCGATAAATGAGCGTCTCTTTCAGATCATAGGCCTTCTCCTTTTTGTTGCCGGACGATCCATGAGGAAGAAGGATGTATGCAAGCCAGGGAGTAATGACCAGTGCAACCACAAGAGAAAAGATCATGGCCAGCGAAGCGCCAATGGGCATCGGGCTCATGTAGGGGCCCATCAATCCCGAAACGAAAACCATCGGGAGGACAGCGGATATCACGGTAAATGTTGCGAGAATGGTTGGATTCCCCACTTCGTTAATCGAAGCAATCGCCGCCTGTTTGAGCGGAAGCTTCTTCATTTTGAAGTGTCTGTGCATGTTTTCGGCAATGATGATGGAGTCATCAACGACAATCCCGGTCACGAACACGAGGGCAAAGAGAGTAATTCGGTTCAATGTATAGCCGAACATGTAGTAGAGAAAAAGCGTCAGTGCAAACGTCACCGGTACAGAGAGAAATACGACCAATCCACCTCTCCATCCCAGTGCGAGTGTAACCACCAGAGTAACGGCCAGAATGGCAACCAAGAGGTGCTCCAACAGAGAGAGGACCTTGTGGGAGGCTGTTTCGCCGTAGTTCCGAGTTGTTGTAACCTCAACGTCTGCCGGGATGATCGACCCTTTCGAATGATCTACTTTCTGCAGAATCTGTTCGGCGATCGTCATCGCATCGGCACCCGACCGCTTGGCGATCGAAAGGGTTACAGCTGGATAGGTCATCCCCGGGTTCAGTCCCTCACCGAGAGCACCTGCACCTGCACCTGCGCCATAGGAGACGTAGGAGGCCGGTTCATTCGGACCATCCATTACTTCGGCCACACTGCTCAGATAGATCGGGGCTCCATCACGAACATCAATCACGAGATTTCGAACATCTTCGACCGACCGGAAAATTTGACCGGTATCTACCAAATACTCGGTATCGTTCTTGTCAAACGTTCCGGAGGAGACCTGTTGGTTGACCGCTTGAATCCGACTGGCAATCCGGAGTGGATCCACACCGAAAGAGGCCATTCGTCGAGGATCGAGTTGAACCGAAATTTGTCGTGATCGCCCTCCGTGCCGTTGCACCCGAGCCACATCCTCGATCTGCTTAAGATCAAGAGTCAGTTCGTCGGCCATTCGGGCGATTTCGTAGTCACTGTACTGATCACTCCAGAGCGTCAACGTCATGATGGGCACGTCGTCGATCGATCGAGACTTTACCAACGGCTCTGTCGCTCCGTCCGGAATCTGATCGGCATTTTTCATGATTTCGTTGTAGAGACGTACCAAACTGCGTTCTACATCTTCGCCGACATAGAATCGAGCCGAGACCATCGCCTGTTCCGGCATGGATGTCGAATAGACATATTCGACCCCTTCGATGTTCGAGAGTACCTTCTCGAGTGGAATGGCAATACGCTTCTCTACCTCTTCTGAAGTTGCTCCCGGATAACCAATGAAGATATCCGCCATCGGAACGTCAATCTGAGGCTCCTCTTCACGAGGAGTCAAATAGGTTCCATAAAAGCCGACAGCCAGGAACAGAACCATGAGGAGCGGCGTCAACTTGGAATCGATAAAACTCTTTGCAATCGTACCTGCAAGTCCGGTTTTCATAATCAGTTTGGTTGACGTCTTAATGGGTAATGGCGGTTTGCCCTTCCTGAAGCCGGGAATTGATGGATGACACATAGGCTTCTCCCTCGGACAATCCGGAGAGAACCTCGACGTCGGAACCAACCAAATCACCGAGACGGACCCATCGAAGGATCAGTTCAGATTTCTCATTCACCGTGTACAGACCCGTCAACTGCCCTCTCTCCAGAATGGCCTCACGAGGAACCAGTACTGCTTGCTCTCCTCTATTCCCCAGAGCGATTTCGACGAACATGCCGGACCGGGCGGCGCGCATTGTTTCGGGTTGGACTGGCAGTACCTCAACGGTAAACTGCCGGCTGCCGGGATCCCCGGCCGGATGAATGTTGGAGATCACGCCCGTTTCATTGAAGATGTCTACTGCAGGCAGATCGATCGAGACGGTGTCCTGAATGGAAAGGTGTGTGATCTCGCTCTCCGGCACCGTAACATGAAATTCCGACTGCCCCTGTTGTTCCAACACCAGAAGTGGCTGGCCGGGTGAAGCCATGTCCGACTCGGAAACCAATTTGGAAACAACATGACCGTCGAATGGAGCTCTCAGAGTTGTGTATGCAAGCATTTCACGAATCTCTGAGAGTTTGTTTTCAAGGGAGTGAACAGTTGCCCTCGCCGTCTCGTAACCAGAGGTTATTTCATCCAACTCCTGTTTTGTGGCACTCTCTCGCTCGTGAAGCACACGTATACGCTGGTAGTTTGCCTCCGCATTGACGAGAGTTGCGCGGGCTCCGTCAAGGTTCGATTCGACCTGACGTCTCTGCGCGTTCAATTGGTCATCCTTGATGCGAACCAAAACATCTCCCTGCTCCACGGCATCTCCCTCATCTACATCGATTCGGGTGATCGCACCCATGATTGTGGTACTCAAAGTTGCTGTTCTGGAACTCACGACAACTCCCGAAAATCGGTGTGTGACCTCTTTCTGTGTGATACGAGCATTCTGAACATTCACTTCAATCGAATCAGGAGGACTGGCAGTTTCTTCGTTCGGCCCACTGCAAGAGACTCCGGACAAGAGGACCATGAGGGCGATCGCGGGGAGTGTGACAGTTGGATTATTCATCTTCATCATCGGGTTCATAAAGGTTCGCGGTTAGTGGATGAATCGATTCAGTTCGGTATGACTCGACATGTCATTGGAATTCGGGTTCCAGAAGAAGCTCCAGTGTTGCCTGCGCCATATTGTATTGGTAGATGGCTTCCAAGCGCTGAAACCTCGCCTGCAAGAGACTCGATTCGGATGACAACAGATCCGTCGTCGACTCCAGCCCCTCACTGTACCGGTCGTTTCGAATCCGGTAATCCTCTTTTGATTGCTCGATGGAAGCCTCTGTAAAATCAAGCTGTACAACGGCTTGCTTTAGTGAACGTTGCGCCTGGTCAACTTCCAGTCTCTGCTCAACTCGTTCACTTTCGTGCAGCAGTTTGG
>JBNJFK010000065.1:0-10507 GCA_051746765.1 Bacteroidota bacterium
CTCGAATTTCAATCATAAATACAAGTATAGACGCATGACCTATTCCATTCAGATTTCACCGGTACCTGTTCGCACCCTTCCCGTTGTATTGAAAAAAAATTTCGGCGATGGTCCGGAAGAAAACCCGCTCGGAGCTGATGACGATTCTGCGCGAGGGGGGCACCCTGGATCAGGGGTTGTCGAAGACGAGGGCGGCCGCGTTGCAGAAAAAGCTGAAATCCATTGGAGTAAAGACCCGGGTCATCCGGGAAAAGCCGGTTCGGCCCGACAAACCGACGCCGGATCCCGAACCGGACAGCGATTCGGATTCATCCGATGATCCGGAACCGGCCGGCGAAAACGGGAATCTCTGGCGGGTACACGGGTTTGTTCGTACGGAGTCAGAGAAACCGGCTGCGGGGTGGATGGTTCGACTGTATGACCGCGATCTTCAGATGGAGGAGTTCCTGGGAGAGGCCGAAACCGGGCCGAAGGGAGACTATTTGATTCAGTACCACCCCGATGCCTTCGGTTCCAACGAGAAGGGCGGACCGGATCTGGTCGTCCGTATTTTTTCTCCTGACGGGGTGGAGCATTCTGCCCGCGCGGCCGAACGGGAGTTGGTCTCGATCGGGGAGGATCAGATTCTTTTTCACGCCGAGCCGGAAGAAAATCTGGATTGGAAGCTCGAGGAGGGCACGGCCGAGCGGTCGCGGTACGAAAAGGTGGACTCGATGCTGGAACCGCTCTTGGGAGAACGGTCTGCAGGTGATCTGGGGCTGGAGCAGTGGCAGTTTTTGCATCACGAGACGGATCTGGAGATGATGTGGGTCGTGATCTGGTCCGAGGATGCCCGACTGGCCTCTGAAACCGGGATGCCGACCGGTGTTTTTTTCGGATTGGGGATGCAGGGTGTCGGAATCGAGGAGCAGTCTGAGGGTCCGGCACGCATGAATCTGCCCTCGGTTGCGCGGCATCCGATGGGTGTACTTCAGGAAGCACTCGAATCGGCTCTCAAGGATCGTCAGATTCCGGCCTCTCTGCGGGAAGAGTGGGACGAGATACTCCGGCTGCTGGAGAGGGTACGGCAGCTGCACGGGGACAAGCACCCGGAAGTCCGGTCCGAACGTCTCTCCGGTGCGGCACGTATGTCCGGATTGAGTGAAGCAAAACGGAAGAAACTCTTGGAGCGGTTTCGCGAGAGTGACGGCGGCGAGGATACAAATGTGACGGTCCGGACTCTTCTCCGGGAGGAGGTACTGGATGAAACGGAAGCCTCCCGAATGGCGGTGTCGCTCGAGGTGGGTCGATTGAGTGGTTGGAACGAGAAACTTGTGGATGCTGCACTTCAGAGCAAGCCTGCCGGCCGGTCGGTGGAGACTCTCCGGGATCTGGCACGATTGTCACGAGAAGAGTGGCAGACAATGATTGAAGACAGTTCTGAGGAGACATCTGCGCCCGATCCGGAGATTGTGGCAAACGGTGTGATACGAGAGCTTTCCACCCGCTTTCCCACGGCCCGACTGCATCAGCGGGTGCGGGAGCGTCTGGCCTCGGACGAATCCGGGAAGGGATCCAAGCGTCTGAAACGCATTGAACAGCTCCTGGAGGCTCGTCCGGATGTGGAGTTGCAGGAGGTGAATTTCTTTGCTCGTGAAGATGAGAAGGGGGCGTTCGATCTTTCGATGGTCGAGGAGTCGGATCGACCGGTGTTGCGTCGCGAAGCGATGGCGTGTCACCGGACGCTGCATCTCGCATCCGATCCCGATATGGCCGGGCAGTTGCTTGCGGCCGAAATGGATACCACGGCTCGCATTCTGTCGGTTACACCGGATCAGCTGGCCAAACGGACCGGAATCGCTGTCGATCGTGCACAGCGGATTTATCGACGGGCCGAGTCCCTCTCGATGGCCTCTCGTCAGTTGTCGATGCAGTTGACGGTGGACCACCAGGAGACCCGATCGGAGCCGAGGGCGATGCAGTCCGCCCCGGAGCAGGAGGTCGAATGGAAACGTCTGGATGGCTATGAAGAACTCTTTGGTCGGCAAAGCTACTGCTCTTGTCGACACTGTGCGTCCATCTTTGGCCCGCTGGCCTACTACACGGACCTGATGCGATTTACCGATAAACATGTAATCGAACCGTATTTCGGATCCGGTGTTCCCGAACCGGGGATATCGACCCATCTGCGCAGTCGCCGTCCGGATCTCTGGGAGTTGGAACTGGATTGTGATTCGGCAACCGAGTTGGTGCCGACACTTGCCATCGTCAACGAGGTTCTCGAGCGACAGGTGACAGTGGATCTGCAGGACTCCGATTCTGACCGTCGGACGGTGGCTTATGAACGTCTGGAACAGGCGACAAACTCGTTTCGGTTGCCGTTTCACCGACCTCTTTCGGAGCTTCGGGTCTACCTGGATCAGCGCTCGGTTCAACTCTTCGGCCTGGTGGAGGATCTGCTTCCCGGTTCTCCCCGATCTGTCGAGGAGCAGCTCTCCCTCTCTCCCGTGGAGGCGCGTCAGATCACCGAACAGCGACTCGATGTGTCGGATTTGAAAACATTGTTTCGATTGAACGATGACGAGTCACTGGACAGGATACCGATGCAGGCGATCCTGGATGCGAGTCGCTTGAACCGTGAGGATCTCGAGGAAGTTCTGTCGCTTTCGGTCGTGGATCCGGAGGGCGATCTGAGTATGGTGAGAGAGTTGATTGCGGGAACCACCAACCGATATGAAGAGTTTTTGATTGACGCGGAGCCTGAAATCCTGGACCGCTTTCATCGCTTCGTTCGGTTGATGCAAGCAACCGGATGGAGTTCCGAACGTCTCTCGGATCTCGTGGCTCACGAGGCAGATGCACTGTTCGACCCATCGGCGGATGACGAGGATCGGGAGGAGGCGTTGGCACGAGTATCGGGTATTCACCGGCTGGCCGAACGCTACGAACTGGATCCGGAGACCTTGCTCATGATGATCGGACGGCTGCCGGAGCATCCTGTCGAGCCGGGCGAACCGTCCCTTTTTGACCGGCTGTTCAATGAAGGGTTGACGCCGGATGACGAGACGTGGTGGGAACCGGATCTCTCCGTCTCCTGGACGTGGAATGTGGCATCCAGGGAAGCATCGGACAGTGACGGTGAAGCGATCTATCAACGCCTGCTCCGGGCATCTTCATTGGGCGAAGAGCCGTTTCAGTCGCTGGTTACGCAGCTCTTTGTGGATCCGGAAGACGATTCGGAAGAGATCGAGATCGAGCTGAATCTGGCGAGTTTGACCCGGCTGATCCGTGCCTCGGTCCGGATTGGTCATTTCGAATTGGCACCGGCTCGTATAGATCAGCTCCGGGAGTTGGTGGAGAGCTCTGAATCCGAAAATGCAGACCATCCCTGGGGCGAAATTGAGCGTGCACTCCGGCTGCGGACCCTGCTCGGGAGGATCGGATCCTCTATGGAAGACCTTCTCGAGGTCCTTTTCCAGGATGATGCAGATGAAGAGGAGATGACGGATCAGCTCCTGGAGGAGCTCCTCCCCGGTGAGGAGTCCGTTTCGTTTGCGATGGAGCATCCGGAGCTGTTCGGTTGGCAGGCGTCCACAATCCGCTCGTTTTCAGTACTGGAATCCCTGCTTTTCTACGCCGGATGGGCCCGGCAGGAGGATCGACTGGAAGCACTGCATTCGGTTCTGCTGGATGGATGCCGGGACCCCGAGTTGGTCGCTGTTTGGTTGGAGACATCCACATCGTTTGCCGATTCGCTTGTAAACCAACTTCCGCTTCCCGAGTCCGGGAGTGAGGAGGACGTGACGACCGAGTCGGTTGTGCGACTGGCCCGTCTGGAAAGTGGAGCGGAAGCTGCCGTCAAGTTGGGTGTGAACGGTGCATCCATTTCGGATCTGCTGTCCGGTTCCTATGACGAACTGGATCGGGTGTGGCGGCGAGTGCTGGCTGCACTGCGCTCCTCGTATGAAGACGAAGATCGATTTTTGAAGGAGATGCGTTCCAGTCAGGACCGGATTCGCGAGAAGCAGAGGGATGCCCTTGTCGACTATCTGCTTTCGGACTCCGGGAATGCGTTTCGGGAGATCCGGGATCTCTATCACCACCTCTTGATCGATCCGGAAGTGGCCGGATGCATGGATACATCCCGCGTACTTCAAGCAACACAATCGGTTCAGCTCTATCTGCACCGCGTGATGTTGGGATTGGAGACGAACGACTCGAACGGAGAGGATGCGGAGAGAATACAGCCGTCGCGGGAGATGCGTCAGGAGTGGGAATGGCGCAAGGAGTACCGGGTCTGGGAGGCGAACCGAAAGGTGTTTGTCTACCCGGAAAACTATTTGGATCCGAACGTTCGTACCGATAAATCCCCACTCTTTACGAAGGCAGAGGACAAGCTGGTTCAGCAAGAGATTACCCCGGAGACGGTCGAGACGATCTATCGGGAGTATCTGGAAGAGTTGCAGACCGTCACGAGCCTGACGGTCACCTCCGGGTGCTATGACAAGGATCGGGAGACGTACTGGTTTCTGGGACGGGGAAGCGGGCGGAGTGCCCCCTGGTATGTTCGTTCGGCCAGTTATGTGGGTCCGGCCGCCGGCTGGAAAAGCATCTTTTATGATTCGAAGCGTCCACTGGACTGGTCGGTCTGGGAGGAGGTGGACCTGAAGATTTCGGCCAAAAGTGTCTCTCCGTTTGTCTGGAAAGATCGGCTTCACCTCTGCTGGCTGGAGCGGGAAGAGCGTGAGAAGAGTGTGGTAGTCGAGGGGACACCGCAATCCGACGGAACAGAGATTACTCAGAAACTACTTGTCGCGTGGCGCAGGGATAGTGGTGGATGGAGTGAACCCGTCGAAGTCGAATTGGGGAGATTTCATCGCTCAAAATATACTCGGATTGATGATTACAACAATCGCATTCCATATGCCGATTGGCGTGTATATCCCGAAATTATTGACTCCAAACTCTACGTAGAGTACCTGGAATGGGACGATTATGATACCGAATCACAGGTGGTCGAGGTGGACCTGTTTTCCGCAACCGTAGAAAAGGACAAGTCCATCGATTCCTCTTCGCTTTGGGGAGACACCTACTTCCAAATTTTTGATTACAACGACTCCCGAAATTACTACAAGTTATTCGGGTTCAAGAACGAGTATGAGGGGGACCTCCGAATTGAGTTCCCAAGCGAGAAAAACAACGGACCGGTACCCATTCATCAAGATTTACCCGATCAACTCGTTTGGCTTACGGATGACACTCGACGCAATATTTTTCCGTATTCGAAGGGTGCGGTAACGGCTTCCTTCCTGCACGCCATTCACGGCGCTCCCGGCGCCACCTTGTTGCGGCTCAAGGATCGTGTCTACTTCCTGGAACCCAATGTAAACGTACTCTTCATTCTCCCGCTTCCGTATTGGCGGGTGTGGCCCATGACGAACGCTCACGCCGGGGAGATGGGCAGCCGGCTCATGCGGGAGGGGATCGAGGCCTTTTTGAATGACCGCGAGGAGATGGAACCGGAATCGTTTCCGCTTTCGAGGCCGAATGAAGCGATGCTCCAGCTTCAGGAGACCATGCGGGAAGGAGGAACGGATCGGGCGTACGAGCGGGAACTGTTTTTGCACCTCCCGAGGCTGATTGCCCAACAACTCTCGTTGGCAGGGCACTACAAGGAGGCACAGTCGTGGTATCACACCCTGTTTGATCCAACAACGGATCGGGAACCACCGACGGAGCAAGAGATTCAAAATGGCGTATCCCCTGTGGCACACTACTGGACCGATCCGGCGCTGAGAGACTCTTTACTCTATCCGGAGGAGCTTCCTCTGCAGAGTGAAGAGGCGATCGCTACCTATCGGGCACATCCGTTCGAACCACACGCCATCGCGGGGATTCGAACACGGGCCTATCAGAAGGCGATTGTCATGGATTACGTGGGCAATCTGCTCGACTGGGCAGACTCTCTCTTTGCCCGGGATACGCGCGAGTCGATCAACGAGGCGACGCTTCTCTACAGTCTCGCAGCGGAGGTGTTGGGCCCCCGTCCGACCATCCAGGGGGACTGCGCATCCCTGGAGAGATCCGACGAGCCACTCACATACGATCAACTGGAGATCGAAGGTGAGTTCGATGTTGCCATGGAAACCCTTGTTCTGCAGTCCATGCAGAGTCAGCGCGTGCAGGTCTCCGACGGATCGGGGGGAGAGGAGAATCTTCTCGACGACTGGGACCAAATGGCATCGATGAATCTTTCCGGGAATACACGTGAACTGAACGTGGGTGGGCATCTTGTGAACGCCGACGGGCAGGATCCCGAAGTCCGTTTCGGCAGCGGGGAGCAGGAAGCGCGATCTTCTCAGCTGGCAGCTTCGACCGTTCTTCCACACAGTCGCGAGGCGTTCTGTCTTCCGGCCAACGAGCAGATGTTGGGCGTGTGGGACCGGGTAGAGGATCGACTATTCAAAATCCGGAACTGCATGAATATCGAGGGGCAGACACGCTCCCTTGCACTCTTTGCGCCTCCGATCGATCCGGCCATGATGGTGCGGGCGGCGGCAGCCGGGCTGGATCTGCGCGAGATCATCGGGTCCGGACAGGGATCGATCCCGGTCTACCGGTTCCCTGCACTGGTCGAACGAGCCAAACAGGCCGCATCGGTCGTGAAAGGATTCGGTTCGGCTCTTCTGTCGGCACTCGAGAAAAAGGACGCCGAGGAGCTGAGGCAACTTCAGGCGACACACTCGAAGGATCTTCTCAATTTGAATCGTGAACTTCGCGAACGTCAGATCGAGATGGATCGGGCGGCACTCGAGGCGCTCGAGAAGGAGAAAGAGATGACGACGATGCGTCGGGATCATTACAAGAATTTGGTCGATAACGGCCTTTCTGCATATGAAAAGGCGCATTTAATCAGCATGACGGCTGCCCAGTACTACGAAGTAATGGGGAACAATATTCGAACGGCAGCGTCGATCGGATATGCCGTTCCACAGGCCGGATCTCCCTTTGCCATGACCTACGGAGGACAGCAGTTGGGCGCCGTTCTGACTGCCTTGGGGGGTGCGTTGGGCAATATGACCAGCACTTTGCGATACGCTGCCACGATGAGCTCCACACTCGGGTCCCACCAACGTCGGAAAGAGGGGTGGGAGTTTCAGAAAAAAATGGCCGACAAGGAGCTCGAGAAGAACGATATCCGCATTCGAGCGGCTAACGAGCGGATTGCCATGGCCGAGCGTCAAATGCGAATTCATGAAGAGACGGTCAAACAGAGTGACGAGAAGTTTGATTTCTACCGATCGAAATTCTCCAATCTCGGGCTCTATACCTGGTTGGCTTCCGAGTTGGGCCGGCTCTATCACGAATCCTTTGAGCTGGCGCTCGATCTGGCGCAGATGGCAGAGCGAGCCTATCACTACGAGCGAGAGGATGGATCGGTCTTCGTGACACCGGATCAGTGGGAGAGTCAGAGAGCCGGTCTTCTGGCCGGAGAACGACTCTCCATGCAACTGCGCCACATGGAAAAGGCGTACCTGGACCGAAACGAGCGTACCATGGAGCTCGAGCAGACCCTGTCGTTGGGTCAACTCGATCCGACAGCGTTGGCCTCTCTTCGCGAAGAGGGGCACACCGAGTTTGCACTTCCGGAAGTGCTCTTTGATCTGGTCTACCCGGGACACTACAATCGAAGGATCAAATCGATCCGACTGACCATTCCCTGTTTGACGGGGCCTTATACGAATGTGAATGCACGATTGACGCTTCTGGAGAGCCACATTCGGCCGGTTGCAGAGCCGGATGAATCGGACGAATCCAAGCTGGAGCCACAACCGGTGGCCGGTCGGCTCTCCATTGCGACCAGTAGTGCACAGTCGGATGGCGGCCAATTTGAATTGAACTTCCGGGATGAGCGGTACCTCCCTTACGAAGGTGCCGGTGTGGTGAGCCGATGGAAACTCGAGTTCCCGTCCGGCTTCCGGGTGTTTGATTACGATACCATCTCCGACGTGCTCATTCACCTCTCGTACACGGCCGATGAGGATGAGTCCTATCGGCAGGAGGTCGAAGCGGGGATCGGGGAGCTTCTGAACGGTTTGGCCGACGGGGATGGCTACCCCCGTATGATCTCGTTTGCGGAGCTCCACTCCTCTCGCTGGCAACAACTTCTCCGATCCACAGAAGATGATGACGGAAAGATATCGACTTCTTTCCCGTTGGATGAACGCCATCTTCCGAACTTTCTGCGAGGAAGAGAACTGGAGGTATCCCGGATCGGGTTCATGATCCGAATCAATGAGCGGTGGAGGTCCGGACTGGAGTCGATTCAGGCAGCGGACTGGCCAGTCGGTGTCACCCTCTCTGAAGGTGACGACGGATCGGCCCGGGCGGTAGCCGAGCTCAACTCCGGCGGACTGGAGGGACTCCAAACCGGAGATCCGGCAGGACTCTCGACAATCGAAGAGGGCCCCTTTCGTCTGGAGGGCAGGCAGGAGTGGACCATCTCGATTCAGCGGGACCAACTGGTCGCGCTCTGCGAGAAACTTCTGGACCTGGAAGGAGAGGACGCGGACAGCTTCGGCTCCAGTGATCGGATGCTCTCGGAGATGGTCGACGATCTGTTCCTCTATCTGAATGTACAGACGGTTCAGGATGACGCGTCGTAAAGTTCGGGTACGGGTTCGGATTCGGACATTCCGACGCACGACGACTCGGGATCATTGCCACGGCGAATCTCACGCCAGGGAGTGACCGCTCGTCGGGCTGTCCGTTCGGATCCGGGCGAGAGGCTCTCCAAGGGACAGAAAAAAATGGAGTTGTCTCTCCTCTTCGTACCCGGTTAAGGGGCGTGAAGAGGGGGTCTGTCCCCGGCTCGGTTGGAACCCCTTTTATCTTGCCTTTTATGGCAAAAGGGGCGAATTTTCCACCCCTTGAACACGATCTATTCATCCTAACGAACCAGACGTACCGAGCATGCCATCACTAACCGAAGCAGCGACCTCCCAGGTGGGGCGTAAGATCCTCTCCGGACTCACCGGCCTTCTTCTCGTTTTCTTTGTCATTTTTCACCTGGCCGGAAACCTGGCCATCTTCGGGGATGCGGAAGCCATGAACCGCTATTCGATGAAGCTGCACGATCTCGGGGTGCTTCTCTGGATCGCTAGAATCGGACTGATTGCGGTCTTCGTAATCCATGCGTGGGTGGGGATCTCCGTCTGGCTCAAACGACGGCGGGCTCGTCCGAACGGCTACCAGGTCTACAGCAGCAAGGGTGGGGCGAGCAAGCAGAGCATGAGCTCACGCAGCATGGCCCTGACCGGCGTCATTTTGTTGGTCTTCGTCGTCCTTCACGTGAACACCTTTGCACTCGGAGATCCCGACACGGTCATGATCGACGGTCGTCAAGCGTATGATTTGAAGACGTTGGTGATCGATACGTTTCAGAGTCCGGTCTATGCGTTCGGCTATACACTGGTCATGATTCTCCTGGGAACACACTTGAGTCACGGCGTTTGGAGCGCCTTTACATCGCTGACGATGAAGAGCGAAAAACTCTCGCCGGTTATCTACACAGGAGGCGTGGTGTTGGCCATTTTGTTGGCGATCGGATTCCTGTTTATCCCGCTCTACATCTATTTCACGGGTGGATGTGGGGGTCTGATCAGCGGAACCCCGTGTTAACCCCCCGGAAGGATCTGTCCCCGGGGAGTGGCACATGCCGGCCGGTCAACTGACGGCGGCTTCACAAATTTTCGGTAATCCCAAATCACGGATGTATGAACCTGAATTCGAATGTACCGTCCGGACCCCTTGAAGAGAAGTGGGCCCAACACCTCAAAGATATCAAGTTGGTTGCTCCCAACAACAAACGGAAGCACACCGTCATCGTCGTCGGAACCGGTCTGGCGGGCGCGTCGGCTGCGGCGAGTCTGGCGGAGCTCGGCTACAATGTCAAAACGTTCTGTATTCAGGATTCGGCCCGCCGAGCCCACAGTATTGCAGCACAGGGTGGAATCAATGCGGCCAAGAACTATCCGAATGACGGAGACAGCATCTATCGCCTTTTCTACGACACGATCAAGGGAGGCGATTACCGTTCCCGGGAATCAAATGTCTATCGACTGGCGCAGATCTCCAACGAAATCATCGATCAGGCTGTTGCACAGGGTGTACCGTTTGCCCGCGAGTATGGCGGACTGCTGGCCAACCGCTCGTTTGGTGGTGCACAGGTGTCCCGGACCTTCTATGCCCGGGGCCAGACAGGGCAGCAGCTGCTATTGGGAGCGTACCAGGCGATGATGAAGATGGTGCACGCCGGAAAGATCGAGAACCATCCGCGTCAGGAGATGCTCGATGTTGTGGTCAAAGATGGAAAGGCGCGTGGAATCGTCACACGAAATCTGGTCAGCGGCGAAATCGAGCGATATTCGGCCGATGCCGTTCTACTCTGTACCGGTGGTTACGGGAACGTGTTCTACCTGTCGACCAATGCCAAGAATTCCAACGTGACGGCCGCCTGGAGATGTCA
>JBNJFK010000066.1:0-10298 GCA_051746765.1 Bacteroidota bacterium
CGCGTCCACGGCGATCTCGTCCCCGCCCATCGTCATCGCCTCCTCAATGGTGTCGTAGAGGGGAATATTGTTCATCTCGGCGATGCGGGGACCCGTATGGCCCTCTTCAATCTGGTCAATCCACATGGAGACCACCTCGATCTCCGGCTCCTGGATCCCATCGTCGGTCGGGATGCCGAGGAAGAGCTTGGTCCCGATTACGTCGGAGTGCGAGCTCCCGGTGCTGTAGGTGGTGGTGATGTAGGCTACCCTGGGTTTCGGACCGGTTCGGCCCGAAAGGGTGGTGCCCATGAACGAGAGGGGGAGGGTGGGCGTGAGCGTAAGGCCGGCGCCGGCCAGTGCGGAGTGTTTGAGAAAGTCGCGTCGGGAGTGCATGAAGGCGTTTGGTTTTGTTGAGTGTGGTGTGTGGGTTGATTCCGGAAGTTGATGTTGCGTTGTGGACCGTCCAGGCTACCAGCTCAGGGCATAACCGTTGCGGCGCGGATCGGCCCCGCCCAGGATCCAGTCGGAGTCGGGATCCAGCACGACGCCCTGCACGCCACCGACCGACATGGACCAGTCGCCCACGCTGGTGTCGAGATTAAAGCCCATTTGAGTGAGCTGCTCGCGCACACCGGAGGGCACGCGGGTCTCCATGATTACCTCGGTCGCCGGAACCGAGCCCAGTTCGTCCTTCCAACGGAAGCGGGGCGCGTCGATCGCCTCCTGTATGTCCATCTCGAAATCAAGAATATTCATCGCGACCTGCGGGACGGATTGCAGAATACCGAAGCTGCCGGGCGAGCCGACGGCCAGAAGCGGTTTGCCGTCCTTGTGTACCTGCATCATGGCGCCGATGCACCAGGTGATCCCTTTGCCGGGCTCGCTGGAGCTGGGGTGGCCGTGCTCCATGAGCATCCACTCCATGGCGTTGTTGAACGCGATGCCGGTATCCCCGGCCACATAGCCCGAGCCGAAGCCCCCGCCCAGGGTCTGCGTAATGACGACCACATTGCCGTGGCGGTCGGCGGCCGAGAGGCTGGTGGTGGCGTAGGTGTAGCGCGAATCCAGTTCGGTAGGGTCCAGTCGGGGAGCGGGGGTTTGCATCTGGACGTATCGCTCTTCGACCAGCCGGCGGACCTCTTCGCGCTGGGATGCGATGTAGGCATCGGAGAGAAGCTCCTCGGTCGGGACATCCACATAGGCCGGGTCGCCGATGTGGCGGTCACTGTCCGCGCGGGCCAGGGCGATCGCCTCCATCAGGTGGGCCAGGTAGTCCGTGGAGTTGTGGCCCATCTCCTGCAGGTCAAAGCCCTCCATGATGCGCAGGGTCTGAAGCTGCTGGAGGCCCATGCCGGGGGGCGGGTGGTTGTAGATGGTGTGGCCGCGGTAGTCGATTTTCAGGGGTTCGGTCCACTGGACGAGCTCGGGCACACGGGCGAGATCCTTGCGGGTGATGTAGCCCCCGTCGCTGGCAAAGTTCTCGGCAATGGTATCGGCCAGCTCCCCGTGGTAGAAATGATCTACCCCCTTTTCGGCAATTTCCGTGAGCGTGCGGGCCAGGTCGGGGTTGGCAAAGATCTCACCCATGCGGTAGGGGGTTTCGTCCTCCTTGAGGTAGACGCGTCGCGAGGAGGGGTAGGCGTGCACCCGGTCGCGGGTGCCGGCCCACATGGCTTGGTCAAATTCGGTGATTGGTACGCCCTGCCCGGCGTATTCGATGGCGGGCTGCAGGACGGTCTTGAGGGGGAGAGTTCCGTAGTCCTGAAGGGCGCGGTTCCACCCGGCCAGGTTGCCCGGGACGGCGGCGGTCATGGGTCCGATCGCTTCGAGGGTTCCGTGACCCGCGCCGTCGGCGTAGGTGGAGGCGCCTTCCAGCGAGGAGGGCTCAAAGGTTTCGGGGACCCAGCCGCCAAAAATAAGGGATCGAACGCGATCCTCTTCGGCGGAGTAGAGAAGCATGTAGCCGACCCCGCCGATGCCGGACATGTAGGGCTCGACGGCGTTGAGCGCCGCGGCGGCGGCCACGATGGCATCGATGGCATTGCCACCCTCGGCCAGCATTTTCTGCCCGGCCAGGGACGCGAGCGGATGAGCGCTGGCGACGACGCCGTTCTTGCCCATGACGGGCGGGCGCAGGGATTCGGAGGCGACTTGGCTGTGGACGGGAATGGTTAGAAGTAGCGTGAGGAGCGTGGCGAGGACCACTCGCGGTGCGAAAGAGGACATACGCGTGACCGGGTTGGTTGCGGGTTTTACGGGTTGGTGCCGGCCGGTGGCTTGCGGTCGATGCTGCTTGTCTCGCGGGTGTGCCGGGCGGCGGGACCAGATAGGGTCGGTGCATCCGGAAGATACAGGTAACCGTACCGGGTTCAACCCGTTGCCTGTAAATAGCATCTCCGGGTGATAATGTCAATCGAAGGGGACGATAGGCTCTGTAGCGGGAATGGTTACTCCGCGTTGAAGATCTCGTCATAGGTAGATTCGAGCAGCGAGACCTCATCGTCGGTGAGATGCTTAAACTCTCTCTTTCTTGCTCGTTTGGATAGTGACCCACCCTGTTGATGCAAGAACCCGATCAGTGTTTCAATGGTCTTGTCCGGCATGTCGAAGTGATACTCGATGAAGGATTTCATGGCATCATGATGTTTAAGATAGGCCATCTCCTCCGGGAGGGTCTCGTGAACGGTCTGCTGTACACATTGGTACAGGAATTCTGCATGTGCCGTGGCGTCAAAGTAGCGGTAGAAGTCTGCCGTGTTGTTCCGTACATCTACATTTCCGTTCGGCGTGGGATTCCATTCGATGTGTTTCAGCAGCGGTCTGGAGTAACTTTCAAGAGTTTGGCGGTATTCATCGATCCGTTCCAACATCACGGCCGATACGGGAAAGACAAACCCTTTTGGAGCAAACCCGGTTCTGGACAGAAAATGGTGAATGATGTAACGATGGATACGCCCGTTTCCATCTTCAAAGGGATGAATGAACACAAACCCGAAGGAGAGCATGGCGGCTGCAATGACCGGGTCGAACGGGCTTCGTTCGAGCTTGTTGTTGGTTTGGATCCACCCGTCCATGAGATCCGGGAGGTCCTCCCATTTGGCAGAGATGTGATCCGGAATCGGTGTCCGGGTCACTCGGTCATGCATGCCGACAAATCCACCCTCCTTCCGAAGTCCCAGTGTAACAAATCGATTGTCCGGAATAACCAGGGGTTTGTGAATAGCCATGCCGGGAGCTGAAGCGTCGGAAATTGAGGCGTATCGGACGATCTTTGCATGCATTTCTTTGATTTAACCGGTGAATTATGTTCATTAATATTAAGTGTTCAGGAATCGTGAACAAATATTTAAAGTGAACAATGGATCGGGCAATTCTCAATAAAGCACTTGAAAACCTAGCTCCCGAGCTCGGAAGAAACGTCGTATGGGAGGTGTATGCCCAAGACGGAAATGACCGGGCAGATGCACGAATCGAATTTGACATACCCGGCGGGGGTAAGATCGTTCGTTATGGCGTTGTAAGAAAAGAGATTCGGAAGCATCATGTACCACAATTGAAGCATTTGGGGGAGACAATCGGACCCATCATGCTGGTGGCAGAGCGTCTCTTTCCGGATATCAAGAAGCGTTTGAATGAAGCGGGAATCGACTGGATGGATCCGGCCGGTAATATCCGGCTGATGGATAAGGGTACATGGATCTGGATCGATCACCACACGACCACCCCGGTTCAACCAAAAGGGAATCGGGCCTTTACAAAAACCGGGTTAAAAGTGGTGTTTCTGTTCTTGCACGATGAAGCGTGGCTAAATCGTACCTACCGGGAGATTGCGCAAGCTGCGGATGTGGCTCTTGGGAATATTAAACTCGTACTGGATGGGTTAAAAGAACGCGGATATCTGCTGACAATAAACGAAAACGAAATTCAGATCAAGAACCGTGATCAGCTTCTGAATCATTGGGTTACTGCCTTCGCAGATGAACTCAAACCCCGAATTATGAAAGGGCGGTATGCATTTATAAATCGCAAAGTTGAAGAGAACTGGGAGAACCTGCCGTTTGGAGCGGAGACCATGTGGGGAGGCGAGCCCGCTGCCGACCTGTTGACCCAGGACCTGAAACCGAAAGAGTTGATTCTCTACACACGGAAAGGGCGCGCGGATCTCATGAAACAGTTAAAGTTAATTCCGGATGAGAAGGGGAATATCGAGGTTCGCGAACCGTATTGGACGATTGAAACGAAAGACCCGGCCATGGCTCCTTTACTCACGATTTACACTGATTTAATGGAGACGGGGGACCCGCGGAATATGAAGATAGCCAAACAGATCTATGCGAGAGCCACTGAAGATTAAATTGTCCGATCTATCCAACCACTATTTACATATATGTCAGTGCGTTTTCTGTAGATGCCCTGCTTCTCGAGCCAGTCGGATGTCGCGATCGTATTCGGAGGCCGTTCTGTTCCCATGTTTTCAGTAGAAATACCGACAATGATCCTGTCAAACTTGTAATTTAGGTGTTTTATCAATATCAAGGGCATCCATTCGTTCTCTGGAGAGTAGTTTTACTGAGCAAGACATGTATACGACCGGAATGACCAATCAGACACTTCTACAACCTTTGTTTGCCCGGTTGCTGTTTCTATTGGTTCTCTCTCTTTTTTTTCTGGAACGCGGATTAATGGCCCAATCCGTTGGTTCGGAAGCTGATGCTGTCCAGGATACGGTTGACTCGCAGGCCGAACGGGCTCCAACGGTGTATGTGGATTGTTCTCCGTGCGACTATGATCTCATGCGAGAAGAGATACAGTACCTGAATTATGTACGAGACCCTGAACAGGCCGATATCCACGTCTTTGTCACCAGCGTTGAAACGACCGGTGGCAGGGAGTATGAAATTTCTTTTATCGGCCGGAGAACGTTCTCCAGTATCTCGTTCGATTTAACCTATCGATCCGATCGTAACAATACATCCGACGAGATACGGATGGGGTTGATCCGGACCATGCAGGCCGGTTTTATGCCGTATTTGAACCAGACGTCCATCGCCCCCTGGTTTGACATATCGTATGAAGGCAACGAAGAGAATGAACTCTATTTCAGTGCTCTGGATGACCCCTGGGACTTCTGGGTATTTGAAGCCTATATCGGTTCGGTACGGCTGGACCTGGAATCGAATGATACCGATTTCGATTCTCGATGGGGCATTTATGCAGACAGGGTGACGGAAGAGTGGAAATTGCGCATCCGACCTTATTTTAACTACTCCCTGAGAGAAATCAGACGTGAAGGTGAAGAGACGATACGTCGGACCGTCGAGCGGCACGGCCTTGATACCTATGCCCTGAAAAGTCTCGACAGCCATTGGTCGGCTGGCCTGTTCGCTTCATATATCACCAGGAATGATTACAACCTCCGGCACCAGTTCGAGCTGAACCCGGCCATTGAGTATAGTTTGTTGCCGTACAGCGAAGCGACCCGGAGAGCCATTACGGCAACGTACCAGATCGGTTACAGTTACACCGATTATTTTGAGGAAACCATTTTCGGCAAGACCGAAGAGAGCCTGTTCAACCAGAAACTCCAAGTTGCCGTTAGCATACAGCAGCCGTGGGGCGATTTACATGGCGGGGTAGAGGGTTCACACTATTTTCATGATGCCACCCTGCGCCGAATTGAATTCTTCACCGGAACATCTGTCAGGCTCACCGAGGGATTGTCTCTGGGATTGAATACCAATTTTCAGATGATCAACGACCAGATCACGTTGCCGGCCGGAGACGCATCCCTGGAAGATATTTTGCTTCGACAGAGGCAGCTCGCCACAGATTATTCGTTCTCGGCCTCTGTTTCGATCACGTATACGTTCGGTTCCGACTTTGCCAATATCGTCAATACGAGGTTTTAGCCTGCTTGAGTGGGGCAAAATTGATCATTTCGTCTATCAATAGATTCAATTGGAAATCATGGAGTTGGGATTCGTTCGACTTCCTTTTCGATCTGCGCTCCGGACTCGTCCATTGCCAAGTCGAGGTCAAAACGGGCTTGAAGGTTCATCCAGAATTCGGCGGTGGTTCCCAACGCTCTCGCCAAGCGAAGAGCTGTGTCTGCCGTGATGCTTCGTTTCTCCTGAACGATCTGATTGAGACGGGTATGGGTGACCCCGATCTTTACGGCGAACTCTCGTTGGCTGTATCCCATAGGGTTCAAGAACTCTTCACGTAGGATCTCACCTGGGTGTATGGGTTGTAATCTATTCTTTGACATTTCTTGTCTCCATTTTCTTTCTATCAATGGTAATCCGTGATTTCTGCATCGAATGCGTCTCCGTCTTTCCAGGCAAAACAGATACGCCATTGATCGTTTATTCGGATACTGTACTGACCTTTCCGGTTACCAGTTAATGCTTCCAAACGGTTGCCTGGTGGCAGTCGAAGATCGTGGATACTTGCTGCCGCATCGATCATTCGCAGTTTTCGCAAGGCTCGCTGTTGGATCTCTTGTGGAAGTTTCTTTGAGAACGATCTGTTGAATATCCTTTTCTTTCTCTGCAGGAGAATGATTTTATCATGTGTAACGTTACAAATTACACTTAAGGTTCGCAAGCGGGTTCTTTGGTCGCTCTAAAGGCTCAAACGAGTCGGTTAACGGATTCACCCAATGGATTTACCTGTATGAACCAGATAGCGATTCAACCTTACGAATGTATTCCGAGACGATCCTTGGAAGGGTCGCGACACTTGTCGTGCACTCTCAATTTGAGTGGGAGCGTTGCCCGTCAGGAATTACATTACAGAGACCTCCGGTTCGTGAGTACACATTGTCGGGAGGGAACTTCATAGCATGGATTTTGGGGAAAGTATTCTCGTTACAAGAACCGATGATGAACAGAGAACCGGTTGAACGTAATCACGGAGAGCGGGTCTTTTCGACCCGTGGGTTGACCAAACGCTACCAGATGGGAGAGGTCGAGGTGCACGCCCTGCGCGGAGTGGATCTGGATCTACACACTGCGGAGCTGGTGGTCATGCTGGGTCCGTCGGGGAGCGGGAAGTCGACGCTTCTCAACATTCTGGGTGGGCTCGATACGGCGACCGACGGGGCGGTCCATTACCAGGATCACGAGCTCACCCATGCCACGGATCGGGAGCTGACCGAGTATCGGCGCCAGCATGTCGGCTTTGTGTTTCAGTTCTACAATCTGATCCCCAGCCTCACGGCGCGGGAAAATGTGCTCATCGTGACGGAGATTGCCCGGGATCCGATCCCGCCGGAAGAGGCTCTGCGAATGGTGGGACTGCAGGATCGGATGGATCACTTTCCCGCGCAGCTCTCGGGAGGAGAGCAGCAGCGGGTGGCCATTGCCCGCGCCATTGCCAAGAATCCGGACGTCCTGCTCTGCGACGAACCGACCGGAGCGCTCGACTCCAAGACCTGCGTGGTGGTGCTGGAGGCCCTCGAGGAGATCTACCACACGCTGGGAACTTGTACGGTGCTCATTACTCACAACGCAGTGATCGCCGGAATGGCCGATCGGGTGGTCCGGATGCATGACGGCAAGATCGCGGATGATCAGCTCAACGCGCAGAAGGTATCCCCCGCAAAAATGGAGTGGTGAGCCATGCGATCGATTCACCGAAAGATCATCCGGGACCTGCTGCAGATGCGCGGCATGGTCGTCGTCATTTCGCTGATGATCATCAGCGGAGTGGCCACCTTTGTCACGCTGCTCAGCACGTTGGATTCGCTCAAACAGACCCAGCAGGAGTACTATCGCGACTACCACTTCTCCCACCTGTTTGCCTCCCTGAAACGGGCGCCCAACCGCCTCTCGGAAGAGCTTCGCGACATTCCGGGCATCAGCCGGCTCGAGACGCGTATTTCGGCCGGAGCCACCATTCAGGTCCCCGGCTACGACGGCCCGGTACGGGGACGCTTCATCTCCATTCCGGACGAGGGAGGTCCGGAGCTCAATCGCTTGTACATTCGCGAGGGGACGATGCCCGCCCCGTATGCAACCGATGAGGTGGTGGTCGGGGACGCCTTTGCAGAAGCGCACGGACTGCGGCCGGGCGATCGGCTCACGACCGTCATCAACGGACGTCTGCACCCTTTGGTGGTGGCGGGAATCGGCCTCTCGCCCGAGTTTATCTTCCAGAGCAATCCGGCAACCATCATTCCCGATTTTGAAAAATTCGGGATCTTCTGGATGCGGCGTTCGCAGCTCGAGGCGGCCTACGACATGCAGGGTGCCTTCAACAATCTGGTGGCGACCACCACCTGGCAGGCGAACGAAGCAGAGATTCTCGGGCAGATCGATGAACGGCTCGAACCCTACGGAGGGCTGGGTGCGACGGGTCGGGAGCTGCAGCAGTCGCACTTCTACATCACCGAAGAGCTGAATCAACTCAGCGGGATGGCGACCATCATTCCGATGATCTTTCTCGGCGTGGCAGCGTTTCTGCTGAGTATCGTCATTGGTCGGCTGGTCAAGACGCAGCAGGGTCAGATCGCCATCCTCAAGGCGTTCGGCTACACCAACCTCGAGATCGGTCTGCACTACGTCCTGATGGTGAGCGTGATCGTATTTTTGGGGCTGGTCGCCGGTGTTGCATTCGGGGTCTACCTGGGCGGTCTCATGTCCGATCTCTACGCGCAGTACTACAAATTTCCGTTCCTGCGCTACGAGCTCAATGCCCCTGTATTGCTGGCGGCAACAGGGATCAGTTTTGGTTCGGCGCTGGCGGGTGTCTTTGTCTCCGTCCGGAAGGCGGTACGGCTCTCACCGGCCGAGGGGATGCGCCCGGAACCCCCGCAGATCTTCCAACGGAACCTCCTGGAACGGTTCTCGCTGATCCGTCGACTGGACATGCCATCGAAGATGATTCTGCGGCAACTCTCGCGGCATCGACTCAAAGCCCTCTTCAGCGTGATCGGGATCGCGTTCGCCCTCGCGCTGGTCATGATCGGGCGGATGAGCAACGATTCGGTCAATCTGGCGGTGGAGCAGGAGTTCCGGCGGGCGCAACCCAACGACCTTACGGTGATGTTGGACCAGCCGGTCGCTGCCCGGATGATCCATGAGCTGGAGAGCATTCCCGGGGTGTACGCCGGAGAGGCGTACCGGACCCTTCCGGTGCGCATGCGACACGAACATCGTAGTTATCTGACATCGATTCAGGCATTTCCGCAGGAGGGCCGGCTACGGCGGCTCCTGGATTCGGACGGGAACCGGGTGGCCATTCCCCCGAGCGGGATCCTGTTGACCGAGAAGCTGGGCGAGATCCTCCGGCTTGTTCCCGGCGATACGGTTCGGGTCGAGCTGTTGGAGAACAGCCGCCGGACGCTCGAAATTCCGGTAGCCGGATTCATGAATCAGTTTTTCGGTCTCGGCAGCTACATGTCGATGGAGGCACTGGACCGGATCGTTCCGGAGAGGGGGTTGGTGTCGGGGGCGTACCTGCTGGCCGATCGCGAGCGGGAACCGGAGATTATGCGCGAGCTGGCCGACCGCCCCCTCGTGGCGGACATCCTCTCAAGCCAGACGCTGATCGAACTATTCAACGAATCGACGGCGCTGACCTGGCTTATCATGGCCTTCATCGTCTCCCTCTTCGCCGGGGCCACGGCGTTCAGCGTGGTCTACAACAATGCGCGAATCTCGCTCTCCGAGCGGAGCCGCGATCTGGCAAGCCTTCGTGTATTGGGCTTTACGCGCGCCGAGATTGCCTTTATCCTGTTGGGGGAGCTCTGGATCCTCGTTCTGATCGCCATTCCTGTCGGGATGGTGCTCGGCTCCGGGCTTACTGCGTTCATCATCTGGTCGCTGCAGACCGAAATGTATCGCATCCCGCTGAACATCACCTCTACGACCTACGCGTTGGGGGCGCTCACGGTGCTTCTTTCGACCGTTCTCTCCGCCTGGGTTATTCGACGGAAATTGAACCGACTCGATCTGATCGGTGTACTGAAAACCATCGCCCGTGTTATAGCAGTTTGTTACCTCGCTTCCTTCTCCAAGATATCCCGCAAGACCGCCTACCCACCGAAAAGCCGTAACAGACCCCCCCTCAATTCCCAGGTTCTTAATAACTCCGTCAAATACCCGGCCGAATAAACCCTGGTCATTCGTGTCCGGCCGATTAATATAAAATCCTTCGATAACATTATTCTGACCGTCAAATGAGCCTTCAAATCCGTTATCAACATCACCTATTGCTTTAAAACCGGGATTTTCGGAATTTTCCGGATCCCCCACTCTATCATCATAACCTGCACTATTCTGGTCAATATCATTAGTTTGTATAAAATATGA
>JBNJFK010000067.1:0-2213 GCA_051746765.1 Bacteroidota bacterium
CAATCGCGAAATTCACGAGGCCGCATTTGCTCTGCCCGGGTTTGTCAGGGAGATGCTGGATTCTCGAGAGGAGAGTCCGTGAAAGAGTTACGGACAATCGGGAGGAGAGAATGGGTTCGTTTTCCAAGCTGGGAATCGACCAGAATGGAAGCAAAAATCGATACAGGAGCCTATACCTCCAGTCTGCACTGTAAGAAGATGAAACTGGATCGTGAGGCCATGCGCGTTCGATTTGTCATTCCGGACCCGAAAACCGGGACCATTCGAGACGGGGTACGTGTGGAAACGGCTGTTCGCGATGTCCGTTTTGTTCGAAGTTCAAACGGGTTAACGGAGGAGAGGGTCGTTGTCAAAACCAAAATCGAAGTGGGCGACCGTCTGTATCCGATCGAATTGACACTGACGGATCGATCGGCCATGCGGTATCCCATTCTATTGGGTCGTACTTTTCTTTCCGGACGTTTTCTGGTCGACGTATCGAAAAGTGACATTCTGGATCAACTTTAACCGTACGGATCTGTTTACATGTCGTCACGACCACTGACCATCGCCATACTGTCGCGAAACCGAACACTTTACTCGACACGTCGATTGATTGAAGCAATTGAAGAGAGAGGACACCAAGCCCGGGTCCTGGATCACTTGAAATGTGACATCGTCATCGAGAAGGATGATCCGTCCATCTACTATTTGGGTGACAAGGTGACGGGAGTGGATGGTGTGATTCCAAGGATCGGTGCAACAGTTACGTTTTATGGTGCAGCGGTTGTACGGCAATTTGAACTCATGAAAGTACCGACCGTGGTTGGCTCTCAGGCACTTGTTCGATCCAGAGACAAACTTCGAAGCCTTCAAATTTTGGCAAGAGCGGGTGTGGGACTGCCCAAGACAGTATTCACGAACTACTCGAAGGAAGTTGACAAATTGATCGAGAGCGTTGGAGGTGCACCTCTGATTGTCAAGTTGCTGGAGGGCACACAGGGTGTGGGCGTTGTGCTGGCTCCGACTCGAAAGGCTGCGGAATCCATGATCCAGGCCTTTCACAGCATGAAGACCCGAGTCATTGTACAAGAGTATATTGAAGAGGCAAAAGGTGGGGATATTCGTGCGTTTGTAGTGGAGGGCAACGTCGTTGGGGCCATGAAGCGGCAGGCCGAGGAGGGGGAGTTCCGTTCAAACCTGCACCAGGGGGGAAATGGAACACTATACAGGTTGAACCGACAAGAGAAGGAGACCGCCCTCACAGCTGCTCGAGTCATGGGATTATCGGTGGCCGGTGTGGATCTGTTGCAGTCCGAAAGGGGCCCACTGGTCCTGGAGGTGAATTCATCACCCGGGCTGGAGGGGATTGAATTGGCAACAGAGAATGATATCGCTTCCAAAGTTGTCGATTACATGATTCAGAAGATCCGCCAAGCTCGACAGCCCTCCAAGGGTAGAGTGACTCGAGACGTCTGACTTGGTTGAAATGATGATTCAAGGCGTGCCAATCGAGCCGGGAAAAAGAACCGATATCGCCTTGAATATCTCTCGTCTTTCGACCTACACGCCCATAGATCTTCCGGTTCGTATCTTTCGTGCAGATGAGCCAGGGCCGGTTGTGTTGCACCCTCGCCCAATTGACAAATCGTTTCGGAAAGCTGCAGCTCGCTACGGAAAGCCGATATTGGTCTATGAGAGCGGCAAAGCACACCGGTTTGACGGCAGAGGTATCGATGAGGGAGTTCAGGGAATCCTCCGGCTCATGTCGTATCTTGAGATGCGATCCCCGGTCGAAGAAGAAAAACCCAATCCCGTATTCTACCGAAAGTCTACAAGGATTCGTGCACGTAATGCAGGTCTATTCAGGCCGGAAGTCATGCAGGGACAGACCGTTCGGACCAGACAGAAACCGGGACGGATAACAGATTCTTTTGGTGACGAACTGGTTCGGGTAGAGACTCGACGGGAGGGGCGCGTCATCGGAATCAATTACAGCCCGGTGGTTCACAAGGGAGATGCCCTGTTGCACCTGGCATATGAAGAGATGAAGGAGTTGTTGTGAGTGATCTTATATTTTATGTCTTGTCCGCAGATAATTTGAAAGAGCGCCAGAAGGATGGTGTACTTTTGCCTGAACCGAGAGAAGGAGAAGAGGTGCTTAACGCTCTTTTTGCCGATCAAGTGCAGAGTTTCTGTAATCGGGAGTATGCAGGACAAAAGGGAACGATGCT
>JBNJFK010000067.1:2223-10209 GCA_051746765.1 Bacteroidota bacterium
GTCGTTTGTCGGTTCCTCTACACAAGCAGACGATTGAGGGGGAGTCATTCCCACTCATTGAAGGCCCACTGAATGTGGATGCCATTATCGACAAAATTGAGCTGGAACCAAACGAATCCGGGGAGTTTGAAGTCGAAATATCGGTTTGATTCGACTAAAAACTACGGGTTGTCCGCCAGCTGATCAATGGATCGGGTCAATTCCTGAAACGAGATTGGCTTGGTCAAAAAGTCGTGAAATCCCAGATCGGATGCCCGTTGCCGGTTATGCGGATCCGAGTTACCGGTTGTATAAATAACCGGAATCGTTTTTACTTTCCGAATCTGTTTGTAGGCCTCGATTCCGTCCATTTCGCCCAGGAGCATGATGTCCATCAGAATCAAGTCGCACGGCTCCTCTGATGCGATAGACACTGCCTCTTCGCCCCTGGTAACCATACCCATCACGTGGTGACCAAGTCGTTCCACCATGCGCTGCAGCATGAATGAGAGGACCTGGTTGTCTTCCACAATCAGAATGTTCATAGAATTCCGCCGTTACCGCCTTGTGAAATCAGCGGTTAGAGTATATGGAAGATTTCGATTGAATGCATCCGGAGCTTGTCATGTATTGAGCATCGTCCAACCCCGGGAACTCGCTGTTCCATCATAAATAAGCAAAAAAGCTGTATCTTCCCGCCATCATTTTTTGAACGCAGATCCAAACCTTTATGTCCAACTCGTACGACCCGTCCATTATTGAGTCTCGCTGGCAAGCGTACTGGTCCGAGAAGAATGTTTTCAAAACGGATGAGGGACAAGAGGGCCCGAAATATTACATACTGGATATGTTTCCGTACCCAAGCGGATCCGGGCTCCATGTGGGACACCCGGAGGGGTATACAGCAACCGATATATTGGCTCGATACAAGCGAATGAAAGGGTTTCGGGTGTTGCACCCGATCGGTTGGGACGCCTTTGGGTTGCCAGCCGAACAGTATGCAATCAAGACCGGAACACATCCCGAAACGACAACTCGAAAAAATATTGATCGATTCCGTAAACAATTGAAATTGATTGGGTTCTCTTATGATTGGGACCGGGAAGTCAACACAACGGATCCGGACTATTACAAGTGGACCCAGTGGATTTTTCTGAAGCTCTATGAACGGGGTCTGGCGTATCAGGATGAAGTCCCTGTCAATTGGTGTCCGGAACTGGGAACGGTTTTGGCCAATGAAGAGGTGATTGACGGGAAGAGTGAAGTGGGCGGATTTCCGGTTGTTCGAAAACCGATGAAACAGTGGATGTTGCGTATCACAGAATATGCAGAACAACTTCTGGAGGGACTTGAAGATCTGGATTGGCCGGAATCTACAAAGGAGATGCAGAGAAACTGGATTGGCAAATCGATCGGTGCAGAGATCGATTTTCAGGTGGATGGCATAGAGGAATCCATTCGGGTCTTTACCACACGTCCGGATACCCTCTTCGGTGTAACCTATATGGTTCTCTCACCTGAGCATCCACTCGTTTCATCCATCACAACGGATGAAGAGCGAGAGCAGGTCGAAGATTATGTCAATGCAGCAGCTCGCAAGTCGGATATTGAAAGACAGGAACAGTCCAGAGAGAAGACCGGGGTCTTTACCGGCTCATATGTCCGTCACCCTGTCACCGGGGCTCGTGTGCCGATTTGGATTGCAGATTATGTACTCGCGCACTACGGTACCGGGGCCATCATGGCGGTTCCCGGTCAGGATGAACGGGATTGGGAATTTGCCGAGGTGTACGATCTCCCGATTGTCCGGACGGTCCAGCCACCAGAAGACTTTGATGGGAAAGCCTATACAGGAGACGGGCCGATCATCAACAGTGACTTCCTGAACGGTCTGACCATGAAAGAGGGCAAGGAGAAGATCCTTGCCTGGCTGGAAGAGAACGGAGTCGGAAAGAGGAGTGTGAATTACAAATTGAGGGACTGGCTTTTTTCTCGGCAGCGATATTGGGGGGAACCGTTCCCGATTCTGCATGTGGATGGAGAGACAAAGCCACTGAGCGAGGAGCAGTTGCCTGTCACGCTTCCATCCGTAGATGATTTCCAACCCACCCAATCCGGTGAACCTCCACTCGCACGTGCGGCAGACTGGGTTCAAACAACCGACCCGGAAACGGGAAAGGATGCAGTTCGGGAAACCAACACCATGCCCCAGTGGGCGGGTTCCTGTTGGTACTATTTGCGATACATAAGTCCCCGGTTCGATGACGGACCGGTGGATCCATCGAAAGAACGGTACTGGATGCCGGTGGATCTCTATGTTGGCGGGTCCGAGCATTCCGTACTTCATCTTCTCTACGCCCGATTTTGGCACAAGGTGCTCTATGATTGTGGTATTGTTTCGACTTCCGAACCGTTCAAAAAACTGGTTCATCAGGGGATGATATTGGGAGAAGTCGAGTACACCGCATGGAAAAAAGAGGGTGTGTTTGTCTCCCCCGAACACGCTCGTGAAGAGGGTGTGGAACGGGTTTCACTATCGGAATCCGAAGTTGAGAAAAGGGGAGATGTATTTGTCGTCAAGGGTACGGAGATCGAGGTGGATGCCCGTGCACACAAGATGTCTAAATCCCGCGGGAACGTCATCAATCCCGACGATGTCATTCAGGAATACGGAGCCGACTCGCTTCGCCTGTACGAGATGTTTATGGGACCACTCGAACAGGTAAAACCCTGGAGTACCAAGGGAGTGGAAGGGGTCTATCGATTTTTGAACCGGGTTTGGAGACTCTACATCGATGAAGAGAGTGGAGAGCTCGAGGAACGGTTGAAAGATCTGGAACCGGGACGAAATCAGATGAAAGTTCTCCACGAATGTATTGCCAAAGTCACGGAGGATATCGAAGAGATGCGATTCAATACAGCCATCTCGGCGTTGATGATCTTTGTGAACGAAGCGAATCAGTGGAGTGTCTTTCCCAGGAGTGTGGCTGAACCATTTTTACTTCTTTTGGCTCCGTTTGCACCTCATATTGCAGAGGAGCTTTGGAACCGGTTGGGGCATACGGAGAGTCTGGCAAAAACCGATTGGCCCGAGTTGGAGGAAGAGTTTCTGAAGAGCGAAACGATTCTCTACCCGGTTCAGATCAATGGAAAAAAACGAGGGGATATCGAAGTTCCGGCTGAGAAATCCGGGGACAAATCATTTGTTCTTGAAAAAGCCAAATCACATGAAAATGTGGCTCGTTATCTGTCTGAAGGCGAGTTGGTTAAAGAGATTTTTGTTCCCAATCGTATTGTGAATCTGGTGATAAAACCGGCGTAGACTGGATTCATACCGGGATATTTTCGAGGACCATAAAAAAAGGGATCTGACGCAAATCAGATCCCTTTTTGATTGGAATGGGGTGGGACTATCGATTTTCAATCGGTGTCCAGTCAAGGTTCTTCTCTGCAATGTAGAGGGCCCTCGGCCGAACGAGACGGTTGTTGGCTACCTGTTCGAGGTAATGTGCCGTCCAACCGGATACGCGACTCATGCTGAAGATACAGGTGTAGAGGTCCGGGGAGATTCCGATAGAGTAATAGACGGTAGCCGAGAAGAAGTCGACATTGGGATCAATGTTTTTCTCCTCTTTCATGGTCTTCAGAATCGCTTCTGACCAGTTATAGAGTTCAGTGTGTCCGGTCTCTTCTGACAGGGATTTGGACATCTTTCGAAGGTGGAATGCACGCGGGTCAAATGTTTTGTACACCCGGTGGCCAAATCCCATGATCTTCTCTTTATTCGCCAACTTCTCTTTTGTGAACGCAACCGGATCTGCATCGTCCCCTTGTGCCGTTAGCTCGAGAAGCATGTTCATCACGGCGGTATTGGCTCCACCGTGAAGAGGGCCCTTTAATGAGCCTATGGCACCGGTTACGGCAGAATAAATATCGGATTGTGTCGAGCAGATGGAACGGCAGGTAAATGTGGATGCATTCATGCCGTGTTCTGCATGGAGAATCAGGCAGAGATTCATCGTTCTCTCTGCTTGTTCACCAGGCTCTTCGCCATTCAGCATATAAAGGAAGTTGAATGCTGTGGATCCGTGATCCAGTGGATCTACAATCGTCTTTCCATTTCGAACTCGATCGAATGCTGCGATAATGGTCGGCATTTTGGCCGTCATTGCGATCGCCTGATTCCGGTTGTCCTTGTCGGAATCACCCGTCGGTTTCGGTGCATAATCTGCCAACATGGACGTTGCCGAACGGAGAACAGACATGGGTTCTGCTTCGGGATTCGTCGATTGGATATATTGCTTTACAGCGTCTGGTAGGGAACGCTCGGAAATCAACTTCGTTTTGACATCATCGATTTCACTCTGTTTGGGCAGACGATCGTTCCAGAGCAGAAAGCAGACCTCTTCGAAGGATGCATTTTCTGCCAGGGTATCAATATTGTAACCAGAGTAGATCAATTCTCCCTTCTGGCCATCGATAAAGCTTTTGGTCGTAGAGAATGCGACAATGCCTTCCAAGCCTCGGTTGATGTAGGGGTATTCATTGGTATCGATATCGGACAATTCGTGCCTGCTCATTCTGGTGCTTATTTGGTTAATAAAATCGGTGTATTGATCTCGATCCATCGGAAACCGGATCGGTCACAGTCAGTGTCGATCTATTTTGACGAGATTCGTCCGAGTACGATCCCGCAAGGACTCGATGCGACGGGGCCGGGAGACCGGTCAAGGGGCGGCCCGAATCGGGCTCCAAATGGAGTCTTGCCGTCAAAACCTGAAGCCGATAATGTACGAAAAGGATGTGGGTTTTTGAAGTGAAAAAGCAGGTGGTACCGCTTTTACAATCCGTTCTTCTTCGCTTCATTCCAGAGCTGATCCATCTCTTCCAGTGTGGCACTCTCCATGGATCTCTCCTGATTCTTCAGGTGTGACTCTACATAACGAAATCGGGTGGAGAATTTTCTATTTGCATTACGCATCGCCTCTTCCGGGGAGAGCCCTTCTTTTCGAGCTACGTTGACGATCGAAAAGAGCAGGTCACCGAGTTCTTCCGTTTGATGTTCGCTTGAATCTTCATTCAGGGCGCTGATCCACTCGTCGAACTCTTCACGAGCAGAATGAACGGCTCCTGCGGTTTCCGGCCAGTCAAAACCGATATTGGCAGCTTTTTCCTGCATCCGGTAGGCACGTATGAGGGAGGGCAGATTCGCAGGAACACCGTCGAGTATCGATTCTCGTCCCTCCGTCATTTTGATCATCTCCCAATTTCGGGCGACGTCGGCTCCGCTTTCCACGTGCACATTCGAGAAAACATGCGGGTGTCGTCGAATCAATTTCTCCATTGCCGATTCGATAACGTCCTGTATTGTGAATGACTCCGATTCGGATGCAAGAAGGCTTTGAAACAAAACATGCAGTAATAGGTCGCCCAGCTCACGTTGCAGTTCGTCCATTGATTTTCTGTCAATGGCATCTACAACTTCGTATGCTTCTTCCAGGAGATTTTCTTTGATCGAATCATGGGTCTGTTTACGGTCCCACGGGCACTCTGTGCGGAGAATTTCGACCAAACGCTGAAACGCTTCGAAATTGCGTTCCGGCTTCATCTGTCTCCGTTCTTCAGGGGTAACCGGCTTCATTTTCTGATGACTGGGTTGTTTGCTCATTTCAAGTGATGGTTCAAATGCATTCAGGTTTTTTGTCGGGGTGGTTCTGCTGCCGGAAACAGAATGTTGTTAAGGATCAATCGGTACCCCGGGCTGTTTGGATGAAGGCTGAGGTCTGTTGGTGGATCGTTGACGCGGTGCGTGTAATCTTCGGGGTCATGTCCGGCGTAAAATGTGAATGTGCCTTCCCCAAGACGACCATACAGATATTTCACTTCCCTGCGCCCGCTGGCCTCCCCCAGGACGGTTACAGATGACTTGATGACTTCACTACGAAAAGCAGTGGTTTGCCCGAAAAATCCCCGAATGGAGGATTCATGATTCTGTGTGAGCATGGCGGGTACAGGGTCCCACTCGGGAGAGAAATCAAAAAGAGTAAAGTAATCCAACTCCTCGGTTCGGCGATCAAGATCCGGTTCGATATCGATCGTCCCATGTCGATATTCATACGGATCGGTTTCAATCTGGAAATTTTCGAATGCAAATGTATTCGAGTAATCAAGATGGTCGTTCACCTGTTCGTCGGGTGGATCTCCGTCGAACGGTTCAGCAACGATGTCCAACTCACCAGCTGCAAGTGCAATATCGAGTGTGTTGGGTCCCGAACACATTGCAAAAAGATACCCTCCCTGTACGACATAGGATCGGATTCTTTGAGCCACGCTTCTTTTTAATGATGATACCGATGCATATCCCAACTCTTCGGCCAATTGATTCTGATACCGGACCGACTCGATATACCAGGGACTCTGATTGTAAAGTGACCAGAATTTTCCATGCTGTCCGGTGAAGTCTTCATGATGCAAATGTACCCAATCAAAGGAGTCTAGGGATCCGTCAAGCACGTCCCGATCATAGATACGTTCATAGGGGACCTCGGCATAGTCCAGGGCAAGGCGAACGGCATCGTTCCAGGGCATTGCACCAGGGGGTGCATAAACGGCGATTTGTGGAGCTTCGTTCAATTGAATTCTGGTTGTTTGTTGATCCGGTTGTTCCAGTTGTGATCGAAGCCGGAGGAGTTCATTCTCGGATATTCGTTCGACGTCTACTTGCAGACGTTGTGCTTCAAGCAGGATTTCATCGTCTTCAGGTAGAAGAAAACTTCCTCCACGATAATGCAGGAGCCATTCTGCACTTCCACCCTCTGCAAGATGCCGGAAGGTGATTCCATAGGCTCGCAGGTGGTCTCCCTGAGAAGAATCCATGGGGATGAGCAGTCCGCCATTCTGAGCGTTGATGCTCCATGGAAAGTTTAGTATTAGAATCAGAATCAACAGGAGTCGTTTCATGAGTCGGACTTCCATTCGTTTGTCACCACCTCGCGAACCGGATGAGCCGGATATGTATTCAAAAAGTTATGTAGTTCCTTCCGGAAGTCGATCATTGGCCTTTCCGAATCGGATGATTCGGCCAATCCCCACGCCGACTGTTGTAGAGACGCCCAGTGGAGATAAGGTACGAGAGGGTCGGACGGTTCCAGCCTTTCGATTGTTTCCAGTATCAAATCGATATACCAAGACTCGAACAGATGTCCCGAGCGTTGATGCAGACGGTAGAGAAGGGTGCCGGCTGCGCGAGCATTGAGCTTTTCGATTTGCTCGTGAAGTGTCTGCTTTAGTGAATCGGACGGGAGGTCTGGAAGGAGCATGTGCCGGGAGTACCAAGAGGCATTGTCGGCCAGTTGATTCCACAGAAACAGGTCTCCTGTCAGATCGTCGAACCGATCCGATTCCGGCATTTCACGCAGTGATTCGAGCTGAAGGCGCGCCATCTCCGGTTCACCGGCGGCCATTTCGAGATGTGCCATGATCCACTCCGGCGTACCTTCTGTTTCCGGGTTTGAAGATGCTTCTAACTGTTGACCGATCATATGTCGAGCGTCTGCCCAACGGTTTTCGTTTACGGCTTGGTAATAGATCAGGATGGACCATTCCGGTGTTTCGCGAACCGAAGCATCCGGGGAAATGGATGAGTCCAGCTGGAACAGCAAGTCGATAGAGGAGGGGGATTTCTCTACCAGTTTCAAGAGAGTCCCCAGAAAATTTTCGGGATCCTGATGACAACGGCGATCACGGAGCAGAGTTCGAATGTGATGTCCGGCTTGTCGAAAGGACTCTTCCGGAGAAGGCGGAGTTGGCGTAGCGGTATTCAACAGTTCCTCGCCTTCCTGGAGATGGCTGTGGGCTCTGCCGGAACGTGCTCTGCATCGATAGGACTCAAGCGGTGTCTCTTCCAACTCTCTCCAGGCGGTACGGGCCTGATCGAATGCCCCGACGTCGGCCAGCCGATTGGCCAGATCCAACCAGCGATCCGGTCGATCATCCCCAAGGCCGCTT
>JBNJFK010000068.1:0-10099 GCA_051746765.1 Bacteroidota bacterium
TCCGGACGACGAAGTGGTGGTCGAGCGGGCGCAATCGGGCAAACCTCACGCCGGGAAGGTGCTGGCCGCCATTCAGCCGCACTCGGATGATGTCCCTCTCTTTGCGGGTGGAACCGTGGCCAAGTTGATGGACGAGGGGTATACCGGCTACCTGATTCGGACGACCAACGACGAGAAGGCGGGTCGGGGAGACTCTCTGGGCCAGAGCATCGAGAATGACCAGGTCGATACGGAAAAGATTGTTCAGGCCTACGGGATGGAGAAGATGTACGACCTCTACTACCGGAACCATCAGATGGACAACTACGCCATTCAGGAGATCAAGTCGCGACTCATCTATCTATTCCGACTGCTCAAGGTAGACACGATTGTCTCTTACGATCCGTGGGGACACTATGAAGAGAACCCGGACCATTACGTGACGGCACGGGCTGTGGAAGCTGCCCGCTGGATGTCCGGAAATGCCCGGAACTACCCCGAGCATTTTGATGCCGGTTTGGAGCCGCACAGCGTGGCCGAACAGTACTACTTTGCCCGTGGCCCGCAAAAGGTGAATCGGGTGGTGGATATCTCCGACTACATCGACAAGAAGGTGGAGATCAACATGCTCAACGTGACGCAGGGCCCGGCAGGAGAGAATGGTGCGCGTTTGAGACAGCGTCTGCAGTCGCAGGGTCAGCGCTTGCCCGTGCTCGGCAACAGTGACGAAGAGGCCAACTTCAACTACATCAAACATCTGATGCTGGATCAGGCGTCCCTGCAGCTGCGTGGAGTTCTGTCGGACAAGGAGGTGGGGCGCCCCTACGGTTTGGAGTGGGCCGAGCGATTTTACTATCGCGGACCGCGCGAGAGTGCACTGGGGGACTACATCGAGGAGAATGCCGAACGGATCTGATCGGCATCGCATGCTTCTCTAATGAGATAGGTCGGCCAACCGGCGCCTGGTGTTGAGCGGCACCGGGTAGCGGACGGGCCTCCGGCGTGGAAAAATTCGAGCCGGACAATTTTATTTAAGACAAACTTGTCTTCTAACTTGAGAACCTGTACATTGCTGTTGGATTGGAGAAGCGCTCCGGTCAAGTTTTAAGACAAAAGACTCTTAAAACTGATAAAACGGACTGGATTACCCACTCAAACATGAAACGAACCTTCGCACATATCCTGCTCGTCTCCCTGCTGGTCGGGGTCTCACAGCCTGTGATGCCGATGTTCGAGTATCTGTTGAGTGAAGGCGAGATCACCACGCTTCTCTTCCCGACGGACAAATCTGCACAGTGCGAACTGGCAGCTCAGCGCGGAGTGAACTGCGAGGTGAACTGTCCGAATGATGTCAAAGAGGATGTTCTTCTTCTTGACGGAGACTACTATCCCATTCCCGTTTCCATCCATCCGGTAGCCAAAGCCGCAATCCTTCCGGAAGCTCAGACGCTCTACACACCTCCCGGAGATCGCTGGACGACCCGCTACCTGATCCCGCTCTCACCCCCTCCCCGGATCGCTTGAACGATGCGGTATCCGCTGTCCGGATACCGAGCGGCGTCCTGCCATTTATTCATATAACGAATTCAAGAGTGGGTCCCGATACCCGCTTTCCAAACAGGGAACGTCTTGATACCACCAGCCGGGAGCTCGATTCGTCCCTGCAGGCAAGACCGACTCTTTCAACTAGAATACAAAGGAGACAGAGTGATGAGACAACTACTGAAATGGACAAGTGTATTAAGTGTGATGCTACTGTGGGGGACCCTGCAGTACAGTCAGGCACAGACCCCCGAATACGAGATTGATGGGATGACTTTCGGTATGCCGGAGGCTCAAGTGACCGACGATGACTATGACGGCCCGCCGGTCGTTGGCGAGTATCTGACGCAACTTCCCAACCTGAAACCCCTCGACTACGAAGGAAACAAGCATCACGAGGTCCGGATCGATGTGATGGTACAGGAAATTGAAGTCGCTCCGGGTGTAAGCTATCGAGCCTGGACCTTCGGCGGAGCCGTACCCGGGCCGGTGCTCCATGTTCGCGAAGGAGACCGGATCACCTTCGTCATGAAGAACCGATCCAATGAAGAGGTAAGTTTGACCGAGCCCGGCCTGGAGGGATCTCCCTTTCTGGATCAGGTCCGCGACAATGACTATCAGAAGAACGCCCCGGCCATGATGCCGATGCCGCACTCCATGGATTTTCACTCCGGGACCGTGGCCAAGGATGACAAGTGGAGAAGTATTGCACCTGGGCAGACGATCACCTTCGATTGGGTGGCCAACTACGCGGGTACCTACATCTACCACTGTGGAACCCCCAGTGTACTGATGCACACGGCCATGGGCCAGCACGGCGTGGTTGTCGTCTCTCCGAAGGAGGGATTCCCGACCGATGAGCAGGTTGATCACGAATATGTAGTCGTACAGTCCGAATACTATCTGAAGAAAGGGACGGGTGATCTCTACCAGTACGACAACGAGGCGGCTCGTAACCGAAATCCCTCCCATGTCGTCTTCAATGGCCACCTGAATGCCCTGCACGATGCACCTCTGGAAGCAAAAGCGGGCGAACGGGTTCGACTGCACGTTTCCAACAACGGTCCCAGTGGAACGTCCAGTTTCCATGTGATTGGTGCCATCTTCGACCGGGTCTTCTATGAAGGACATCCGTTTAATGAGTGGCGAGGCATGCAGACCGTTCTGTTGGGCGCCTCCAACTCGGCTGCCGTCGAGTTTATCGTGCCCGAAGCAGGAAAGTATGTCCTGGTCGATCATGAATTCGCCGATGCCGAACGGGGTGCTACCGGAACTCTGGTCGCCAAACCGGGCAATTAATCGGCAACCCGCGCAACCAATCGGACGGAGGTCGTTATGCGATATCGGGTAAATGGATCTTTGATGACGGTTCTTCTGTGTGTTCTCGGACTCCTCCTTCGGGCGGAACCGGCAGGTGCACAGCCCGATCCCGTCCGGATTCCGGCCGGCGAGTATCACTCCCTCTTTCCAGAGGTGGAGGGTGAGCCGGTATCGGTCTCCACCTTCTGGCTGGACAGGTACGCAGTGAGCAACCGACAGTTCCGAACCTTTGTTCGCGAGAATCCGGAATGGAGCCCGGACCGGGGCTCTGATTTCCGAGCCGGGGAAAGCTACCTCAAGCAGTGGTCCGGCGAAGAAGAAAAGGATGCGAACCGACCGGTGACCAATGTCTCCTGGTTTGCAGCCTCTTCCTACTGCGAATGGGCCGGCGGGCGGCTTCCCACTTTCGATGAGTGGGAGTATGCCGCTGCCCGTCTGGATCTTGACGATGATGCAGCCTGGTCCCGTCTGGGGAACGACATCCTTGGATGGGTCACCTCGGTAGATCCAACCCGGCTTCCGATGCGGGGCGAGACCGGCATCGAAACGCTGGACGGCGTAAAGGACCTGCATATGCAGACGCTCGAGTGGGTGGAGGATTTCCGTCCGCCCGTTTCGGACGAAATCTCCTTCGATTGTGGAACAGCCGGTCGCGTGGCCAGTGGAGGAAACGGCTACCGGTACGCCAGTGTCATCCGGACATTGACCCGGATGAATCTGGACCCCCGGACCACCAGTGGGACGGTCGGGTTTCGTTGCGCCTATACTCAACCAACTCCTTGAAAAGGTGAATGCCATGAAGACGACAGAGATTGTGCCGATGGCTTTTCGGTCCGGAATACGACCCCGGACAAGCAGTCAGGTCCGGAACGTATGGGGCACCCTGCTGCTGGGCCTTCTGACTCTTTGGATCACGGCTCCCGAACTTGCAGCGCAACACCATGGTTCCATGCAGATGGAGCAACAGGAAGGGGCCGAACACCATCATCACCACCAAGACGGGTTGGAAGCCGCCGAGCCGTTGAGTGATCAGTCCCTCTATCAACTGGATCGAACCTGGACTTCGCACCGGATGGAGCCGGTTCAGCTCGACCGGTTTTTGGGTCATCCGGTAATCGTGGTGATGTTCTACGGAAGCTGTACCGAAGTCTGTCCCGTCTTGATTCAAGATAGCTGGCGCCTCTTCCAAGGGGTGGATCCGGCGATGCGGGATCAAGTAGAGGTATTGGCCGTGACCTTTGACACGGAACGTGATACCCCGGAGCGACTGGCCGAGTATGCTCGAAACGAGCAATTGGATCTGCCCAATTGGCACTTCCTCACTGGTTCGGAACGTGCCGTAAGGGAATTGTCGATGGCCCTGGGTGTGGAGTTCCGAAAACGATCGGACGGGATGTATGATCATACCAACCTGGTGGCCGTGCTGGATCTGAATGGCGAGATCGCAGAACGTGTTGTAGGACTGGGGAGAGGGATGGAATCGGCCTCTGAAACAATCGAAAAGATGTTTCGGGAGAATCCCGACGAACAGATGCACAAGACGGGTAGTGAATCCATGACCACTGCGGAGGGCGATACGGTTCTCGTCCGGGTGACCGGTACGGCAGCCGATGCCCGGTTCGTACCTGATCTTCTGGAGATTCGATCCGGTACAACGGTCCAATTCCAGGTCGAAGAGGGGATGCATACGGTCACGGCCTACCATCCGGACAATCGCCGGGAGTTGAGGATTCCGGACGGGGCTCCGTCATTCGACTCCGGTCCGTTGGGTGAGGGGGACAGGTGGCACCTGACTCTGGACACGGAAGGTACATACAACTACTTCTGCCTGCCTCATGAACGAATGGGGCACAAAGGACAGATTCGTGTAACGGGAGAGTAGCCGTCCGAATCGGCTGCGAACAGAGATCCAAATTTTTCAAAACAGAAACAAACGAGGTAACCATATGAAGATGATAAAAACAGCACTGGCACTTGCACTATTCGTGTTTACACTGCCGATGACGGCACCGGCAGTCGATGGCGGGCAGCCCGATGACGAGGTTCGAACCATCGAGATTACCGGAATGGACAACATGAAATATGATGTGGAGGAGATCGTCGCCGAGCCGGGGGAAACGATCCGTATCGAGTTCAAGGTTGTGAGCGAGATGCCTCCGGCCGCCATGAAACACAACATCGCCATCGTGGATCTGGACACGGATCTGGATGCCTTCGTTCAAGCCTCCATTGCGGCGACCGACAATGATTACATTGCGCCGGACATGGAAGAGCAGGTGATTGCCAATACCGAGATGATCGGGGGAGGAGAGACCTCCACGATCGAGTTCACCGTACCGGAAACCCCCGGAGAGTACGACTTTGTTTGTACCTTCCCCGGACACTACCAAGCCGGAATGGTCGGAATTCTCCGCGTAGAAGGATAGCCTGAATCAGACTCGGGCACGACCCGCACAAAAAACATAAAAACCCTGCCGTAACCACCGGTCAGGGTTTTTTTACGAAAAAAAGGAAGGACAAACTAACCGACCGGCTGGATGTCCCGAACCTCTTGCAGGTTCGAGGTAAGCTCTTCGTCGGTAAAATAGTGATCCGCCAACTTGCCGGCGAAGTAGTCGTCGTAGGCCTGCATGTCTACAAAGCCGTGACCGCAAAGGTTGAACAGGATCGTCTTCTCTTTGCCCTCCTCCTTGGCCTGATTCGCCTCACGTATGGCCTGGGCCACTCCGTGGGTCGCCTCTGGTGCCGGAACAATCCCTTCGGTTTTGGCGAACAGAACTCCTGCTTCGAAACATTCGATCTGTTGCAGGGCAACCGCTTCGATGAGCTCGTCCTTGAGCAGCTGACTGCAGAGCACACTGGCCCCGTGATAGCGCAGGCCACCGGCATGAATCGCTGCCGGAGTGAAATTGTGCCCAAGCGTATACATTGGCAGGAGGGGCGTGTAACCGGCCGTATCACCAAAGTCGTAGAGGAATTCGCCTTTGGTCAACTTCGGGCAGGAAGCGGGTTCTACAGCCACGCAGCGGGTCTGCTTCCCGTTGGTCAGGTTCTCCCGGAGGAAGGGAAACGAGATCCCCGCAAAGTTGGAGCCGCCGCCCAGCGGTGCAATGATCACGTCGGGATAGTCTCCGGCATATTCAAGCTGCTTCATGCACTCCTGTCCGATGATCGTCTGATGCAGCAATACATGGTTCAAGACCGACCCCAGTGAGTATTTGGTGTTCTCGTCCTGAACGGCCCGTTCGATCGCCTCCGAGATGGCGATCCCGAGGCTTCCACTCGTGTCGGGTGTCTTGGCCAGAATGTCCCGGCCCGCCTGTGTGCGGTCGCTCGGCGAGGGATGGACCTCTGCACCGAAGGTGTTCATGAGTACCTTCCGATAGGGTTTCTGGTCATAGCTGATGCGGACCATGTAGACTTCACAGTTGAGTCCGAGCTGTGAACAGGCAAATGCCAACGCCGTGCCCCACTGACCGGCCCCGGTCTCCGTAGTGATGTTCTTGACCCCCTCGTTCTTGTTGTACCACGCCTGCGCGACGGCCGTGTTGGGCTTGTGCGAGCCGCTCGGGCTGCCCCCTTCGTACTTGTAGTAGATCTTGGCCGGCGTGTCGAGCGCTTTCTCCAGCCCTCTCGCCCGGTAGAGTGGGGAGGGTCGCCAGATGCGGTAGACCTCACGCACCTCGTCGGGGATTTCAATGTGGCGTTCGGCCGAAACCTCCTGTTCAATGAGCCCCATCGGGAAGATGGGGGACAGATCTTCGGGCCCCACCGGCTCCTTGGTCTGAGGGTTGAGCGGCGGCATCGGTTTATTGGGCATATCGGCCACAATGTTGTACCAATGCGTCGGGATGTCGGACTCGTCAAGCAGGATTTTCCGGTTCATGTCTCTCTATTCACGTTTTGAGTTTTGGAAAACGGAAGACCACATGTTTCCGCGAATGCACTGTCCGGATGATAGCGCTTCCGAAAGAAACCTGCACGCAGAGAGGGGACTTGACTATTGTACACTCGGGAATGTGCAATCCACCCGTTTTGAGGAAGACTCGGGAGCTTTCCGGGCGATTCGTTACATTCCGGAAATCCAATGATGTACAAAGAAACACGGAAGTGATCTGGCTATGAAGATACTGGTTACCGGGGCGGCGGGGTTCATCGGTTTTCATCTGGCGACACGTCTTGTCGAGGAAGGGAACAATGTTGTCGGCATCGACAATTTGAACGATTACTATGATGTCTCCCTGAAACATTCCCGGCTCGTGGAGTTGGGCATCCAGAAAACCGATCTGGACCATCTGGAAGAGGGAGTGGACGGGTCGAACCGGAGCGGATCCTTCCGTTTCTACAAAATGGATCTGGCCGACCGCAGCCGGATGGAGAAGCTCTTTGACGAGGAGTCCTTCGATGTCGTGGTCAATCTGGCCGCACAGGCCGGCGTCCGCTACAGTCTGGAGAACCCGCACGCCTATACGGAGAGCAACATTACGGGTTTTCTCAATATCCTGGAGGGGTGCCGCCATTCGGAGGTCTCCCACCTGGTCTACGCCTCCTCGAGTTCGGTCTACGGAGCCAATGAAGGGATGCCCTTCAAAACCGACGACCGGGTCGACCACCCGGTAAGTCTCTACGCGGCGACCAAGAAGTCCAACGAGCTGATGGCCCATACCTACAGTCATCTCTACAAGATCCCGGCCACCGGCCTGCGTTTCTTCACCGTCTACGGCCCCTGGGGCCGGCCCGACATGGCTTACTACAAGTTTGCCGAGCTGATGCGGGACGGAAAGCCGATTGACGTCTACAACCACGGCAAGATGAAACGCGACTTTACCTACATCGATGACATTATCGAGTCCCTGGTCCGCCTCATTCCACTTGCACCGACGACCACCGATCGGGATCCGGTTCCGGCACGTCTCTACAATATCGGTCGGGGCGAACCGGTCGGGCTCATGGAGTTTATCGAGATTCTGGAAGCCGAACTGGGCATGACGGCCGAAAAACGGTTCCTGGATATGCAGCCGGGCGATGTGCCGGCCACCTGGGCCGATGTGGAGGATCTCTACAAGACCATCGACTATCGTCCGAAAGTCAATCTGGAAGAGGGGATCGCCCGTTTTGCCAGGTGGTATCGGGAGTATCACCTGTAGCTGGTGGTCTCAAGATAATTATGCTGCTTCCAGGTCCCCTTCCAAAAGTTGACCAATCTGTTTCTTTGTTGTTCCCAGCTGCAGCAGCGCTTTTATCATCAGGTCCAACGAAACACCAGCATCTCCGCTTTCCAGTTTTGCAATTCGAGACTGGCTTGATCCGATTTCACGAGCAAGCTGTTCTTGAGTCCATTGCTTGATGGTGCGTTGGGATTTGACCAAACTACTGAGATCCAAACGAATATTGATATAAGCCTCCTCTTCAGGCGTTAATCCCAGAAACTCGGATGTTGATCCGACCTGAAACCCCTTTTTCTCCAGTTGTCGCCGTTTATTCTCCTTCATAATTATCCTTCTCCTATCTATCGTTGGTATTGATCCAGCCGCTTTTTGTAAACAGAGATTATATCCTTTGGTGTTTTCTGAGTCTTTTTTGCGAACACTTCCAGTATGACAATCGTCTCATGATCTACAAAATAGACGATACGCCAAGTTTTATTACGATCATTGATTCTCAGTTCATGACAATTCTGGCCGATGGACGGCATGGGTCTGGAATCCGGCATTTCCAAAAGGTCACCTCTTTGGAGTCTTCTCAAGAGGAAACCGGCTTTGATTCTTGCTTCTGCAGAAAACGGAGGTGTCTTCACCGTTCCCTTTAACCAGACTAATGGTTTATCAAGTTCAGACATACTTAAATATGTCATAAATGACATAAATATGCAAGGTGATTTCTTTAATCAGATTTATTTTTTAGAAACTTTCTCGTTTTTACATTCTTAAATTTCCTACTGGCAAAACAGCCTCTACATTGCTACAATGCGGGGGTTCTTACAATCCGGTTCATCTTACCACTGATTTCGATGTCAACCATTCTACGTGTTCTCCCTGCACTGATTGTCTCTGTAGCTCTTGTCTCTTGCCAACAACCATCGTCAAATCTGGATACGCTCCCGCCCGGAGATCCTGACAACGGGGAACTCCTGCTCCCCGGTGGCTTTGAAGCGCTCGTTGTGATTGAAGAGGTGGGTCGCTCCCGCCACCTGGTCGTCAACGACAACGGAGACATCTATGTCAAGCTCCGGTTCAACCCGAATATGAACCGGAGGGGCGGGAACGTAGGGATTCGTGACACCGACGGGGACGGCAAGGCCGACATCGTGAGCTACTTCGGGGATTACGAAGATGAAGGGGGGCTTGCCTGCTGCATTACGATCAATGACGATTATCTCTATTTCAGCTCGACGCGAAGCGTCTATCGGCAGAAACTCACGCCCGGCAGTCTGGTTCCGGAGTCGGAGATCGAAACCATTCTGACCGACGATCACGAGCACGGGGTCACGCACTGGCACAACACCAAGCCGATGGCCTTCGATGGAGAGGGCAACATGTTTGTCCCGTTCGGGACGCCGAGCGACGCCTGTCAGGACATGGACGAATACGGTCCGGTCGGGATCCCGGGTGGCGCCGGGCTGGACCCCTGTCCGGAGCTGGAGAAGCACGGCGGGATCTGGAAGTTTGACGCGGACAGACAGGGGCAGACGCAGGATGACGGAACCCTGTTTGCGACCGGGATTCGAAGCGTCTTGGGCCTGAAGTGGAACGATGATTATGATCATCTTTTCGCGGTGGTCCACGGAATCGACAATTTTCACACGATGTTTCCCGAAGACTTCACCGCATGGGACGGAGCCATGCTGCCGGCCGAGACGTTTATCCGGATGTCCGGGGGAGAAGATTTTGGCTGGCCGTACGCCTACTACGATCAGATGAAGGAACAAAATGTACTCCAGCCCGGATATGGAGGAGATGGCGAGATTGTCGGCCGGGCCAGTGAGTTTGACGAACCCATCATGGGCTTTCCCGGTCACTTTGCCCCGCAGGATCTGCTTTTCTACGAGGGGGATCAGTTCCCCGATCGCTACAAGGAGGGGGCCTTTGTTGTCTTTCACGGCTCATCGGATCGCCCGCCCTATCCGCAGGCCGGCTTCCATGTGGCGTTTATTCCGTTTGAAGATGGACTGCCGACCGGGGAGTGGGAAGTCTTTGCCGACGGGTTTGCCCAAGTTGACACGGTCGTGAACTCCAGCGATGCACGATACAGACCCATG
>JBNJFK010000069.1:0-10007 GCA_051746765.1 Bacteroidota bacterium
CAATGCCAAGGATCCGCAAGGCGAGGTTCCATTCAAGCCTTGCGGATCCTTGGCATTGTATCCGGCCAGCGCGCGGATATCATCCTCCGTAATTGCAAAACCGTCGTACTCTCGCAGAACCGCTTCAAGCAGAATCTTGATCGAAAACGGCAATTTACTCACAGCGCCGTAACCGAGCTCTTCCAATTTTTTCAAGCTGTAGAGTTGGGCGGTACCGGAACCGGTATCGAACGGAATACGGGTCTTTTGAAGATCGTGTTGTTTGCTCATAAACGTTCTGAGATTCTTCGATTAACTTTTGAAGTGAAAAACGGCGCTGGCAATACATCGAGACTTCTTTTTCGCCAGACCCGAATTTACAAATCTTTTTCGTTAATTTCTTGTCGCTCCCCCTGCAAATGACCCTCCCGGTACGAAACACCGGCCGCCACCGACACCTGAAAAACTTTTCTTCTCTTTCGTTGCAATCGCGCGATAATCACCTTATTTTTTGAAACTTGTCAATTGACCAAAGAAACGAAAAGAGATTTATCGTGAATACGATTAGCAACAAAACATACTCGGCCAAACCGGGCGATGTCGAAAAGAAGTGGATTCTAGTAGATGCAGAGGATCAGCCTCTTGGACGAATCTCCACCCGGATTGCCTCCCTGTTGCGTGGGAAGAACAAACCGCAGTTTACGCCACACATGGATACAGGGGATCACGTCATCGTGATCAATGCCGAAAAAGTTCGGTTGACCGGGAAAAAAATGACCGACAAAAAGTATTTTCGGCATACCGGTTACATCGGAAGCGAAACCTTCACTTCTGCAGAAGAGATGCTTGAAAGAGATCCAGGATCTCTGGTTCGGAAAGCCGTCAAGGGCATGCTCCCGAAAAACCGTTTGGGGCGGAAGCTGTTGACCAATGTCCGAATCTATGCAGGCCCGGTACACCCGCATACGGCACAACAACCGGAAAAAATCGAATTGTAATCCACCATGTCTCAATCCAACTACATCGGAAGACGCAAAACGTCGACTGCCAGACTCTATATCAAATCGGGCAAAGGGGAATTTCTGGTCAACAAACGACCACTAGAGGAGTTCTTCTCTTCCCAAGCAAAGATCAACATCGCAAACCAACCGCTGACAGCCACAGAGCTGCAAGGCACCTATGACATCAAGGTGACCGTGCGTGGAGGAGGAACCACCGGACAAGCGGGTGCAATTCAGCTCGCCCTGGCGCGTGCACTGGACGATCTGAACGAAGACGTGCACACCACGCTCAAAAAAGAGGGGCTTCTCACTCGCGACAGCCGAATGGTCGAGCGAAAGAAGTATGGTCAGCCAAAAGCCCGGAAGAAGTTCCAGTTCTCCAAACGATAATACATACCCGGAACCGCCGACCATCGGCGACTTCCACAAGACAATCATCACACATATGCAGCGACTCGGGGCTGAGTGTCTTCAAACGAAGATGGGCCTGCGGGGAGGACCTGCATAGAGGATAAACTCAAACAGAATCAGATCATGCCCAAAGCAGCATCCATACAAGACCTGTTGAAATCAGGTGCCCACTTCGGTCACCTCACCCGACGCTGGAACCCGAAGATGAAGGAGTTCATCTTCATGCAGCGAAACGGAATTCACATCATCGACCTCAAGAAATCCCACCAATACCTGCAGGAAGCGTTGGACGAAGTCGCTGCACTGGCGCGGGAAGGGAAGACCATTCTCTTTGTCGGCACAAAGAAGCAGTCGCAAGAGATCATCCGCAATGAAGCCATTCGGTGCGGAATGCCGTTTGTAACTCACCGATGGCTCGGTGGAATGATCACCAACTTCAGTACTGTCCGAAAAAGTATCTCCCGAATGGAGGAGATCGAACAGATGAGCAAGGACGGTACCTTTGAAGAGCTGACCAAGAAAGAGGGGCTCATGCTCGAACGAGAGCGGGAAAAGCTGGTCAACACTCTTGGCGGAATTGCCAACATGAATCGACTCCCGGGGGCCATCTTTGTAGTCGACACGATCAAAGAACATATCGCTGTTAATGAAGCCGTCAAGCTGAACATCCCGATCATTGCTCTCGCCGACACGAACAGTGATCCGGACATTCCAGACTATATTATTCCGTGCAATGACGACTCGGCACGAACCATTCAGCTGATCACATCCCAGGTGGCCGATGCGATCATTGAAGGGAATGCCGAACGCGAAGCGATCAAAGAGGAAGAGGTGATGGAGAAGGCGGCCGAAGAGGTTCGAGCCGAATCCTCGGACGAAGAGACGTCTGCTACCCCGACACGAAAACGTCGACGACGCAAGAAGGATGCCGAGGCAGAACTTACTCCTCAGGATGCGGAGGAAGACAAGTCAAAAGACGATGCTCCCGAAGAGGAATCCAAAAGCGATGCTCCCAAAGAGGAATCCAAAGGCGATACTCCCAAAGAGAACGCACCTGAAAAGGAATCCGACGAGACCGACAAGGAATCCTGACCTCTACTTCTTTCCAGACAATAGAAAGAGAACCGATCAACGATAGTCATTGACATGAAGATTAGCGCAAAAGTTGTAAAAGAACTCCGGGATGCCACTGGTGCCGGAATGATGGATTGCAAAAAAGCTCTTGCAGAAGCCGAAGGTGATATGGACAAAGCCGTTGAGCTTCTACGCAAGAAGGGGCAACAGGTATCCGAAAAACGGGCAGACCGGGAAGCCAACCAAGGCCTGATCGTTACCCGTATTTCAGACGACGGGAAGAAAGCTGTCGCTCTTGAAATCAACTGTGAAACCGATTTTGTTGCCAGAAACGAAGAGTTTCAACAGGATGCGGAGTCGTTTCTGAACGCTGCCTACGAAAACGAAATCGGCGACGTGGACGAGCTCCTGAAGGTGAAACTTGACTCCATTACGATCGGAGACAAGTTGGAAGAGATGGTTGGAAAGATTGGCGAAAAGATCGAGATCAATCGTGTGATTCTTCTCAAAACCGAGGGGACCATCGTAGACTACATCCACCCGGGCAATCAACTGGCCGTGCTGGCCGAGTTCGAATCTACGGTTGGCGACACAGATGTCGCACGGGATGTCGCCATGCAGATTGCAGCCATGAATCCTCTGGCAGTAACTCGGGACGATGTGGACAGTTCCATCGTTGAAAAAGAGCTGGAGATTGCCAAAGAGCAGCTGATCAATGAGGGAAAACCGAAAGAGATCGCTGAAAAAGCTGCGCAGGGAAAACTTCGACGATTTTACGAAGAGAGAGTTCTGTTGGAACAGAAATTTGTCAAAGACAACGGAATCTCCGTCAAGGACTATCTCAAGCAGAAGGAGACTCCACTTGTAAAATCGTTCTATCGGATCCAGCTTGGTGACGAAGAGTAACTCATCCCATTTAGCTGTTGCAAAAAGGCTGCCATTTCGGTAGCCTTTTTTTTGACCATCAACTCCTGACCAGACGGAACAACGAGTGGCCAATCAGTACAAACGAATTCTTCTCAAACTCAGCGGGGAAGCCCTCCTCGGAGCACAAGGACATGGAATCGACGGCGATATACTGACTCAGTACGCACGTGAGATTGCGAACGTCCAACAAGAAGGGATCGAAGTCGCCATCGTGATTGGAGGCGGCAACATCTTCCGTGGAGTCAGAGGCGCCACCGAAGGAATGGATCGGGTTCAGGGCGATTACATGGGGATGCTCGCAACCATGATCAACAGCATCGCTCTTCAGGATGCCCTCGAACGAATCGGGGTTCAGACACGCTTGATGTCGGCTATTCGAATGGAAGAGATTGCAGAACCGTTTATTCGAAGACGTGCCATTCGGCACCTGGAGAAGGGACGAGTGGTCATCTTTGGCGCAGGAACCGGAAATCCCTACTTCACGACCGATACAGCCGCCGCTCTCCGAGCTATCGAAATTGAATCAGACGTCATTCTGAAGGGAACCCGTGTCTCAGGTATCTTCGACTCCGATCCGGAAACCAATCCGAACGCAATCAAATACGACACGATCACCGGAGATGAAATCCTTCGTCTTCGTCTCTCCGTTATGGATTTGACAGCACTCACCCTCTGCCGTGAAAATGAAATCCCCATTATCGTTTTCGACATGAACGAGGTAGGAAATCTGAAACGGGTGGCCTGCTCGGAAGAAGCGATTGGGTCGACCGTTGTTTGGGATCAATGACACATTTATTACCTTCCGTTTTGCACCAAATTAACCCTGAATCCACGGTTCCAACAACCCCTTTGTTATGATACCCGAATCCCTACAGACGGTGATTAAAGAGGCCGAAGCGTCCATGGACGAGGCGGTTCAGTTCTGCAAAAAAGAGTTCACCCAAATTCGGACAGGGAAAGCAAGTCCTTCCCTGATCGAACACGTCCGGGTCGAGTATTACGGCACACAGACACCCCTCAATCAACTGGCGACCATCAGCACTCCGGAGGCACGTCTTCTTCTCGTTGAACCGTATGACAAGAGTGCGATTCAGGATGTAGAGAAGGCAATCATGTCCTCCGGACTCGGGTTGAACCCGAACAATGACGGCCAACTGATTCGAATTCCACTGCCCATGCTCACCGAGGAGCGCCGAAAAGAGCTCGTCAAGCACGCCAAGGAGATTGCGGAAGATGCGAGAATAAGCATTCGAAATACTCGTCGTGACGCCAACGATTCCATCAAATCGATCGTCAAGCAGGAGTCGCTTCCGGAAGATTCCCAGTATGAGGCCGAAGAGATTGTCCAAAAAAAGACGGACGGCCATATTGAACTGGTTGGCACTCTCCTTGAACAGAAGGAGAAGGATATCCTGACGGTCTGACACACGGGGAGCCTCTTCGTAACAGACAGAAAACCCTGTGTTAAACAAAGGGTCTGTTTTACAGCTCCTGTTTGACTCCAACCGACCGCTCCGATCTTCACATGTATATATCCGAGCTTCAACTTCACGGGTTCAAGAGCTTCGCCAACAAGACGAAGGTGACCTTCGACCGGGGGGTAACCGCCATCGTCGGACCCAACGGATGCGGAAAATCCAACATTGTAGATGCCCTGCGCTGGGTGCTTGGTGAGCAGCGCCCGTCCCTGCTCCGGTCCAACTCCATGAGCAATGTGATTTTCAACGGCACCGCCTGGAAAAAAGCGCAGGGAATGGCCGATGTATCTCTCACATTGGTTAACAATCGAGGATTGCTGCCGACCGAGTACAACGAAGTGACCATCACCCGGAGGCTCTATAGATCCGGTGACAGTGAATACCTGATCAATCATGCTCCTTGCCGTCTCAAGGATATCATGGAGCTTTTCATGGACACCGGTATGGGAGCCGATGCCTACTCGGTCATCGAGCTCAAAATGGTAGAAGAGATTCTTACCGACAAGAACAATGATCGTCGTAAACTGTTCGAAGAGGCGGCCGGGGTTACCCGCTACAAAGAGAAGCGAAAGCAGACGCTGCGCAAACTGGACGAAACCAAGGCCGATCTTCTCCGGGTCGAAGACATCCTCGTCGAGGTTCGAAAAAAGACCCGATCTCTCGAAATCCAATCCGAAAAAGCCGTCCGGGCCAAGCAATTTCAAGAAGAACTGGAACGTTTGGACAAGGCGTGGCACCGGGCCGAGTATCAACAGATTGAGGAAGACCTCCAACCTCTTCAGGAACGAAGCCGGGATGCCGATCGGGAGAAAAACCAGCTGCAAAGCAAGCTGGACACCCTTGAAGAGAAGGACGAATCGGCCAGACAACATCTGACAGCCAGGGAACGCGAGGAGGCCGAGCACCGGCGGCGTGTCAGTCAGTTGACTCAGTCATTGCGCGAACTCGAAACGACGGTCCAGATCCACGAAGAGAAAGTTCGAAACGAACGTGGCGTCATTGGTCGATATGAGGAAGACATCCGGCAGAGCCGGACCGATGTCGAAGAGCTTGCCGCACTGCGGAAACGGACGCTGACACAACTTCAGGAGATGGAGGAGGAGCTCGAACGTTCCGAGACGAGCCTCGAGCAGTCCAAGCAGAGATTCAACGAAATTCAGCAGCAGTACACCCGTGAACGGCATCAACTCTACGAATTGGAAATTTCCACTGCCGGACGAAAAAAAGAACTCTCCACACTCCACACCGATCGCATTCGCCTGGAGTCCCGGCTGGAAAATACCGAGGGGGATCGTGCCCGAATCGAATCCGAAATACGGGATATGGAGGAGGAAATCTCCATACAACAGGGTGAACTGGGACTGATACAGAAAAAACTCACCCCTCTGAAAGAGGATACAGACTCGATACGGTCGGAAATTGAACAGGCCACTCACCGAAAAGAGGTGCTCGAGGACAAGCGGGAAACGTTACGTGAGGCCATTCGTGCCCTGCGTAGCCAGGAAGAGGCGATTCGATCCGAGATCCGGCTTCTCGAAGATCTTGAAGCATCCCATGAGTATTTCCCTTCCGGCGTCAGCTGGCTCCTGGAGAATCACGCTTCCTCCTTCTCCCGTCTCGACGTCGTCTCTTCTCTACTCCATACGGACGAAGAACATGCTGTCGCACTGGAAACCGCGCTTGGAGATACCATCCACTTTGTGGTTGTCGGCACCATGGAGGAGGCCATCCGGGCAAGCCGACTTCTCAAAGAGAATCGAAAGGGACAAGCTACATTCATACCGCTTGACGAGCTACGGGAGAACTATCCGGTACGACGCCACTCCATCCTGTCGATTACGCGGTTCGACTCCCCGATTCGACCGCTCGCAGAACTTCTTCTTGGGGAGACACTGTTGACCGAAGATCTTGCACAAGCTCGTCGTCTTCTAGGCGATGAAGGAACTCTCGCTGTCACACTTGAAGGGGAGTGGATCAGTCGAAACTCATTTCTCCGAGGCGGAAGCCAGGGGGACCAGGCCGGAGCGCGACTGGGTCTCCGCGACAAACTGGATAAATTGGAGGAGAAGGCCGGGCGGACGGAAAAGCAGCGGGTTCAACAGGAACAGCAGCTCACCCAACTGGAGGACGAGTTGGGCAATATCCGGATCGGAGAGATCCGGACCCGGTTGGAAGAGACCGAGAAGGATGCCCAAAAATTGGAACAGGTCGCCAATCGGACACAATCGGCTATCCAGATGTACGAAAAAAGTGTCGGAGACCTCAAAAATCGTCTCGTTAATCTGGAAAGCAGTGAAACGACGGCCAGGGAACAGTTGGACCAACTCTCCCCTCGTGAATCGGAGTTGGAGCAGGCGATCCGTCAGTTGGAAGACAAACAAGAGGAGCACAAGTCCACACTGGAGAAACTGGAAAAGGAGCGATCCATTGCACAAAATCGTTATAACGATGCCCGCCTGTCTCACCAGGATCACAAGAACCGAATCGCCAATCTGAAAAAAGATTACGACCGGGCCGACCATGGTATCGAGTCCATACAGAAACGAATTGAAGAGCGTACGACGCTGACCGGTGAGAGTAAAAAGGCCATCCAACGTCACGAGGAGACCATCCGGGAATCCCGGGAACAACTGGAACAGAAGCGATCTCAAAAAGGAGTGCTGGATAACGCCCTCACTCAGGCCGAAGCCACCACACAAAAACAGCGTGGAGAGATTCGGGAGTTGGAGAAGGAGCTAAAAACTCTCCGACACCAAAAGGAGGTGAATCTCGAACTTCTTCACCACCTGGAGATGGCACAAGAGAAGTTGACCATTCGGGCCGAAGCGTTGTCCGACTATATCTGGGAGGGCTACGGTCTGCTCATGAAGCAGCTGGAGGAGGATCTTCCCGAAGAGATGGATAGGGAGACGGCCAAGGCCCGAATCGCCGAACTGAAACAGAAACTGAATCGCATCGGAGATGTGAACCCGCTTGCGATTGAAGAGTTTGAAGAAGAACGTGAGCGACTTGCATTCCTGGAAGAACAGGTCGAGGACCTTCACAATGCCGAGAGTGAATTACGGCAGACAATCGAGGAGATCAACGAAACAGCAACCACACGATTCAACGAGACGTTTCAACAGATCCGATCCAATTTCATTACCGTCTTCGGGACGCTGTTCCAGGAAGATGATTACTGTGATCTGTTGATTGAGGAAGATGCAGAAGATCCGCTCGAGGCGAAGGTCGAGATCAAAGCCAACCCGAGAGGGAAACGCCCCTCCGGCATCAACCAACTCTCTGGAGGCGAGAAAACGCTCACGGCGATTGCGCTCCTCTTTGCCATTTACCTTGTCAAGCCCTCCCCTTTCTGTGTTTTGGACGAGGTAGACGCTCCTCTCGACGATGCCAATATCGACCGGTTTGCAAACATGATTCGCAGCTTCAGTGAACAGACACAGTTTATCATCATCACGCACAACAAGAAGACCATGTCCAAAGCAGAGATGATGTACGGAGTCACCATGCCGGAAATCGGAGTCAGCAAATTGGTGGGCGTTCGACTCGACGATGTACCGACCGACCCCTCCTGATCCGATTCGGATTTCATATATTGAGGGCGGAACCAGAGGAGCAATGCAATGGCACGAAAAAAATTCGACATTCCCGATCTGTACCAATCACCCGTCATCCGAACGGTCAAGGAAGCCAATCGTATTGACGACCCCCGAAAACGGGAGTTCTCTCCATCCATGCTGGATCTGGATACGATTCGATTTCTGATCCCGCGCCATTTCGGTTTCTGTTACGGTGTCGAAAATGCAATTGATATCGCCTATCGTACACTGGAGGAAAATCCTGGCAGAAAGATCTATCTTCTCAGCGAGATGATCCATAATCCTACGGTCAATGAGGACCTTGAAAAACGTGGGGTCTCGTTTCTATTCGAAACCGACGGAACCGAACGAATTCCGATCGAATCGATTGATCGTGACAGTCTGGTGATTGTACCGGCTTTCGGCACAACGCTCGAGATCGAGGATCGCTTGAAAAGCCGGGGGATTGATCCCTACCGGTTCAATACAACCTGTCCGTTTGTCGAGAAAGTGTGGAAACGTGGCAAGCAGCTCGGAAAGAAGGGGTACAGCCTGGTCATTCACGGGAAAGCGTACCACGAGGAGACACGTGCGACCTTTTCTCATGCCTCGGAACACTCCCCCGTAGTCGTTGTTCTGAATCCTGAGGAGGCGACGATTCTCGCCGAAATCATGACCGGAAAACGACCAACGAGTGATTTTCAACTCCATTTCGGGGAGACCTCCACTCCCGGGTTCGACCCGTTGAGAGATCTGGAAACCTTCGGAGTCATCAACCAGACAACCATGCTGGCAACCGAAACTCAAGAGGTGATGCGCATTCTAAAGGATGCGGCCCGCGATCGTTTTGGGGAATCAGGAGCGCGTGAACGATTTGCCGACACCTCCGATACACTCTGCTATGCAACGCACGAAAATCAACAAGCAACGTATGGCTTGGCCAATGCCGAACCGGATCTGGCTCTGGTGGTTGGGGGCTACAACAGCTCCAATACGATGCATCTGGCAGAAATCCTGGAGAAGCACTGTCCCACTTACCACATTCGGGATGTGACGGAACTCGAGCGGGACGCGATTCGTCACTTTAATCAATGGACCGGCAAGATGGAGACGACCGATGGTTGGCTGGATGAACTTCCCGATTCACCAACCATCGCACTCACCTCGGGTGCCTCCTGTCCGGACACACTGGTCGACGAAGTTCTCCTCGCCATCCGCGAGTGGTTTCCGGGCGGTCGTTCCCTCGATGAGGCACTTGAACCCTTTACAGCTACGGTTCAACAATCCTGAAGTAGCGAATTCGATTCGGACGAATTTGTCGTACCCGGATCGTCCAATCCCCTTCTGACGTCTCGATTCGGGGAGACAGGGACCCGGTTGTATCTGCCATCAGATCACTGTATTCGATATACGCCTGGAATGGTCGCGCCTCCCGAACCGTATTGTACTGCTCGATCGGTACTTCATACCGAATATTGACAGTAGAGGGTTGGTATCGGATCTGCTCCCCATCCGGAAGATCCCGAATACGCACCGGAACCGTCATCTCTCCCTCAGTA
>JBNJFK010000070.1:0-10007 GCA_051746765.1 Bacteroidota bacterium
GTGTCCGATTTGCAATGGACACTCCCATTGGGTGCGACCGTGGGCACTCACCCCTTCTGGCTCCAACAGACGCTCAACACTCGGGTCCCGTACAGCGAAAACAACGGAGCCGCATGGTACGGTCGTGGGCAAACATTTGAGGGAATGGGTGGGGTTTGGCTTTCTTCCCGTTTCGTTAGCCTTTCGCTACAGCCCCACTTGGTCTGGCAGGAGAATTCGGATTTCCGGTCGCCTCGGTTTGTCCCGCAAGATGGGAATGGAGAGGTTCGATACGTGGCCGAAGGGATCGGAACTTCGTTGGATACCCCCTTACGATTTGGATCGGACCCCTACTGGACCACCAGTTGGGGGTATAGCTCCATCCGCCTACACGCTGGCCCCATGGAGGCCGGGTACAGCACGGAGCCCCTGCGGTGGGGCCCGGCCACACGGTATCCACTCGTAATGAGCGGGCACGCCCCCGGATTTGCCCACGCCTTCTTGGGAACCCGATCCCCTCTTCACATTCCGTGGGTGGGGAGTGTCGGATTTCGATGGGTGGTCGGCTATGGCGAGGAGTCCGACTACTACGATGGGCCCACGCAAGGTATCGACCGGATGATCAACGGAATCAACGTCTGGTGGCAACCTTCGTTTTGGGAAGATCTTACCTTTGGACTGACTCGGGTCTATCATATCTACGAACCGGATGGCCTCAAGTGGGACAACGTGACGGTTCTCTTTGACCCGTTTCAGAAGGGACAACTCTCTAGTGAACTTCAGGAGACCGGGGCTGTCGGAGGTGGAGTCAACCGAAACCAGGTGGCCTCCATTTACGCCCGACTTCGCCTGCCGGAAGCCCGAGCCGAAATCTGGGGCGAATTTTTCCGAGAAGATCACAGCCAGGATCTGCGCGACATTGCCAATGAGCCGCATCACAACGGAGCGTGGGCAATCGGCCTGCAAAAGCTTGTGGACGGACCTTGGGCCGAGTTCTGGAAGGTGCACCTGGAGCTCACCAATTTGGCGATCACATTAACGGATGCCGTTCGATCGCAAGCCTACTACTATACCCATGGCTCCGTGCGTCACGGACATACCAACGGTGGACAGGTGTTGGGAGCGGCGATCGGGCCAGGATCGACCAGTCAATATTTGGGACTGACGGGATACAGAGGAGACTGGAAGGTGGGCGGTTTTGTGCAACGCGTTGCGGAAAATGAGTCGTTTCATGTGCAGCGATTTCCCATCGGATCGATCCCCTCTGACGACCGGTTTGGAGACTTCGTCCGTCATCGTGTGAACCTGAACATCGGAAGTGAGCTGCTCTACGGACCGGGACCTTACTACCTGACCGCTTCGCTCGTCTGGAGCAAGCTTGACAACTACGGTCGGTTCGATGTCGGGGATCCCGTCATACCCCTGACCGACGTTCCGCGGAGAGACCTGACCAACGTGCAGTTTCAGATGGGGGTGACCTATGCGTTTTAGGTGGATTTCTTTTTCTCACGAGGAGGGTGGTAGGCGTAATAACATCCAGGACGGCCATTCAACATGCCTCCTGAACCTGGTTCCTCTGTATTGGGTTTCTCTATTTCTTTTGGGGATTACGGGATGTGATCTGGTGGGTCAAAGTGAACTTGTAGAACTTCAGGTACGCTCCTCCCCATCCAATGCTGGGATCAGCAGTCCACCCTCCCGGGAGTTCAACTCGGGAGAGAACGTGACTCTTCGAGCCATCCCCGACCCTCACAACGGATATATCTTCCACCGATGGGGAGGAGATTTGGAGAGTCGGGAGAATCCAGTCGAATTCCGCATTACTTCCGACCTTCAAGTCGTTGCCTACTTTGTCCCTCGTCCATGGGAAGTAACCATCACGATACAGGGAGAAGGGTTGGTCGAGCATCGTCCCGCCTATACGGATGAGCCCTTCCGGGAGGAGATGACGACCTATTACGGAAACGGGCAACGCATGGAGCTTCGAGCAAAACCGGCTCCCGGATGGGAATTCGTCCAGTGGCGCGGGGAGAACTTCACATTCAACCGGCCGGCCAATCCTGAGATTATGAATGTGTTCAAGGATCAAAAGGTCACGGCGATCTTCCGGGAGGTGAGCCAGTGAAGTTTCTCACATCTCAATACCACTTGATTCGAACCGGATCCATTGTCCTCATATTCGGTCTCTTTCTGGGCTTTCCGTTCACTTCCATTGGGCAGGTCCTTCCGGTTGGCAGCTTGGAGGAGGAACAACTCCATATCCGAGAGCTACTGTATGGTCAATCAGAGTCCGGATTCACACACCGTCCGATTTGGCGACTTGATACTTCCGTTTGGGGTGAACTGAATCAAAATGATGGTCCCCAACCCGGTTCTCCATGGTGGAGAGGGCTCCTTCCTCGGATGGAAGAAGAGTTCACCATCCCGTGGATTGGAAATGGATACTCCGTTCGGGGGGGACTCTGGAACCCGTCGATGCAGCTGACCACCAATTCACGACACCCACAGGGAATCAACAACGCTGCGGCGTGGTACGGCAAAGGCATCACGACCGAGTGGTTGGCCGGCGGATATCTTACTTCCGACTATCTGTCGCTGTCGGTGCGGCCTCATCTGATCTGGCAGCAGAACAACGACTTCCCGGAGCCCCGATTTATCCCGCTGGATCCAAACGGGGAGTCGTGGTATACGACCGAAGGGATCGGAGATCGCATCGATGCACCCTTCCGGTTTGGTCCCGACCCGTACTGGACCCTCGATCCGGGTCACAGCTCGATTCGAGCTCACTACGGATCCGTGGAGATCGGATACGGGACCGATCCGCTCTGGTGGGGCCCCGCCGGACGGTATCCACTCGTGATGAGTACCAACTCTCCGGGGTTTGCTCACACGTTTATCGGCACGCGACGGCCTATTACTGTTCCCTGGGTGGGCGACATTCAAGCGCGATGGATCGGTGGGCGGCTTTCTTACTCGGACTGGTATCATGAAGGGCTTCGTGATATGAGCTTTGAGCAAATGGATCGCCTGGGAGCCGGCGGGAATCTGGACCTCTCAGGCAGCGGGTTTGAGTACGGCGAGGGAGTCGACCGCTACCTGAGCGGCCTTCACCTCTCGTGGTCTCCTTCCATGCTTCCCGATCTGACTCTTGGACTCATCCGCATGGTTCACTCGCCCCTGCCGGACGGCGAGCGCCGCTGGGGAGATATCCGAGCCGTACTGGATCCTTTTTATCTGAAGAAACTGCAAGAGAATCAGGGGGATGACTCCGAGCGCAAGTTGCGCTATGCCCTGAACTCGATCTATGCCCGTTGGATCTGGCCGGAGTCCCAATTCGAGATCTTCGGGGAATTCATGCGGGATGATTATGCTTGGGACTCCCGAGACTTTCTCATGGAACCGCACCACAGTAGTGGGTACTCCTTCGGATTTCAGAAACTCTTCCCGACCACGCTTCCCGGAGCTCGATGGATTCGGGCGCACATGGAGTTCACAAACTTGACCCCATCGTATCTCGCATTGGTCCGGCCGCAAGGGTATCGCTATGCCCACCCGGACATCCCTGGTGGACACACGAACAGGGGGCAATTGTTGGGGGCAGCCATTGGTCCGGGCTCCAACAGTCAGTTTTTGAAACTGGACGCACTGACCGACTGGGGACGCCTGGGGCTCTTCTTCCAGCGGAAGGCAGACAACAACCAGTTCCATTACGAGTACGATCAATCCCTCGGCAGAGACACCTCATGGGGAGATTACAAGCGACACCGCACGGATCTAACCGTGGGTCTGGACCTTCTTTGGCTTACCGGCCCGATCGCTCTGACCGCGAAGGCCTCCTGGACCACGATGATGAATTACGGACGCTTCGACTACGATCACTACGGACCGGAGTGGGGATGGGACGAGTTTACCTGGAACGACCTTCGAAACATTCACCTGCAAGCGGGTGTGCAGTGGATGTTGCAATAAAACCCCGTTTTTCTCGTGAGTCTGGCTGCCAAGTTGTAGATTCAGACCCATGATCAGCTCAAAAAGTCGAACAGAACAGGAACTCCCCACTGTTTCGGTGATCATTCCGGTCTACCGGGACTGGGAGCGTCTGCAATCCTGCCTGGATGCACTTGAAGCTCAACGCTACCCTAAGGATCGATTGGAGCTTCTCGTCATCAACAATGATCCGGGCGATGACAGCCCGTTTGAACCGGACTCTGTAAATCTGCGACTCCTGGATGAAGCTGTCCCCGGTAGTTACGCTGCTCGAAACCGGGGAATCCGGGAGGCCACGGGAGACATCTTGGCCTTTACCGACTCGGATTGCATTCCAGACGTCGATTGGATTAAAAGCGGTGTTACAGCTCTACTCGAGAATCCGTCCATTCATCGGGTCGCCGGGCGAGTCGAGCTCTTTTTCCGGAGCGATCGCTTGAACTGGGTCGAAATCTATGAAAAGGCGTTTGCCTTCCCTCAGGAGGAGTATGTTCGTAGCGAGAAGTTTGGGGTCACAGCCAACATGTTCGCCTGGCGAGACGTCTTCGAAAAGGTTGGGTACTTTAACCCGGATCTCTACTCAGGCGGGGATCTGGAGTGGGGACAACGCGCCGACCGTCACGGCTACCGAATTTCGTACGCTGAAAACGCAGTTGTGCGCCACCCCGCCCGAACCAAAATTTCGGATCTCTTGCGAAAGAACCGTCGCGCCATGGGCGGGTGGTACAGAAGAAATCGTTCGAACCGGCGAGCTGTCTCGTCAATAATGATCCGGCTGCTCCTGCCGCCGGTGCAAGGGGGAAAGAGGGTATGCAAGAACTCGAACTTGCGTGTGCGAGAAAAGCTGATCGCAATCGCTGTCTATTGCGTTTTAAAACTCCACTCGTTCATCACCATCTTCAAGCTCCTCTTTCAGGTAGATACCTTCGAACGACGATAGTTAATGCTTTTCGATTGCAATGACTGTGTTTCAGTCGTCTGCTATTCCGATGCGGAGACGTGACGGACCTGAAAACTACGTGCCAGAGACCGGCATCCGCCACCCGTCACGCACGGCCTCTCGGAAGATCTTTCGCTGCCCGGTGTCCGCCGTTCTATACCATCGCCACTTCTCGCGGGCCGCTCCCAAAAATGCACGCGCTTTTTTCAGGCCTTGATACTGTTTGCGAATAAAGTAGACCCGGTTCCGATTCAGGTAGTAGAGCGAGAAATTACTCTGCTTCCCTCCAGTCGTCGAGCTCACCTTGTGGTAAACAGTCGCATCCGGGCAGTAGCAGATTCGATACCCCATTCGATTGGCCCGCATCACGAAGTCGGTATCCTCGAAATAGGCAAAATAGGCCTCATCCAGAAGGCCCACGCCTCGAAAGACATCTGCCTTGAGTAGCATGAATGTGGTGGGGGCATACTCGACGTATTCGACTCTGTCGAACTGCCCCCGGTCTTCATGAGTGGCCCCACGGTGAGAGTTGATCCCCCGTTGGTGAAGCATCCGCCCCCCAGCGAACCAGATTTGCCCCGTCGTCGCATTGTAGATTTTCGGGGAAAGAATGGACTCCCCCCTCTGCTTCGCGTGGTTCAACAGGCGCTGAAAGGTCTCCTCCGGAAAATATAGATCGTTGTTGAGAAGCAAAATGTAGTCGTGCCCATCCTGAATCGCTCGCTGAATTCCCTGGTTGTTTCCTGCCGCCGCTCCAAGGTTCTCTTCGTTGCGATGGGAGGTCACCGGAAAGGAGAGCTGCTCGGAGAAAATCAGCGCCTGCTCCAGCACATCCGGTGTCGGTGAGTTGTCAATCAGGTAGAGGTGCAGTTTGGGTACCGTTTGACGGGCTACACTTTCAAAGAAGTCGGTGAGATTCTCCTTTCCGTTGAAGAGAACGGTAACGAGAGCAATTGAGGGTTCCTCATTGCGAGTTTCCTGATCCTCCCTCTTGGGAGTACTTCTCAGGGTTGCGGACGACTCTTCCGAACGCAGTCCCATCCCGTTAATGGGCATTGGTCTTCAGGTTCACCATCTGCCCAACGGTCATCAGAATGGTCTTCAGATCCAGAGAAAGGGAGTTCTTCTGTACGTAGATAAGATCAAAGTCGGTTCGTCGTCGCATAAGCTCTTCGTCCAGCGTCCCGCCTCTGTACCCTTTGACCTGGGCCACACCCGTGATGCCGGGTCGCACGCCGTATCGCAAGTAGAAATCCTCGAACGTACTGTTCCACCAGGCACACTCCTCGATCGGGTAGGGTCGCGGGCCAACCAAACTCATCTCCCCCTTCATGACGTTTATGATCTGGGGTAGCTCGTCCAGGTTCAACAGGCGAAGCAGGCGTCCGAAAAGAAAGATCCGATCATCTCCCCGGGTCGTAATGTCGGGGGTCCCTTCCGGACCGGTCGGCTTGGACGAACCGCTCTTCATGGTTCGAAACTTGAGGCATTCGAATACCTCACCCTTCTTTCCGGTCCGTTTTTGTCGGTAGAAGACCGGTCCCTTGGAGTTGAGTTTGATTCCCAGCGCAATCACGGGTGTCAGCAACAGGAAAGCCAGGAATGCGACCGAACCGATCGACAGATCCAGTGTCCGTTTCCCCTTGTACTCTCGCGCAGCCACAATCGTTCGAAGACGAGTCGGAGTGATAGCGGGGTGTCCGTTCCTCACTGCGTGCCCATTCGTGGCAGCACCGTTCCCATTTTCCAGAGTTTGTTCAGTGCTTTCGGATCCGTTCAATACGTGAAGATTGCCGTTTCCGTTTTGAACATTCTTATGGTGACCATTCCCATTTCTCGGGCGCACGTCTGCCGATTCCATGGATCCATGATCCACGAACTGCGTGTGCTCCGACTCTCGCCAAGCTTTTGTTTCTCTCTTAAATCGTTCCTTTACGGTCAACAGGGCCGGGGTCTGTGCGTCCATGACTGCTCGTTCCAAGTCAAAAAGATAGCCTGTTTCTGTTTTCTTTCCAATGAACCTGTACTTTCCCATCGGATGATCGCCTTCCAGCGACTCTCCGATGATTATATTGGTCCATATTCAGGTTTATTATTCTATTCCTGTTTGTACGCCCGTTACGCACAAACGGTTCCATCCGCTACGTCTGGCCCCGGATTTTCGGGTTTGTGAAATGTACCATTAAATATTTTTTAAAATTCCATGAGCAGGAGCCCGTTACCTACGAATTCCAAGCAACTGAACGCTCCCCGGCCCCTCTCTGTCGACGTCCTCGACGTTCCTCTTTTCGCCGGATCTCCCGAAGATGCGGCCGATCGGGTCCTGCGTGTGTGCGAAGAGAGCGATGCTCACCTCCATCCCGAACCGCTTCGCATCAGCGCGACCGGCGCGCACGGGTTGGTTCATGCTCGTTCGAACGCTCGTTTTCGATCGGCGCTCCACTCCTGCTGGATCAATCTTCCCGACGGCATGCCGGGCGTCTGGGTTGGTCGCGCAAAAGGCGCTCGAAAAATGGAGCGCTGCTACGGTCCCGACTTCTTCTCTTTAGTCATGAGACGAACCGCAGCGCAATCGGTTACTCACTTTCTCTGTGGCGGCGCCGATGGCGTGGCCGAGCAGCTAAAGCTTGCCTGCGCCGAAAATTTCGGCAATTACCGGATCGCTGGCACACTCACCCCTCCGTTTCGGGACGTGGAAAATTTTGACTACCCAGCCATCGGGGAAAAGATTGACAACGTGGATGCCGACATCGTCTGGGTGGGTCTCAGCACCCCCAAGCAAGAGCTTTTTGCAAAGACCCTTGCCCGACACTGCAACGCAAGGTTCATTGTAACCGTCGGTGCAGATTTCGACTTTCACACGGGTCGCATTCCCCGTGCCCCTTCCTGGATGCAGAAGGACGGGCTGGAGTGGCTCTTTCGCTTGCTCTCCGAACCCAAGCGGCTCTGGCGGCGGTATGCGGTGATCGTTCCCTCCTTTCTCTGGCTCGCAACGTTGGATCTTCTGCGGTGGAGGTTCACTCGACCGGACAGAGACAAAGAGCCTGGTTGACATCGGCAAGCAGCCCGCCCAGATTTGTTCCCTTTGACAAATGGCGGGTGTGGCGTAGTTTGTAGCGACTGGGAGCGATCCTTCGTAGCATCATATGAAACCCCGCCGGGATTCCGGACGTAGAACGGTGACGGGGCACTGAATGGAAGCCTGATGGGTCGCCGCCCGAGCACTCTTGAAGGGGATCGGTGTAAAGGATTGACATTCAAGGTTCATCAACGACACGAAGAAAAAGATTTGATGGGACAGAAACGAGCACTGGTATGCGGAGCAGGCGGATTCATCGGAGGTCATCTGGTCTCCCGACTCAAGAGTGAAGGTTATTGGGTTCGGGGCGTGGATCTCAAGAAGCACGAATTTCACCCAAGCGAAGCAGACGAGTTTGTCTTGGGCGATCTGCGAGATCCCCGCGTGGTGGCCGATATCGTCACCGGTGATCTGGACGAGATCTATCAGCTGGCAGCCGATATGGGTGGCGCGGGATTCGTCTTCACCGGTGATAACGACGCAGACATCATGCACAACAGTGCGCTCTGCAATCTGAACGTGCTTGACGAAGCGGTTCAAAAAAATGTCCCCAAAATTTTCTACTCCTCGTCGGCCTGCATGTACCCGGCTTACAACCAGACCGATCCGGACAACCCGAAGTGCTCCGAGGACAGCGCCTACCCCGCCGATCCGGACAGTGAGTACGGATGGGAGAAGCTCTTCAGCGAGCGGCTCTACCTCGCCTACCAGCGAAATCACGGCATCGACGTAAAGGTGGCGCGCTTTCACAACATCTTCGGTCCGCTCGGGACTTGGGATGGCGGACGCGAGAAGGCGCCGGCCGCGATCTGCCGGAAAGTGGCGTTGGCCGATGATGGCGGTGAAGTCGAAGTGTGGGGAGACGGCAAACAGACCCGCTCGTTTCTGATCGTGGATGAGTGCATCGACGGCGTCCGCAAGCTCATGGAGTCCGACTTCTCGGGTCCGGTCAACATCGGCTCCCAGGAGATGATTTCCATTCAGGAGTTCACCCGCATGGTGATTGACATCTCCGGTAAAAACCTCTCCATCAAGAATATCGACGGGCCGATTGGCGTCGCCGGCCGCAACTCCGACAACGCCCTTGTTCGTGAAAAGCTCGGCTGGGCACCGTCCCGACCCCTTCGCGAAGGAGTGGAGGAGACCTACCGTTGGATCGTGAGCCAAATTCAGGAGCGCGAGCGTTCGACGGCCTCCTCGTAGATCACCTCGAGCCGCTCCAGGTTCCGAATCGGCGAATAGTTGGACTCATAGGTGTGACGAGCCTTCTCTCCCATCCGGTGGGCGAGTTCCGGGTTTTCAATGAGTCGTTGGACCTTTTCGACAATGGCGTCCGGATCCCCTGCAGGCACCTTCAAGCCCGTCTCGCCCTCCCGGACGATCGAACCCTGACTTCCGATATCGGTCGCAATTATCGGACACCCGCAAGCAAAGGATTCGACCAACGTCATTGGAAACCCCTCGTACCATCGTGACGGAAAGAGCAGCGCACGGGCACATGCCATCTCCCGGAGCACCTCCTCGTGCACTACGGCTCCCCGCCACTCGATATCGGGACAATGAACCGAACTCTTCTGAAGAGAGGCTCTCAGCGGACCGTCACCAACCAAACGGAGCGTCGCTTCGGGATTTCGCCGCTTCCATGCCTCAATCAGATCCTCCACTCCTTTTTCCGGGCTTATCCGACCGACGTAGAGAAAGACCGGTTTTCGGGATGGATCTCCAAAGGCAGAATGATCGCGCAGGTCCGAGTTCGGCGTCCCCTCCAACACCGTTTTGAACGGATCTTCGGTAAAGTTGGGCTTGACCACCATCTTCTCCTCCGGAATCCCGCCTTCGACCAGTTTCGCTTTGGCAAACTCGGTGAGCACGATCAACAGGTCCGGCACCCGATCCCAGGTTCCTCGTTTTCGGTGGTACTCGATCAAGTGCGCCACCACGGCCGTCTGCAGCATCGACTCCCGATAGACCCCGTCCGGTACGGTTCTCCAGGCGCTCCCTTTCACGCTGCGCTCGTCGATC
>JBNJFK010000071.1:0-9935 GCA_051746765.1 Bacteroidota bacterium
CTTTATGGGCTTTCGGCACGATCTTCGTCGCTATCCGGAGGAGAATCTCTCCGTATTGACACTCTGCAACCGGGGAGATATCGAACCTGGAGAGATCACTCGTCGTGTCGTGGAACAGCTGCTTTCCGACCGACTCAGAGCGTGGCTCTTGCCCTTTCAGGGGACATATCAAAGCGAAGAGGTGATGTCGGAGTTGGAACTTGAGATCGAGGACGGACGGTTGCTTTTGAACCGTCGTGTCCGGCCCAATGGACCCCTGGAACCTACCGACGATCGACTGGAGTGGAGAGCCGGCAGTTGGGAACTGCACTTCGAGGAGAATAACGAAGGAGAGATTACCGGCTTGCGCGTTCATACCGGCCGTGTCCGAAACATCCTTTTCGAGAAGGTGTCATAGACGATTCCCTGTCTGCTTTCGGACAGAACGGCCTGGCCGGTACGGGGAGTAAATTCGATGGGTGCTCATCTCTGCATTTCCGCAGATAAACCGGCTGGCCGGTTAATGATCATTCTTTCGCCGCATCGAGCGGCTAAGGATGATCACAGGCAGGATCCCCACCAGTACAATGGCCAGTGCGGCACCGGACGATTCTGCCAGGCGCTCGTCGCTTGCCAGTCGATAGACCTGTACGGCCAGTGTGTCAAAGTTAAACGGCCGGACGATCAGTGTGGCCGGTAACTCCTTGATGACATCGACAAAGACCAACAGAATGGCGGCAAACAGGGAGCTACGCATGATCGGCATGTGCACCTTTCGAAGAATTTGATGGAATCGGTAACCGAGTCCCTCGGCCGCTTCATCCATGTCGGGAGTGATCTTTCCCAAACTCGATTCAACCGTAGTAAAAGAGACAGCAAGAAAACGGACCATATAGGCAAAGAGTAATGCAACAATGGTCCCGCTGAGTAACAGGCCGGTGGAGACTCCGACGTTTTCCCGCATCCAGCTGTCGAGTGTATTGTCAAACCAACCGAACGGAATCAAAATACCGACCGCGATGACCGAACCGGGTATCGCATACCCCATAGAGCCGATACGTGTGGCTGTTCGTGTGGGCCAGCTTGGGTTGAGCCGAACACCGTAGGCCATTACCAGGGCAATGATCAGGGCCAATACACCGGCAAGTGAAGCGATGGTCAAGGTGTTGAATGCATACTGCAGAAAACGGTGATTGATTGCTGCATCCAAATTAGAGAAGAGCATGTTGACCAGAATGAGAAATGGAATCAGGAAACCGACGATGACGGGCATGCTGCATGCAGCTACGGATCCCCACTTCTTCCAGCCACGAAGTTGATAGCGACTGCTCTGACGGTAACGGCTGCCGGACTCCTGGGTCATCTGCATTCGGTTGCGGGACCAGCGCTCCAATAAAATCAGTATCAGGATAAAGAGCAGCAGAAAGGCCGATAGCTGCGCTGCAGCTACCGGTTCGCCCAGTCCGAACCAGGTGCGATAGATTCCGGTCGTAAATGTCTGAACACCAAAGTAGTCTACCGTTCCGAAATCATTGAGAGTCTCCATCAGTGCGAGCGCCATGCCACCAGCGATGGAGGGCCGGGCCAGTGGAAGGGCGACTTTGTAGAAACTTTCGAATGGTGTACAACCGAGACTGCGACTCGCCTCCAGAAGCGTCGTGGACTGTTCCATAAACGCCGACCTTGAGAGAAGATAAACATACGGATAGAAGACAAATGACATGACCAGAATGGCCCCTTCAATGGAGCGGATATCAGGAAACCAGTAGCTGCCGGCAGCCCATCCGAACCCGTCACGAAGCAGTGTCTGGACCGGACCGGCAAAGGCGAGAAAGTCGGTATAAGTGTAGGCAAGAAGATATGCCGGCACTGCCATCGGGAGTATAAGGGCCCAATCGAACAGATTCCGGCCCGGAAAGCGACACATGGTGACGATCCACGCGGTACCCACTCCGATGATGAAGATACCAAATCCGACTCCAATCATGAGTGTGAGCGAATTCCGCACGTAGTCGGGAAGTACCGTAGAGGCCAGATGGGCCCAGATCTCACCGGCAGGAACAAAAATATTGGCAAGTACGGTGAGAACGGGAATAGCGACCAGAAGAGCGACTGTCAGGGTAAGCACGGTCCAGATCCCCGATCCTGCCTTGCTGGAGGAGTGCTCGGTCTGCACAAGCCGTCGTCCAAACTCTTTGAGGTTTCGTATCATGGTCGTCTCTTCTCCGAAACTCCGATTCGGATCCCGAACCGTATAGGGTCAAATCGATTGGGGGATTCCGGGCCCGGGTTCAGTCTGTGGCCGAACGGATGGTTGGGGTGCCCGTATGACGGGATCCAACCCTGGGTCGGCAAGGGGGGACAAGGTACGGCAATTCGGAGGGTTCTCATAGCCGGAGCTCGGGATTTCATTCGATTCCAAACCTCTTCAGAGCACGGTTGGCCGCATGATAACCGCACATGCCGTGAACACCCCCTCCCGGGGGAGTGGCGGAGGAGCAGAGGAAAAGGTGAGGCAGCGGTGTGTCGTAGGGCGTGAAAGCAGAGATCGGCCGATGAAAGAGTTGGCTCAGGTTCGCTTTGCCACCGTTGATGTCCCCTCCGTGATAGTTGGGGTTGTAGAGGGAGAAGCCGTGAGCCGTGCGGGTGTGTCTGCCAAGTATGGTGGCACGAAAGCCAGGGGCAAACTGTTCGATACGTCGCTCGATAACGGTACTTAAATCCCGGTCAGACCCGTTGGGGACGTGTCCGTAGACCCAGAGGGTGTGGCGGTCGTCCGGGGTGCGGGTGGCGTCGAAAAGAGAGGGTTGGCTGAGGAGAAGAAAAGGGGCGGGGGAGTGGGTGCCACCGGCTGCCGCTTCTTCGGAAGCGGTGACCTGGCCCATGGACCCACCCAAATGGATGGTTCCCGCTTTGTGAAGACCCGGGTCCAGCCAGGGAACCGGGTCGCTCAGGAGGTAGTCTGCCTTGAAGGATCCAGGTCCGTACTGGTAGCGCCGGAGTTTTCGTGTCCAGGAGGCTGGAAATCGGTGGGCGCCAATGTCGATCAACGAAGCAGGCGTCAGATCGAGAAGGACCGGACGGTCGTCGGGTAGTTCATCCAGGGAGCGGACCGTCTCTCCGGTCTGGATGCGACCGCCCAGTTGTTCGAGATGAGCGATCAGTGCCCGGGTAATGGATGCGGCACCGCCGCGCGGGATGGGCCAGCCGGTGGTGTGGGCCGCAGCACCGAGGACCAGTCCAATGGCGGCGGAGGCGGGGCGATTCAGATCGAGCAGGCTGTGAGCAGCCAGTCCGGCGAAGAGTGCACGAGCCGGTTCGGCCCGAAAGTGGCGTCGGGCCAGGCCGGCAGCCGACTGCAGGGCGAGACTTCCGAACCGGGCCATTCGAACCGGGCGGGAAGGCACTTGCAGAGGAGCAAGCAGGTCCTCGCACCAGGTCTCCCAATCGTCGGTGAATCGGCCGAAGAGGTTCATCCATGCATCTCCGTCGCTGCCAAGTTCCGATCTCATGCGACCCGAATCCGGATGCAGATAAACGGACTCACCGGGGGATAGGGGATGGGCCATCGGAATTTCCGGGTGAATCCACTCCAGATCGTATGAATCGAGTGGCAATGTTCGAAAGAAGGGAGAGGCCACGGCCATCGGGTGAATGGCCGAGCAGGGATCGTTCCAGATATTCGGCTCGATCAGCTCCTCGGTTCGGGCTCCACCTCCCGGGTGTTTGGCCGATTCAAGTACGGTGACTCTCAACCCGGCTTGTGCCAATCGAATGGCCGCTGCAAGACCGTTGGGTCCCGATCCGACCACTATGGCTTCATGGGGAGAACCCGACATCCGATGAGTGTCCAGTTCCATGGTGAGATCCTGTTTTTCGAATTAGGAGTTTCGGATTAGCTTGGCCGTTCACTTGTCGGTGGCATCCAGCGGCTCTTGATCAAATGTTCCAGCTCGTCGTAGGAGAGCTCGATCGAAATCGGACCGATGGTGTAAGGGGCTACTTCGTAGCTGTTGAAATGAATCAACAAGCCGTACTGAGTAAATGCGATGTTCTCGGTCAAATGAAAGCGGCCGTCATCGAAAAAGAAGCCGGCTTCGTCGAGATCCTGCTCTTCGAGTAGCTCGAATGTGTAGCGAAAGTGCTCTTCTGCCAGATCCAATAATCGCTCCCAGGAGGTACTGTCCGGCGTCAGGTCCCGAAGAAGGATGCGTCGCCCTTCCGGTTTGGTAAAGGATTGGAAAAAGTCGTACTGATTTGGATGGGCTCCTCCCGCAAAGCTGAATTCACTGAAGTGGAGGGTTACCAGTTCTTCATTCTCGTAGACCACTTCTACCGCGCGTTCCAGTCGCCAGGGGATACGGTATCCGTCAATCTCCTCGTGAAACTGCTCCCAGTCGTCAAACCACTCATGGGCAAGACCTTCAATTTCCCGGTGCAGCTGACGTGTGGGGTGCTCGACCAACTGTGTTTCGGTCCAGCGGGTCAGGCTGTCGGTCCATTCACCCAGATCGTTGTATACGGGGTAGTGAAAGAAGAGTTCGACGCACGCTTCCTCCTCGAGTGTGCAATCCGGTGATGCAAATCTGGGAGTGAATGTCTCGGCAATCAGGTCCGGTGTCCGGCTTTCGGGAATCGTTTGCAACTCGGAGTCCTCGTTGGTTGAGCAGCTGAATGTGGTCACCAGCAAGAGAAAAAGAGCGGCGATCGGCCAGAAGCAGGAGATGCGTTTGCGGTCAACGGGAGTGAGTGAGTCTGGCTTGAATGGACTCGTCATGAGTTGAAATCGGGGGTTCTCTCGGGCAATTTTCATCCGGTATGCCCGGACGTCATTTCGTAGTATACAAACTTTCGAGCAGTCAGAGCACCGAATCCTGCCTGTACGGGTCTGGTCCAAAACCGAGAAGTGGTACTCTTGCAGCATAAAAATGGTTACCTTTCGTTCGACCCTGAAGGTGAATCGAAAGTGAAAAGGGGGATCTGTTTTGAGTAGAGTAGAGATGGAGATTTTGGGACTTTCGACCAGTCCGGGCAGTGGGGGAGCCTATGCTCTGATTCTGACGGAGCTGGAGGGAGATCGACGTCTTCCCATCATCATCGGGACATTTGAAGCGCAGGCAATCGCACTCGAATTGGAGCAGATCAAGCCTCCACGGCCCATGACGCACGATTTAATGCGAAACGTCGTCCTCAGTTTCGACTCCGTGGTTCGGGAGGTGTACATTAATCACCTATCGGAGGGAACGTTTTTTGCACGGGTTTTTTTGGACAGGGGAAGCGACAACCTTGAATTGGACGCTCGGCCCAGTGATGCCATTGCACTGGCTATTCGATTTGGCGCACCCATCCTGGTTGACGAGACGGTTCTTGAGAAGGCCGGATTGACGGCTGGCGAATCGATTGATGGTGGTGAGGAGTCTTCTGCCGGTGGACCGGGAGAGAAGACCACACCTGCATCCCGGGAGATGAGCGAGCTGGAGAAGCTGGAGGCAGATCTCAGGTCGGCCATCGAGACGGAGAATTATGAAAAGGCAGCCCGCCTGAGGGACCAGATTAACAAATTGAAAAGCTGACGTGAGAAGCTGTTCGACGCCATTTGATTCACTTCCATTTTCCAAAATTTTTCAGGAGTACACCCGTGATCCGGACTCACTCCGTCCTTTTTTTGACGGCAATCCCTGGAGCGAGAGCGATCTGAAATCCCGTGCAGAGGAGTTTCAGTTTGTGGGAAACCGCAATGCATCCGTTAATGCATTGCGGGAGTTCAACCGGTCACTGGGCATGTCCAAAAACGGGCTCAAGCAGATTGACCGATTGGCCGAACCGGACTCGCTGGCCGTTGTAACCGGACAACAGTTGACACTCTACGGAGGTCCACTGTTTACGGTTTACAAGACGTTGACAACGATATTGTACGCTCGCCGATGGGAGAAGGTGCTGAACCGGCCGGTGATCCCGGTTTTTTGGCTTGCCGACGAGGATCACGATTTCGATGAAGCGATCGAGCTGGGGCTTCTTCACCAGGATCGATGGGTTCCACTGAAGATGGAGAGCGAGTCGGGAGGGGGGCCAGTTGGGCGAGATCGTTTGGGACCGGAATTCAAAGCCTTCGAATCGGAGTTTTTCGACCTGCTGCAGGTATCTGATTTTACACCCGGTGTTCGGGAGCTTTTGCAGAAGACCTACCATGACCAAGCCACATTCCGCGAAGCGTTTGCCGGGCTTCTTCTGGAACTTTTCGAACATGAGGGTCTTGTACTGGCCGGTAGTGATGATCCGGACATCAAAGCGTTGACATTTGCTCCGATGCAGACGTCAGCGACCCATCCGGAAGAGGTGGTTCGCAGTCTGGAGAAACAAAGTGTGGCACTGGAGGAGCGTGGGTACGACCGGCAGGCACTGGTTCAGCAATCCAACCTCTTTTACCTGGATCCGGAGAACGGACGACAAAAACTTCGACTCGAAGAGAATGCCTGGGACAACGGTAACGGGCGATGTTGGAAAACGGACGAGCTCCTGGAAGAAATGGAATCTCACCCGGAGCGATTCTCGCCCAATGTATTTCTGCGACCTCTCATGCAGGATCGACTCCTGCCGACACTCGCATATGTCTGCGGACCAGGTGAACTTGCCTATTTTGCCCAGATGAAAGATCTCTATCGGTTGGCCGGCCAGCGGATGCCGATGCTTCTTCCACGATTGAGTGTCACCCTGGTGGAACCGGCGATCGATCGAGTGGTCGGAGAACTCCCTTTTGAACTGACAGATTATGCACAACGACCGGAAGACCTTGAGTCACAATTTGTTCGTCAAAACTGTAAATACGAGATAGACTCACTCTTCGAGAATTGGCGTGAGGAGATCCGTTCAGAATCCATGGAGCGCATCGAACGGATAGAGGCGATTGATCCAACACTCAAGGCCTCGGCAGACAAGGCGGTCACCCGCGCACTGAATGAAGTTTCCGATCTGGAGAAACGAACATGGCGGGCGGTCAAGAAGCAACAATCGATCTCCATCGAACGTATCCACCGGATTCGGGAGCATCTCTTCCCCTCCGGCAAACCGCAGGAGCGACAGCTCTCGGTGATCTATTACATGAATCGGTACGGAACTGATCTTTGGCGACGCTTGCTGGTTTGGTTTGAAGATGAGGAGGAGCACCCGACACTGGAGAGTGACCGCCATCACTGGATCTATCTCTGATGGAGACGAAGCAGGAGCTGCGAAAGCGATTACTCTCGTGGAGACGCTCGCTGGACGAGGTCAAACGGACGGAGTGGAGTCGCGGGATCACCCGACAACTACTCGAATGGTTCGTCTATCAGAATGCCGGTACGGTCCACTGTTTCCGATCCATTCAAGCCACCGGAGAGGTGGAAACCGCCCCCCTTGTTTCAGAGATGCTTCGTGGGGGAAAGCGGGTGGTCGTACCGAGAACAGGACCAAATGGGATGGAATCGGTTCAAATTGCGATCGATACTCCGTTCAAGCGACATCCGTTGGGGATGGAAGAACCGCTTTCAGGCGAGGTCATTCCGGACCATGAGATCGATCTGGTACTGGTACCTCTGCTGGCTGCCGACCGAAACGGACGGCGGTTGGGATACGGGAAGGGGATGTATGACCGGTTTTTGAGCGGAATTTCGGCTGTTTCAGCAGGTCTTCTCTTTTCTCTTCAACTCCAGGATCCCCCCCTGCCTTCAGATCCGCACGATGTTCCACTGGATTGGCTTGTTACTGAAAAAGCCATTTTAAAGTGTGAACCTTGATCGATAATCAATGGATACGACATGCTGATAACCTTTGAAGGAATTGATGGATCCGGAAAATCGACCCAGATTCAGCGATTGGAGGCGTGGCTTCGCGAGGAGGGGCACACGGTACGGGCGCTTCGGGAACCTGGCGGAACCGATGTGTCCGAAGAGATTCGAAAGATTCTTCTGCACCATCGGGGGCCGATGGATTCGGTAACGGAGCTATTGCTATTTTCGGCCGCCCGGTCCGAGCTGGTGAGTCAACAGATCCTTCCTGCATTGGAGCAGGGAGAGATGGTTCTCCTGGATCGGTTTTATGACTCAACACTTGCCTATCAAGGGTATGGTCGGGGAGCAGCTTCATTGGATCAAATTCACGGGTTGAACCGATTGGCTTCCCATGGTTGCAAACCGGATCTCACGATCTATCTCAGACTTACGCCCGGGCAGGCAGCCCAACGATTGCAAGGGGAGCCGGACCGGATGGAGCGTTCGGGAGATCATTTTTTTGATCGGGTTGTGTCCGGCTTCGATGCCTTGGCCCGAGAAGAGGCCCGCATCTCTGTTGTGGATGCATTCCGACCGGTCGAAGAGATAGAGAAGGAGATCCGTGAACGGGTTGTCCGACGACTTCAACGGTAAAGAGAATGGAACAAATGTGAGATTTTCACCGCACTTCAATTGATGCTGATCCAAAATATGCGTAAATTTATTGCATTGTGGGTTAGCCCTACGCACTCACAAAACAGATTGAGCAGGAGGCCTTCTCCAACCCGGTTGCAGGTTCGGTTTTTCCAGAATCGGATGGTGCCGGGTAAACCGGCATGGGGGCATGCCGCCGGGTCACTCGTTCATGCGGGCGATACGGTTGGATTGAAGGATACTTCTGAGAATTAGAACCGTTCATTCTCGACGTATAACAGAATCATTATGGCGCACGAAAGAATAGATGTTGACCTGCCGCTGGCGAAGGTCTACGAGATGCTCTGCAATCCGGTACATTTTCCCAAGTTTCTTGACCGAATTGACAAGGTAGAGAAGGTCAACTCTCAGACCTTTGAGTACCATACCTTGATCGGGGGTGAAGAGTACAGCTGGACCACAAATCTGATTGACAATCTTCGTAACACCCGTTTTGCCTGGATTACCATCAATGGTAATCTGAACCAGACCGGTACCATTCGATTTACACCGCTCGACAACGGGGAACGTACGCGTGTGGATTTCACGCTCGATTACCGAACGTTCTATGGCGAACCGGAATCAGAATTGGCCGAGTTCATCGAAAAGTTGGATGAGCAGATTGCACTCGACTTGGGCAAATTCAAAGAACTGGCCGAAAACGGCACGTTCAAAGAGGCCGGAAGTGACGAAGAACAGGAGAGTGAAAAGAGCGAGGTAACTGTCTGACACATCGCTACGACCTGTTTTGGAATGCGCGCCTCTGACGGTGCGCATTTTTTTTGCCCATACGACAAGGAGCAACGTGCCTATGGTATCCTTTTCCCGTTTTGTGGAATCTGAAGAGGCGAAAAAGCCGCATTACCTGGTTATTGGTCAGCCGATTGGCCATTCACTCTCGCCACTCATGCATAATGAAGCACTGCGGTATTACGGTATGGATGCCGTCTATCATGCAGTCGAGCTTTTCCCTGACGACCTGCCGGCCTTTGCGAGTTGGATGAATCGAGAGTCTTTTCTGGGCTGCAACATCACCATTCCGTATAAGCGGCAATTTCTTGATTGGGTCGATCGGCTGGACGAGACGGCGCGGGCGGTCGGTGCGATGAATACGTTGGTCCGTGAATCGGATGGTTGGGTCGGATACAATACCGACGTGGACGGATTTCGGGATCCACTCACACCATACCACGAAGACATTGCAGGAGAGCGAGCCATCCTTTTCGGAACTGGTGGTGCCAGTCTGGCTGTACTCCACGCCCTCGGACAGCTGGATATCGAGGAGATCATTCAGGTAAGCCGGACACCGGGGTTGATGCGTTCCGATGGGGTAACGATCTGTGGTTATGAAAACTGGACGGCGTACGCCGAAGAGGCCGTGTTATTGATCAATGCCACACCTCTGGGTATGGCTCCCATGGAGAATCGCTCGCCGGTTCGTGAGCAGGAACAGGAGCTGATGCAGAACCGAATCTGTTACGATCTGATCTACAATCACAGAGAGACCCTGTTTCTTCG
>JBNJFK010000072.1:0-9914 GCA_051746765.1 Bacteroidota bacterium
TTATCAACCATGAGCACGTCGAACCCGGGAAACGGACGTCTGAAAAAGATCGCCCTTGCATTGAGTGCTGTCGGCCCCGGTCTCTTTTTAATGGGGTACAACATTGGAACCGGAAGTATCACCACCATGGGAATGGCCGGTGCGCAGTACAGCATGACGCTCTTTTGGGCACTGTTGCTCTCCGGAATCTTCACCTATGTACTAATGGTTGCCTACGGTCACCTCTCCCTCGTCACCGGGAATACCGCGCTCTATAATTTCAAGACACAGATTCCGGTGATCGGAAAGGCGTTGGCAATCTACGTCCTTTTGACCATGATCATTACCGAGCTCATGGCTCTGCTATCGATCATGGGAATCGTCTCCGAACTTATTCAGGAGGGATTCCGACTGGCGATCGCTCCGGACTCATCGGCTCAGATCATCTCCACGTTCTGGATTATCCTGGTGCTCTCGATCTTCATGTGGATCGCCCTCTGGTACGGGAAGTACAAACTGTTCGAGAAGATTCTGACCGGATTCGTTGTCCTGTTGGTTTTCTGCTTCGTGGTCGTCTTTTTTATGGTGAGCCCCTCCTATAGTGAAATTCTGGCCGGCATGATCCCCGGTATTCCGGACGATCCGAACGCCTACCGGATCGTGGCCGCGATGGCGGGGACCACCTGTTCGGCCGTTGTGTTCGTCATGCGCAGTATCGTGGTGGCCGAGAAGGGGTGGGGCATCGAACAACTCCGCCACGAAAAGCGGGATGCGCTGGTCTCTGTTACGCTCATGGTCTTTTTGAGTGCGATCATCATGGCTGTCGGTGCAGGTACGCTCCACGTCATGGGATTGCGCCTGGAGACAACGCTCGAGATGATCCACCTCATGGAGCCGATCGGTGGACGCACCGCAGCTTTCATTCTGATTGTCGGAGTGGCCGGAGCCGGTCTCTCGACCATGTTTCCGATTCTGCTCATCGCACCCTGGCTCCTGGCCGACTACTTCGGCCTGGAGCGTGACATGAAATCCCCGCTCTTCCGGATCTGTATTGGCGTAGGACTGCTCATCGCCTTCGGTTCCATCTTCACTGATCAGGCACCTCCGATTTTGCTCGTGATTGCGACCGCCCTGATGGCCTTCATTCTGCCGGCCGTTGCCATACCGATCACCTATCTGTTGAACAAAAAAGAGCTGATGCGTGAAGAGAAGTACCTCCCCTCCAAAAAATGGAATGCGGGACTCGGGGCCGTGATCGTGTTTTCGCTGATCACCTCCTGGATTGCACTGCTCGGCTTTATCGGGTAGAGGACCCGGGCTGAACCGAACCGGTTTCGTGCAGGAAAGACGATTCCGATGAGCACTCTGCGACGAGAGGGGAGTCGGGTGGAACCGGTCGGAAGTTGGGAGGGTCCGAAAGAGAGCCTCCGAAAAAGTGAGCCGGAGCGACTTATGCTCCGGTCGTCTCCTTCTGAAGAAAGTCGATACGACCGGCCAGCTCTTCCCATTTGCTGTAGTGATCTCCCAGCTCCTGGCGCAACTCTTCATACTCCAGAGAGACGGATTTGACCCGTTCGGGATCGTCATAAAAATCACGTTGAGCCATCACCTCTTCGATCTCGTCCTTTCGGGACTCCTTCTTCTGAATGGTCTTCTCCAGTTTGGACAATCGTTTGCGGAGCGGTCCGACGGTATTCGATTCGGCCTTTCGCTGTTGGGCCCGCAGACGTCGCTCTTCCTTCTTGCTCAATCCGGTTCGACCCGAGTCAGTCGTGGCCCCGTTGGCCACACTCTTGGATTGTGACCTGCCGGAAGATTCGGCCTCCCGACGCTCGGCCCGCATGACCAGATAGTCACTTACGCTGCCGGGCCAGCTCTTCACAAAGCCGGGCTGGATCTCCAGGGTATGACTGACGATCGGATCCAGGAACGCACGGTCGTGCGAGACGATCATGCAGGTTCCCTCGTACTGGGCAAGGGCTTCCTGGAGGATTTTTTTGGAGTCCATATCCAGGTGATTGGTCGGCTCGTCGAGGATCAGAAAGTTGGCCGGGGTGATGAGCATCTTGGCCAGGGCGACCCGGGACTTCTCTCCGCCAGAGAGGACCGAAATCTTCTTGAAAACATCTTCGCCGGTAAAGAGGAAACAGCCCAGAAGCGAGCGGATCTGCGTCTCGCCCACATGACCGGCATGATCGGTCATCTCCTCGAGAATCGTCTTCGAGGTCTCCAGATCATCGGCCTGGTGCTGGGCAAAATAGACCGGGGTGACGTTGTGTCCGACCCGTCGTTCTCCGCCCGAGAGCGGTTCGTTTCCGGCCAGCATGCGAATAAGCGTGGATTTTCCGGCGCCGTTCGGGCCCACGACAGCGATCTTCTCTCCTCGGGAGATCTGGTAGTCGAGCCCGTCAAAGATCACGTTCTCGTCGTACTTCTTCACCGCTCTCTTGAGCTCCATGACGATCTGGCCGCTTCGCTCGGGTTGCGGGAAGCGGAAGGAGATCTCGTCTCGCTTCTGTCGACTCTGGACCCGCTCCAGCTTTTCTAGCTGTTTAATCCGGCTCTGGACCTGTTTTGCCTTGCTCGCCTTGTATCGAAACCGGTCGATGAACTCTTCGGTCTCCTTGATCTGCTTCGCCTGGTTCTCGGCTTGTCGTTCGAGCAGCTCCTGCTCCTGGGCAAACTTTTTCTCGTAGAAGCTGTAGTTCCCCGCATAGTCGTAGAGCGAACCGGCATCCAGGGCCAGAGTTCGGGTGGTGAGCGTGTCCAGGAATGCCCGGTCGTGCGAGACGATAATGACGGCTCCCTCGTAACTGGCCAGAAATCGCTCCATCCAATCCAGGGATTCGATATCCAGGTGGTTGGTCGGCTCGTCCAGAAGCAGGAAAGTGGGGCGACGCAGCAGAAGGCGCGCCAGGGCGATTCGCATAAGCCAGCCGCCGCTGAACTCGGTGGTCGAACGCGTGAAATCCTCTTCGGAGAATCCGAGGCCGGAGAGAATTCGTTCAATATCGGAGGTGAGCGTCCAGGATCCGGACTGCTCGAGTCTCGACTGCAGACGCCCGAACCGTTCGAGGGCCCGTACGCCTTCCGGGCTTTCAGGGTCGAGGGTTTCGAGTTGCTCCTGGGTCTGTTCGACCTCCCGGCGCAGGGTAAGAATCTCCTGAAAGCCGCTCTCGACCTCTTCGAAGACGCTCTTCTCCGGGTCGGGATCGACTCCGTCCTGCGGGAGGTACCCGACCGTTGCGCCGTTACCCAGAATGACATCGCCCCCGTCGGCCGGACGTTCACCGGCGATCACCTTGAGCAGAGTCGACTTTCCGGCCCCGTTGGGTCCGACCAGTCCGACCCGCTCTCCGGGATTGATCAAGGCAGAAACCCCGTCAAAAAGCGGACGTTGACCCAGGGTCAGTTCGATGTTCTGGAGTTGGAGCATACAGAAAAATATTGCGTAAAAATGCGTATAAACGTTTGTTCGAAAGCCCTCAAGATAACGAGAATGATGGAGATCTGCGTATGAGTTCGAATCGCAAAAAAGAGTGCGTACGAACCGTAAAGATATCTGACAAACGTTCAGAATCGAGGGTACACTCTCTGCGGACACGAACGGGGTGTCCAGGCAGGATGGACGGCTTCGGACTGTGAATCTTCGCTTCGCTTCGATACCTTTCCACGAGGCCGGGAGAGATATCGTCGTTTGCGGGTCGATCCGAGACCTGCAATCCGAGGCCTGCAATTGTAGCCGTTCACCAAGACCCTGACCCAACTGCTCAGTGTGACCACCGGAAGATGACCATGAGAGAGATGCATACCCGTACCCCGGGAATCCGATATTTTTTGCCGACCCTGTTTGGACTGGTGTTGGGAGTCCTGTTGACAGGCTGCCAGTTTGAAGCCAAGCAGAGGCCGGTTCTGGAGCTGGACCGCAGCAATCCAACCGCGAACGGCAGTCGCTACCCGGCACTCGCCTCCGACGGCCCCGACCGGGTCGTGATGGCGTGGGTCTCCAGTATCGAGGAGCGGATCTCCACGATCGAAGTTGCCAATCGTATCGAAACACAGTGGTACGCTCCGCGACCGCTTCACGTGGGAGAGGATCTCGGGCTTGCTCCGACCGACCGGCCGCAAATGGTTGTCGATGAAAACAGAACCCGCTGGATCGCCTGGCGCGAGTCTCGAAGAGGAGGGCGCCTGGTTCTTTCCCGACAGGAAGAGGGGGCGACCGGGTGGACCCATTTTCGCATTCCGGGTACCGATGAAGGTCTTCGGCAGGGGGTCCCCCGGCTCGCCCGGAACGACTCCGTACTGATCGCTCTGTGGCAGGAGAGCGGCGAGGAGGGTGCAACGCTCCGTCTGGCCCGGTGGATGGCCGATGCGACCGGAGACGAGATGCGCCTGGATGACGGCGCCGGGGAGGGCGCCTGGCTCGCATCCGGGGTTCCGATACGTCCACGGGGGGAGCTTCTCGGAGAGCCGACGCTGACTGTAACCCGTGATTCCACGATTGTCACCTGGCTTGAACGGACAGAGGAGCAGATTCTGCTCATGGAGGCAACGCTTCCTCACGGTGAATCGGAAACCTCCCCGAACCGTGAGCGGATCGGAGAGTGGACGGCACCGGGGAGTGATTCAGAGATTCACGGCTCGCTGTCGATGGCCCGGCAGGGGGAGGGTGTGCTGGCACTGGCCGTCAGTCTGGAATGGGAGGAGGAGCGATCGACCCGTCTCTATGTGCAAGAATCCGGGCAGTGGCTGGAAGAGACGCCGGATGTGTGGACGGATCGCACCGGCCGGCCGGTCGTTGCTGCCGGCCCGGAAGAAGACTGGATTTTGCTCTGGCAGCAGAGCGGAGAACCATTGGCCTCGCTCTGGTTGCAACGACTCGAGTTGGACGGAACTCCGAGAGCTGGGGAGCCCCTGGGGGAACCGATTCGGGTCGGCAGTGTGGACTCCGGGCTCCAGAGTGATCGTCCATCGCTGGTCCCGCTGCGCGAAGAGGGAATCTTCCTCGCCTGGACGCAGACCGATCCGTTTTTGAGGGTTCGGACCGCTCTCGTGCCGTGGACGTACCAACCGGAGTCGTAAGTGCAATTGGAGGTCGTACAACCGGCTCCTCAAGACCTGACGCATTTCGAGAACCAAACCAATCCGACATGACCTATCGAATGACGAGACTTCTCTTGAATCTGACGCTCTGTACGTTGATCACGCTCGCACTGGCCACGGAAGGGCAGGCCCAAGAGTCGAACTCCCCGGAGTACCGGAAAGCGATCGAAATTCTCGAACGGGTTCCGCTGATCGACGGACACAACGACATCCCCTGGCAGTACGACACCCGGTTCGACCACAAACTTTCGGGGATGGATTTCCATGATACCTCCGACATCGAGCCGGCTGTCCATACTGATATCCTGCGCCTTCGGGAGGGACGGGTGGGTGGCCAATTCTGGTCGGTCTACGTATCGGCCGATCTGCCCGAACCGGAAGCGATCCAGGCGACCATGGAGCAGATCGATTTTGCCAAGCAGCTGATCGCCGCCTGGCCGGAGCATCTCGAACTTGTCACCACGGCCGACGGAATCGAAGAGGCATTCGACCGGGGCAGGATCGCCTCGCTTCTCGGAATGGAGGGCGGACACTCGATCGGAAATTCGGTGATGGTCCTTCGACAGTTTTATGAACTGGGCGCCCGCTACATGACACTTACCCACTCGCGAACGCTCGACTGGGCAGATGCCTCCCCGGGTCCGGAGAGACACGACGGGTTAACCTCCTTCGGCGAAGAAGTGGTACGGGAGATGAACCGACTCGGCATGCTGGTCGATCTCTCTCACGTCTCCGAATCGACGATGATGGACGCCATTCGGGTCTCCGAAGCGCCGGTGATCTTTTCGCACTCCTCTGCCCGCGGGGTGAGCAACCACCACCGCAATGTTCCCGATTCGGTGCTGGATCGAATCGAAGAGGAGGATGGCGTTGTGATGGTCACGTTCGTCCCTTCGTTTGTTTCCGAAGCATTGCGACAGTACTACGAAGATCGAAGCGCGGCTCAGGAACGATTTGAGCGTGAATTTGACGGAAATCGTGCGCGCATTCAGAGTGCAATGGAGAACTGGCGCGCAGAGAACCCGATGCCTGAATCGACGCTCGATCAGGTGGCCGACCACATCGATCATATCCGGGATCGAATCGGAACCGACCATATCGGTATTGGCGGGGATTATGACGGAATCACCTCTACCCCCCGGGGACTGGAGGATGTCTCCACCTATCCGGTGCTTTTTGCCGAACTGCTTCGACGAGGCTATAGCGAAGAGGATCTGGAGCAGATCGCCGGTAAAAATCTGATTCGTGTTTTTCGGAAAGCAGAAGCGGTCGCCCGGGAGCTGCAACAGCAGCGCGGCCCGTCCGAGGCACGGATTACCGATGAATAGAAGAGGTCTCTGAATGCTGTTCCCTGCAGATCATGACTGCAGGCAAAGATCTTCCGACCTGTCTGGAGTATTTGGCCCGGCCCGGAGTCCTGATGGAACTGCCCGCTACAGGTCGTCAGAGTAGATCGCTTCGGCTCGCGGCCGCAAATTGTAGTCGCTGCTCATGACCTGTCCGTACGCTCCCGCGCTCCGGATGGCCAACAGATCTCCCCGCTGCAGTTCCGGAAGCTCGATCTTTGCCCGAAACGTATCGGCCGTCTCGCAGATCGGACCCGCAACATGATAGGGCTTTGGTGGTTTGTCGCTGGTAAGCGCATCGATGTGGTGCTCCGCCTGGTAGAGAGCCGGGCGAATGAGCTCCGTCATTCCGGCATCCACGATCGCAAAGTGAGTGTGTTCGCCCTCCTTTGTGAAAAGAACCCGGGTAATCAGGGATCCACACTGCGCAACCAGACTCCGTCCCAATTCGAAATGGAGCTCTTGCCCCTCCCGTAGTTCCAGATGGGTTTCGAAAAGCGAAAAGTAGGTTGCAAGATCGGGGATCGGCTCGCCGTGCGGGTCCTCGTAGTTGATCCCCAGGCCACCACCCACATTGATGTGACCGAGTGTTACTCCCCACTTCTCGAACTGCCGCTGCAGCCGGTTCACCTTGTCGGTCAGCTTTCGATAACTGCCCATGTCACGGATCTGTGAACCGATGTGGAAGTGAATTCCGCGCAGTTCGAGATGCTCGAACTCGTCGAACCGCTCCATCAAGCCCGGAAGGTCACGTTCGAGAATGCCGAATTTGTTCTCCTCCTTGCCGGTCGTGATATACTTGTGGGTCTTGGCGTCCACATTCGGGTTTATCCGCAGTGCGATCCGCGCCCGGACCTCCATTGTTCGGGCGAGTTGCTCGATTACCTCGATCTCCTGCAATGATTCGCAGTTGAAGGAGTAGATGCCGTGGCGTAGTCCCTGACGTATCTCCTCGTCACTTTTTCCGACCCCGGCGAAGGCGATCTGATCGGGAGAAAAACCGGCATCCAGGGCTGCCTGAAGCTCGCCGCCACTCACGCAGTCGATCCCCAACCCCGCCTTGCGAACCTCCTGCAGAATGCGGTCGTTGTGGTTCGCTTTCATGGCGTAGTGCACTTTGTATCCGCGGGAGAGGCCGTGTTTGCGTACCTGCTCCAGGGTCTGTCGGAAAAGCGTCAGATCGTAGTAGAAAAGCGGGGTTCTCCGCGAAGAGACCGCCTGTATGAGAGTGTTGTTGTCCATTCCGTCCGTTGTCTGCCGGGTTCAGCCGGTTCAGCGACCTGTCAAGAGGTCACCGCACCAGCCGTTCAAGGCGGCTCAAGGTACGGAATTTCAGACAGCGTTGCGGTAGCCTTCCTTCGCCAGTCGTCGACCGGTCTCGTCATAGGCTTCGTTCTCTTTCGGAGCCCAGGTACCCAATCCGTCTACATAGCGGTTGTACATACAGAAGGCAGCAGCGATGAGCACGGTGTCGTGAATCTCTTGATCCGTCGCACCCTGCTTGCGGGCGGCTTCGATATCTTCTTCTTTCACCTTGTTGCCCATCTCCTGTACTTTTTTGGCGATGGCCAACAGCGCACGCAGTTTGTCGGAGATCTCGGTGGTTTCGAATCCCTTCTTTATGTCGTCAATCAGCGACAGGTCCCCGTCCAGGTGGTGGGCGGCTGCGGCTCCGTGCGAGGTGTGGCAGAAGTGACACTCGTTCTGGTACGAGACATAGGAGGCGATCATTTCGCGCTCGGCCGAGGTGAGTGTAGAGGGCGTTCTCAACAGTCGTTCCGCCAGTTCGTTCAGCACCTTGCCGGTATCTTTCCGGTAGGTCATGAGTCCGACAATGCCGGGTAGTTTGTTACCAATATCGATGTAAGACATAGAGAGTTTATTTGTTGGCTGTGTGGCAAGTCACGTGCGTTGACTCCGTTTCAACATCTGGAAAAGAAACAAATGGAGAACGCCCGTCTGTCCTCCTATGTAGAAAAAAACGGGGAGTAGCGCAACATGTGGGTAACAAAACGAGGATTCGGATAATTGTATTGTTCGGGTCTGTGAAGCGGAATATCTCTTGACTTGAAATGGAAAAGCTTCTATCTTTGGTATCTACACATCGCGGGGTGGAGCAGCTGGTAGCTCGTCGGGCTCATAACCCGAAGGTCGCAGGTTCGAATCCTGCCCCCGCCACTATCAAAAGGCTCGTTGTTCATCCGAATGGCGAGCCTTTTTTTGTTTATCTCCCTCAAGTCCATACAATTCCCTTCATTCGGTGCTTATCTTTCTCACATTTTTCCTCAGAAATTGATTACTTGAGAAGCGGGTCTGTCTACAGGGATGCCACGGGAGCGTACAGAAAGCCCGGGTTCAACATGATCCCTGTGTGGGCTCGTTGCACATGCCCGTGATCTGCAAATGACATTGAATTGGAGATATCATGATGAAACCTTCTTTCTTCCGGACGCCGAACGCATGGAACACACATCTGTACACGAGTGTCGTGACAGCCATCCTGGTCGCCATCCTCGGGTTTGCACCGAATTCCAACACCCGCGCCCAATCGACGGACGGAGAAAAGCCCAACGTCATTGTCATATTTACCGATGATCAGGGGTACGGAGACTTGAGCTCCTTCGGTTCCCCGAACATCCGAACCCCCCGGATTGACAAACTGGGTGCGGAGGGGCAGAAGTGGACCAACTTTTATGCGGCTGCCAGTGTCTGTACACCCAGCCGTGCCGGTCTGATGACAGGGCGATACCCCGTGCGAAGCGGAATGTCCAGTGATGTGAACAGAGTTCTCTTTCCGAATTCGACAGGAGGACTCCCGCAACGAGAGGTGACCATCGCCGAGCAGGTCAAAAAAGCGGGGTACCGGACAGCGATGATCGGAAAGTGGCACTTGGGACATCAAGAAGAGTATCTGCCCACCAACCACGGATTTGATACCTATTACGGTATTCCCTACTCCAACGACATGGATCCGGTGGACGGGAAACCCCCCTATTGGGACTATGCAGAGGATCACATCCCGTACGAGTACTACAACGTTCCTTTGTTGCGCGACACCGAAGTGATCGAGCGTCCGACAGACCAGACGACCATCACCCGACGGTATACAGACGAGAGCATTTCGTTCATCGAGGAGAATCACGACTCTCCGTTCCTGCTCGTGTTGGCTCATAGCCTCCCGCATATTCCACTCTTTGTCTCCGACGAGTTCAGGGGTCACAGTGACGCGGGGCTCTACGGGGACGTGATTGAAGAGATAGATCACGGCGTGGGCCGGATCGTCGATACGTTGAACGAGCTGGAGATCGCGGAACGAACATTGGTTGTCTTTACCTCCGACAACGGACCTTGGCTTGTCTACCGGTCACATGGAGGCAGTTCCGGAGCGCTGCGTGCCGGAAAGGGAACGACATGGGAGGGAGGCGTTCGGGTCCCGGCTGTTTTCTGGTGGCCGGAAACCATCCAGCCGGAAATTGTCACCGG
>JBNJFK010000073.1:0-9871 GCA_051746765.1 Bacteroidota bacterium
TCGTGACATATCGGATACGAGTGCAGATCCGGAAAAACGGGGAGGGTTTTAGATATGGTTAGAGACGAACGGCCGACTCACCTGCTGGTCATTGAAGACAATCCGGGAGATTATCTGCTGACGGAGGAGTATCTCAGCGATGTGTTGAGTCGAGTGACATTGACCCAGGCGACGACTTGGAGGGATGCACGAACCGAACTGCTCGAGCATCGGGATCGGTTTGACGCCATTTTGCTCGATCTTACACTGCCCGATAAGAAGGGTCAGGAGTTGGTCGAAGATCTTCTGGATGTTTCCGGTACCCTGCCGGTGATTGTATTGACCGGATATCACGATCTGGATTTCAGTATTCAGGCGTTCACGACGGGCGTGTCGGATTATCTCCTCAAGGATGAACTCTCTCCGATCCTTCTCTACAAAAGTATCCGATACAGTATCGAACGGCGTACGTTTTCCGCACGCATGTTCGAATCAGAACAGAGTTATCGTGCACTGTTTGATCTGACACCGTTGCCGATGTATCTCTTCGATCTGGAGACGCTTCATTTTCTGGATGTCAATCTGGCTGCCATCCAGCACTACGGGTACAGCAAAGAGGAGTTCCTCTCGATGACGATTCGGGACATCCGGGCCGGGGAAGAAGAGCAGGAACGGCTGGACCGATCGTTAAGGGAGACGCGGGATGCCGGGAGTGTATCCAATGTATATGCTGTCCACCGGCGCAAGAACGGGGAGGCCATACACGTGATGATGGAGGGGAACGACATTACCTACTACGGCCACCATGCGCGAATCATCGTAGCCAACGACATTACCGAGAAGCAGCAACAGCAGCAGGCACTGGTTGCTTCTCTCAAAGAGAAGGAGACGCTTCTGGCCGAAATTCACCATCGGGTGAAGAACAATCTTGCCGTGGTTTCGGCGATGATGATGCTTCAGGCAGACCAGGCCGAGGGGGGCGGCGTGCAGCAGATTCTCTTTGACAGCATGCGTCGAATCAAGACGATGGCCAACGTACATGAACATCTCTACCGGTCGAGCAGTTTCTCCAGGCTCAATTTTTCAGAGAATTTACGGCAGTTGATCGAAGAGATTACCGGATCCATGGAGAGTGACCGAAAACCCGAATTGAATCTCGAAATGGATTCGGTGGAACTGAACATCAACCAGGCGGTTCCCTGTTCGTTGATTGCCAACGAGGTGGTCACCAATGTTCTCAAACACGCCTTTCCGGAGAACAAAAACGGGGATGCCCGCTTGAAGGTCACACTGACCCATCGGAACGGATGGGTGACTCTTTGCATTCTGGACAACGGAGTGGGACTTCCGTCGGGGATGAGTGATGCTGCGACCCGATCTCTCGGATTTCAGTTGATCGAGTCGTTGGTGCATCAGCTGCATGGCAGCTATGAGTACAGAAACCGGTCGGAAGGAGGAACCCGCTTCGAATTAACGTTCGAACCCAGTGACTTGAAAGGTGCTGCGAATGCATACATGCAGAGTTGATCATGCCGGATAATCAGCCGGTTCACGTTCATTGGTTTCGGCGGGATCTTCGATTGACGGATCACCGAGCGCTTCAACGGGCGATTCGTTCCGGTCTTCCCGTCTTGCCTCTCTTTGTCTTTGACCGGAACATTCTGAACCGACTGGAGAGCCGGACGGATCGCCGGGTTCATTTCATTCACCAGCGTCTGAAAAATCTCAAAGCGCAGCTGCGGGCAGTCGGCTCCGATCTGGTCATCAAAACCGGGTCACCCGTGGAGGTGTGGCGGGAGCTCCTTTCGGAATGGGAGGTGGCGTCGGCCAGCGTGGTTCGTGATTACGAACCGTATGCGAGGAGCCGGGACCGGGAAGTTTGGGAGATTCTGAATCGGGAGGGCATTCAGCTTCACGGGTTCAAGGATCAAGTCATTTTTGAAACATCCGAAATCGTAACCAAGGCAGGCGATCCCTATAAGGTATTCACACCGTACGCCCGACAGTGGAACCGCCATCTCCAGGAGAGCGATCTGGAACCTTGTCGAGTGGATCTTTCTTCTTTCCTGAAGATGGAGGAGCAGTCATTTCCGTCACTGGAAGAGCTGGGATTTCGACCGGCAGATGATACGCCGGATACCGAGCCTCGTCCCCTTCCTGTCGGGATTATGAAGAAATATGGACAGACCCGGGACCTTCCCGGATTGCAGGGAACCACACGATTGGGGGTTCATCTCCGGTTCGGTACGATCTCGATCCGGGAGTTGGTTCGCATGGCACGGCAGTACAGTACGACGTTTTTGAACGAGCTTGTCTGGCGTGAATTTTTTCAGATGGTTCTCTGGCACCATCCGGAATCAGTGGATCGAGCGATTCGACCCGAATATGACCGTATCGAATGGGAGGAGAACCGGGATCACTTTCAGGCCTGGTGCGAGGGCAGAACGGGGTACCCGATGGTCGATGCCGGGATGAGGGAACTCAATGAAACCGGGTTTATGCACAATCGTGCCCGTATGGTTGCCGCCGGTTTTCTCTGCAAGCATCTGCTCATCGACTGGAGGAGAGGGGAGCGTTATTTTGCCTCCCGGCTCACCGACTTTGAACTGGCCTCCAACGTGGGAAACTGGCAGTGGGCAGCCGGTTCCGGCCATGATGCCGCTCCCTGGTTCCGGATCTTCAATCCCGTCCGACAGCAGGAGCGGTTCGACCCGAAGTTTCACTACATAAAACAATTTCTTCCGGATTACGGGACTCCTTCCTATCCCGAACCGATCATTGAGCACGCCACAGCGCGTAAACGCGCGCTGGATCGCTATCGCCGTGCACTTACATGAAGAAGATTTTCTCTCGATAATTAGTGGATTAGTCGGTATCCGTCACGGGTTCAGGGGGTTGAGGTTGAAAGTCGGACGAGGTCTTAATTTGTTAAAAAATTTTAACTATTAGAAAAGCTTAATACATTACCTTTGTCAACGAAACACGGAGGCAGAGATGGATCAGATGGAATCGAAAGGATCAGTGCTAATTGTCGAGGATGATCGACTCCTCTCGCTCGTAACCGAGCGACTGCTTATCAAGCTTGGACACGAGATTGCCGGGAAGGCGAGTGAGGGAGAGCAGGCCGTAGAGATGGTTCGGGATCTGGATCCGGATGTCGTGTTGATGGATATCTCCCTTGAGGGCGAGATGTCCGGAGAGGATGCGCTCAAAGAGATTCGCTCCTTTTCGAACGTGCCGGTAATTATCCTTTCGGGTTCTTCCAACCGGACTACGTTGGAGAATGTACGATCCATCGGAATCAGTGATTTTCTTGTCAAGCCGGTTACGGCCGACGATCTGGTGGGCCCGGTGAGTCGTGCCCTTCAAAAGAAGCCTTCAAGCTCCTCATCCCGCCGTACGCACAACCTCCAAGAGGCGATATAGGCCGGTTTCATCGGTATTTTCCGCGAAAATCCCTACCTTTGCCATCCAACAAGCAATAAATTCAGGGATGGGATTCATGAACAAGACTTTACAAAAAGGGGCTTGGGTAGCATTTATCGTCGTTGTAGTCGGAGTACTCTCGTATGCTTTTCGCTCCGGGGACTCAACGGAGCCGTCGGCCCCGACCGAATCTACAGCGATCGAGAATCCGCAACCGGTCGAAATTCTCAAGTACAGTGACTATCAGTGTCCGGCCTGCAAGGTGTATGTCCCGCTCGAAAACGAGTTAAAACGGGAGTTCGGAGAGTTGGTGACGATCGAGTACCGTCACTTTCCGTTGGGCGGACATGCTCACGCTGAACTGGCTGCCCGGGTTGTAGAAGCGGCCACGGAGCAGGGAGAACGAGAAGCAATGCACGATCGCATTTTTGAGGAGCAGGAAAATTGGTCGGACGGGGACGCACCGGAGCTCTTTCGCGAATATGCCAACGATCTGGGTCTGGACATGGAGCAGTTTGAAGAAGATCTGAACTCCGAAGAGATCCGCGAACGGGTGGAGCGTCAGCGGGCAGAGGGTGAGCGCAGACAGGTGCAAGCAACGCCAACCTACTTCATCAATGGCCGCCGTCTGCAACAGAACCCTCAGAGCTACGAACAGTTCCGCTCGATCGTCGAAATGGTGATGCAGCAGTCTTGATGGATCCTTCATCATGATTTACGCCTTTCTGGAACACGCACCGGTTTTTGATGAATCGGTTTTTGTCGCTCCGAGTGCCGACCTGATCGGGAACGTAACCATCGGAAGCGAATCCAGTATTTGGTTTCAGGCCGTGCTTCGGGGAGATGTACACTATATCCAAATCGGTGAGCGAACGAACATTCAGGATCAGTGCATGATCCATGTAACCAATCGTACTTGTCCGACCCGGATCGGGAACCGGGTAACGGTCGGTCACTCTGCTGTTCTGCACGGATGCACGATTCATGACCGGGTACTGATCGGAATTCGGTCAGTGGTTCTTGACCGCGTCGTTATCGAGCCGGATGTCATGTTGGCGGCCGGAAGTCTCGTTCCACCCGGAAAAGTCCTCGAGTCCGGTTTTCTCTACATGGGTTCTCCGGCCCGCGCTGTACGAAAACTGACCGATGAGGAGCTGGTTTCCATTCGCAGCCATTCCGATCGCTATGTTACCTATGCACGTGCATATCAGCAGAAAGACTCCTTCGATTCCAATCCTTTCTATGATGCCGAACCGTGAGTCTCGGGATCTATATACACGTTCCCTTTTGCCGGCAAGCTTGCTCGTACTGTGATTTCTATTTCGTTACCCGTGAAGAGTGGATCGGACGCTATGTCGACGCCCTCGAGCGTGAGATACGGAGTTGGACGGATCACTCGTTGACCAACGTGACGGTGGACACGCTCTATTTTGGAGGAGGGACACCGTCCCGGCTGAACCTGGATCAACTGGAACGATTATCAACCGCCGTTTGTGAAACATTCCCGACGCAGTTCCGGGAAGTGACGCTGGAGATGAATCCGGATGATGTGGGCGAGCCCTATCTGACCGGGTTGCTCGACCTGGGAATTACACGTGCAAGTATGGGCGTTCAGACATTTGATCCGGATCGATTGGCCTGGATGAACCGGTCTCATACTGCCGAACAGGCGCATCATGCGTTGGAGCTCCTGTCGACTACCGGTTTTGACCGGTTTACGGTCGATCTTATTTATGGGTCTCCCGACCAGACGATTGAAGATCTGGAGAGAGATGTTCATCAATTACTCTCGTACGATCCTCCCCATATCTCGGCGTACTCACTGACGATTGAACCGAGGACGCGGTTGGGGCGACAGGCAGCATTGGGTCGTCTGGTACCGGCCGAAGAGGAAGAGGTCGCTTCCCAGATGCGTTGGCTTGTCGATCAGCTGAGTTCGAGCGGGTTGCCTCCCTATGAGGTAAGTAACTACAGCAAACCGGGCAGAGAAGCACTTCACAACCGAAACTACTGGAATCACACATCCTATCTGGGATTCGGGCCGGGAGCCCACAGCTTTATCCGGGAAGGTCGTGTCGGATGGCGATGGTCGAATGAATCGGACCTTCGGTCCTGGGTCCGGCGCATGGAAAAAGAGGAACAGGTGAAATTTCAAGAACATGCTGAACGACTCGACCGCGTGGCATTGGCAGAAGAGCGACTGATGCTGGGGTTGCGTACAGTGGAGGGAGTTCGATTTTCCGAGCTGGATCAACGCTATGGGTATCAATTAACGAATCAACAGCAGATGTGGCTGAAAGATCAGATTGGTGAGGGAACGGTTCGACCCGACCATCAACGGATCGTATTTACGCCCAAGGGGCGAATGTTGGCAGATTATCTTGTTGTGGAGTTGATCCGACGTGGCGAGTAGTCTCTTTCAGGTAGCTTCGGGTACGCTCTCCACTTGATTTTCGTATATTGTGTGATGGATAATCCGAACAGCTTTCCGGGCTCGATATGTTCAAATGGAGTTGTTGGAATGCCAAACGAAGCAATTAAAGAGAGATTAGAGGCGAGGTAATTTCGATGGTAGACGTATTGCTCTATTACCATTTTCAGTCAATTGAAGATCCGGAGACCTTCTGCAGTGAGCACAAATCGTGGCTCGAAGAGAACGAAGTTCTCGGTCGGGTCTACATTGGAGAGGAGGGGCTTAATGGAACCGTTGGTGGAACTCCGGAACAGATGGAACGATATCGGGCGTATGTTCGATCCATTCCGGGATTCGAGGAAACGGAGTTTAAAGTGGATTCGGCCGACGAGGTCCCCTTTGCAAAATTGGTCTGCAAGGTTCGCTCGGAGATTGTTTCGATCCACCACGATGGTCTCGATCCGGCAGAAGGCGGGCACTATTTGGAGCCGTCTCAATGGCGGGAAGTGCTCGAGTCGGACGAAGAATACGTGTTGATCGATGTTCGGAATAACTACGAGTCGCGAGTGGGACATTTCGAGGGAGCGGTAAAACCGGATGTGGAGAATTTTCATCAATTTCCCGACTGGCTCGATCAGATCGAGATCCCGAAGGAGAAGAAGGTTTTGATGTACTGCACCGGGGGGATTCGGTGTGAGAAGTTTTCTGTGCTCATGAAACAGAAAGGATGGGAAGATGTGAACCAGCTTCACGGGGGAATTCTCCGCTACGCCAAGGAGGAGGGAGGTGTCCACTTCAAGGGGAAATGTTTCGTATTTGATGACCGGCTGGTTGTACCGGTCAATCGGGAGAACCTGGAACCGATCGCCCGGTGCGAGATCACCGGTGAGCCGGCGGACAGCTACATCAACTGTTCCAATATCGAGTGCAACAAGCTCTTTGTCTGCTCTGAAAAAGGTGCTCACCAGATGGAAGGATGCTGCAGCGAGGAGTGTCGGAAGAGCGAATTTCGCCGCCCTTTTGATCCGGATAATGCCTTCCGTCCGTTTCGTAAGTGGTACAACTACTTTGATCAGCCGATTCGGGAGCAGATGGCCTGCAGCCTGGAGAATCAGCCAACCGCGGCGGCAGGTTCGTAGTACGCTTTTGCAATCGCCGAAAATGAGTTCGGGCGATCCAGAAATGCGTAGTGACCGGCGCCGTCGATCGGAACCAATACTGCATTTCGGATTCCTTTCTCCATACGATGACCCTGCTCCAGTGGAGTCACTTTGTCCTCGGCACCCCATACGAGCAGTATCTCCTGCTCAATTTTCGGGAGCGTGTCGTCGAGCGGCTCGGTGACCGACCGGACAAAGGTTTCTCTCATCACACCGGACAGCTTGTTGTAATCGGACGAACCGAGGGACTTCCAGATCCTTGTCTGCCGAAGGTGGGAAGAGGCCTTTTGCCGAAGTTTTGAAGGCAAAATTTTGAGAGGTGTCTTGAGCAGAGTCGCCAATGTCCGCTTTCGGTAATAGGCCAGGGTTCGCTTGGGTGTCAGGCCGGCTCCTCCCGTGATCAGAACCTTGTCGAATCGATCGCGCCCGTCCGGCCGCGAGAGAAGCTTGAGTGCAATACGGCTCCCGTAAGAGTGGACCAACAAATCGATCGGAGGATCTCCGATCGAATCGATCCAGTCGGAGACCAGATCGGTGTAGTCATCGACGCTGAAGGGTCTGTCGGGTTCCGGGCTCTGGCCGAACCCGGGCAGATCCAACAGGTGACAGGTTCGGATGGAAGAGAGAGTGCGAGCAAGAGGCTGTAGCGCCGAAGAGTCGCTTCCCCATCCGTGGATCAGGATCAATGGCCGACCGTGACCGATCCGCCGAGTGGCAACGGGTTGGTCGTTCCATTGGAAGGTGGAGGTGTGCATCGATTCAGTTCCGTTCCCTGTCATGATCCGTTTGAAGGTTCTGTTTCTACTGTAAGGATCAAGCCACGTCCGATCCTACCTGTACGTATCATTGCAGAAGAGGGAGTGGAGGGAGATCCGTGAAACGGAAACTATTCTTTTTCATTGAGAGATTACAGGTGAGCCGTCAGGAAATACGGGCCGTCTCCATCTGTTTGATCGTTTTGATCCTTGGATTCGGATTTGTTCCAGCCATCCAGGTGGTTTCTACGAATCGGATGGCCGACTACCGGGAACAGGACCGGATCTTTCTGGAAAGGACGGCAACAGCTCGGCATCGACATCGGGAGTGGGTTGAGCGGCTCTCCATGGTCGATACACTCACACAGAACCGGCCCACTGCAGGAGAAGAGCCTGAGAAAAAACGCACAAAGACCTCCGATCGTGATGGCGAATCGTCCGTGCCCGGGAGAGATGAGGATGAATCCGAGGATCGTTTGGACTTGAATCAGGCAACGGAGGAGGAGTTGCAACTACTTCCGGGGATCGGGCCGACCTATGCCGAGCGGATGGTTCAATGGAGGGAACAATTTGGTCCCTATCTTTCGGTCGAACAATTGATCGAGATCCGTGGCATCGGGCCCAAGCGTCTGGAGACACTTCGATCCAGGGTCCGTGTCTCTGCAGTCCACTCCGACTCTCTCTGATTTTCCGTACCTTGTTCGCATAGACACGCCCCGCTGTGGGTCGTGTTGTGCTGTTTCACTGGAACAAGAGAGACGATGACCAACCGCATACTTTGGGCCGACGACGAGATTGATCAGCTTAAGGCTCATATCATTTTTTTGGAAGGAAAAGGCTTCGAGATTACACCGGTCACCAACGGTGAGGATGCGGTTGCCATGATCAGAGACCGTTCGTTCGATTTGGTTTTTTTGGATGAGCAGATGCCGGGGATGGATGGTTTGGCGACACTGGAGAAGATCAAAATGGAGCAGCCGTCGCTTCCGGTCGTAATGATTACGAAGAGTGAAGAGGAGGCGATCATGGAGGATGCGATCGGTGGTCAGATTTCGGATTATCTGATCAAGCCGGTCAACCCCAACCAGATTCTGCTCACGGTGAAGCGAATTCTGGATCAAAAGCGTTTGCAACAGGCACGATCGGCTCAAAGCTATTTGACCCAGTTTACAGACCTCTCCTCCCGATTTCATCCCGATACCGATTGGCGTGAGTGGATCCAGATGTATCGTCAATTGACTCGCTGGGAGATGGATCTCGAGGGAGGCGATGACGGTCTGCAACAGGTCTTGTCCGATCAGTTCAAACAGGCCAATCACGCATTTTCTCAGTTCATCGAACAGCATTATCGCTCCTGGCTTCGGCAACCGACCGGGGATCGTCCCATGCTGAGTCCGGATCTGATGGAGTCGGTGGTATTCCCGTTACTGAAGGAGGAGAAGCCGGTATTCTTTTTTTTGATCGACTGCATGCGCTACGATCAGTGGCTGCTGTTTGAGCGTATTCTCGGAAGCTATTTTCGAATTGAGACGGACTACTACTACTCCATTCTTCCGACAGCGACGCCTTATTCGCGCAACGCCATCTTTTCCGGAATGATGCCACTCGAGATCTCCCGTCGCTATCCCGACCTTTGGGCGATGGGACAGGACGAGTCGTCTCTGAACCAACATGAAGCGGAATTGCTGGAACTGTTGATGCAGGGAAAAGGACTACGGAAGGGCGTCAAGTACGAGAAGGTGCTGCAGGCGGGGAGCGCGCGCCGGCTGGCCGATCAAATTGTCAACTATACTCAGTCCGATTTGACGGCAATTGTGTACAATTTTGTCGATACGCTGGTTCACTCCAGGTCCGACTCCGACGTATTGCGGGAGTTGGCGCCGGATGCGTCGGCTTTCCGGTCTTTGGCACGCTCCTGGTTCCAGCATTCGGCCCTGTTGCAGATGTTTCGGGAGTTGGCCAATCACGATGTCACCATCGTAGTAACAACCGATCACGGAGCTGTTCGGGCGTTGCGCGATACACGTGTGAAGGGCGATCGTGATACCGCAACCAATCTTCCGGCAGGAGAGTACAGCGTAACCGTAACAGATGACCTCGACTCCACAGTTGTTGTTTCTGCTACAATTTCCGAGCCG
>JBNJFK010000074.1:0-9825 GCA_051746765.1 Bacteroidota bacterium
AACGCCCTCATCTCCAAACAGAGCCCAGTGCCGCATGCCGGCACGAACCGCACTGTTGTAGTGGTCGGTTTCGCTACCCGTATGCCATCCGCGAAGAGCCGCTTCGGCAAGAAGGAGATGCGTTTCCGCAGTGGTCATGACCAACACGGGAGCATCCGTATTCAGCACTGTATTCGGATGGGGTTCGGACATGTCATGCAGGTTGTCAGGCTCCCCGAATTCGACTCCGCTCTCCATTCCCAATTGAATGGATGGGTCCGTGCTGTAGACATTTCCATCTCCATTCGGGTTGGGTACCCAGACAATGGAAACCGCCGGCAACCGCGGATCCTCGGTATCCTGCAGATGATCAATCCAGGTTTTGGCATACTTCCCGCCCTCTTTGTTGGGAGAAGTTCCGTCGGATCCCCGATAGTCGATATTCAACATGAATTCGGCTTTCGGATTTCGTTCGGCAACCGAACCACTGCTGGTATAGTTGACGAGAGCCATATCTTCGTCTTCAAGAATGACCCCGCCCGCAATCGCCTTCTCGACATACTCCTCTGCCAGGTCTTCACGAACTTCCGTCAATCGCATACCCAATCGAAGCATCATCGAGTAGGCAAATTTCTCCCACTGGTCCACGTTCCCGCTGTAGAAGAGATCCGAGCTACCAAAGGTCGGTTTGTTCGGATCCAGTGCGGCCGCTGCTTCTTCCAACTCATTGAGCATATCGATATAGATATCCTCCTGAGTATCGTATCGAGGCGTCAGGTTGTCCTCTCTTGCCTGGAGCGCTTCAAAGTAAGGAACGTCCCCGTGCAGGTCCGTTACCTGATGGAACAGGTAGACCTTCCAGATGCGGGCCATGTTGTGTTTGTTGGACATCTCCGGGTCGGTCGTGGCATTGAGCACCTGCTCATTGAGGGTCAGAGCACCCGTATAGACGCTCCAGTGCCCTCTGGCACCATTCTCGTTGAAGTATTTATCTCCTCGAGCAGGGACTTCGAAGTGACTCGAGAAGAACTGCATCGATTGTCCATACATTAAATGAGCTTGGCCCCAGTTTACCGTCACGCCCGATAGTTGGGCGTTGGTAAACAATTGATCGGGATTCAACTCCTCGAATGCATGCGGGTTCTCGTTCAGCTCCTCCAGGTTGTCGATGGCCAGATCACTACACGAGGCCATCAACAGCATCAGAGAGGCAACCAGACAGAGACGAGTTATTTTCTTTTCGTACATGGTCATGTCAGGTTAGATTAAAAGTTGACTCTCAGGTTCATCCCGATCTCCCGTGTCCGGGGAAGCTGGGTACCCGCAAAGTTTTGCGTGTTGCTGTTGGGATCAAAGCTCTGCTCCGGATCAAAGTGATCCGTTTTCTTGTAGAGAATGAGCAGATTCCGACCGACCAGGGATACTTGGGCAGATTGAACTCCCAAAAATCCGAGTTGCTGAACCGGAATATTGTAACTCGCCACCAGGCTTCTCAGCTTCACAAAGCTCCCGTCCTGGACGAAGAGTTTTTGGTTCTGTGTACCCATGTTGTTGTAGTACGTTGCCATGAAGCTGGCGGGCCAGGTGTGCGTGAACGGATCCCCGTTCTCGTCAACCCCTTCGACCGTCAGGCCATCCTCTCGGCCAGGCAGTGTCCCCTTGTCGAAACCGAAACGGAACATGTACTGGTGGTGCCGGGAGAAGTAGTGGTTTCCGAACTTCCCGTCAAACAACACGTTGAGCGAAAAGTTTTTGTACTGGAACGTATTGTCCAGACCCATGGTCGTAGGTGGAACACCTGGACCAATCGCTTCTTCCGGACCGCGAAGTTCATAGTTACTGTTGGAGTTGTAGATCGGAGTACCGTCTGCTGTTGTCGCAAACCCTCTTCTGAATGTGGTACTGAGATCCCGACCCAGCAAGCTGGTTGCTCCTGTCGCCTGACCCGGTGCCAGGGACAACACCTTGTTCTGGTTGTACCCCAGATTGTAACTCACATTCCAACTGAAGTTCTGCGTCCGAACCGGCTCGGCAAAGACGAGCAGTTCCACCCCGCGGTTTTGGATCTCTCCAACATTCAGAACGGTGGAGCTTGCACCCGAGGAAGCTGCCAGACTCGTTGTCACCATGTCGTCCCGGTTCAACCGGTCATACAAGGTGAGGTCGAATCCAATCCGGCCATCCAGAAACTCCATATCCAGACCCAACTCGTTCGTCCGCGACGTCAGAGGTCTCAGGTTCGGATTGGAGAGCTGACTGGAGGTCGTTTGAACAGCTGATCCCAGATGGCCACCTTCTCGATAACCGAAGGTCTGGTTAATCACGTAGGGGTTCACGGTTGACCCGCCTACCTCTGCCCAGGATGCTCGAATTCGGGCATAACTGATGACATCGGGAAGATCCAGCGCTCGAGAGACAACAAAACTACCTCCGACGGATGGGTAGAAGATGCTGTTGTTCCCCGGGTTCAATGTGGAGAACCAGTCTTGCCGTCCGGTCAGGTTCAGGAAGTAGGTATCCTGGTAGTCAAAATCGGCCGATCCGAATACAGAGTTGGTTCCCTCTGTAAGGGCACCTCGTGAAGAACTTGTGGTTCCCAGGTTGGTCGGGCTGATCCACTCAGGAACAATAAAGTCCACACCTTCCAGCGTATAGTCTTCGTTGTTGACCCGTTCGATGTTTCCACCAACCATGGCACTGACACCGATGTCTGATGTCAAATCCTCATCGTATCCCATCAGAACCCGAACGTTGGTTCGCGCCTTGTTCTCGTTGAAGGATCGGTAATTCCCGTTGGGTGTAAATGCCGTACCCAGTGGCACATAGTTGACCGCCTCCCAGACCTCGAAGTCACGCATCATGTCACCCTGGACATAGAGGTTCTGGAGAATGTTGTAGGTCACTTTCCCCTGGGCCATGATCCGGTTCCGGTTGTCCTGATTTTTGATCCGGTTGATCGTGTAGTAGGGGTTGTGAGCAACGTTTACACTCTGCCATTCAACTTCACGCAAGGTCTCCGGATCGTACCCGGGGGCCAGTGCTTCGATTGGAACATTATTTGCCAGCAGTGTCACACCCCAGTTCACATTCTCGGGAGCGTAGTTGTGACCCGGTCGGTTTGTTCCCTCTTCATAATTATACTGAAGAGCAGACTCCACACTGAGTCGGTCACTCAAAAAAGCTTTTACATTCAGGTTCACCGTCTGACGAGTGTATCCGGAATTTGGCTGAAGACTCTCTGCGTCCAAATTGGAGAGGGAGAGTCGATAGATCGCTCTCTCATTCCCACCAGAGAAAGACAACGTGTTGGTGAAGGCCGAACTCGGACGATAGAACTCTTTCATGTTCCGTTTTACGTTGATCGCCGTGTAGGGTCGCATCTCACCATCAAAGTTGACGGTTGGTGCTCCGTCATGCTTTTCTCCAAAGACCAATCGGCCCGTCGAGTGAGCGTTTGTCTGAGTCTGCGGGCGTTGACCGCCAACTCCCTGCCCATACTCGTATTGGTAATCCGGAAAGACATTGATGGTCCCGAACACCAGGTTGGAGTTCCACTCCACTCCAATACCGTCCTGTTGTTGCGTTCCCTGCTTGGTGGTGATCAGGATCACTCCGTTTGCAGCCTGACTTCCGTAGAGAGCCGCAGCCGCTCCCCCTTTCAGTACCGTGATCGACTCGATATCGTCCGGGTTGATGTTGGAAATTCCATCTCCACGATCGACTTGGGATCCACCCGTTGTTCCGATCGTACGTGCATCGTTGGTCATGGGCATCCCGTTGACCACATACAGCGGTTGGTTGTCCCCATCAAGAGAGCCGGCGCCACGAATGATCACCCGACTGGATCCACCAGGTCCGGTACCCATACCGCTGGCATTCACACCCGCGATACGGCCACTCAGTGAACTCGCCACGTTGATGTCACGAGCCTGCGTGAGACCTTCTCCCTGGACTTCCGTAACGGAGTAACCAAGAGAGGCTCGCTCGCGCGCAATACCGAAGGCTGTTACTACAACGCCCTCACCCAAAAGCGCTTCCGGAGTCAAATTAATATCAATGGTCTCTCTACCGTTAACAGCGACCTCCTGTCGTCCGTATCCGATGTATGCAAAGATCAATGTCCCGTTTGCATCCGGCAGGTTTACTTGATAATTCCCGTCAAGATCCGTGGTTGTCCCCACATTGGTCGATCCCTCAAGAAAAATATTCACTCCCGGAAGCGGCTCCTCCGTATCGGAATCGATAACCCGACCCGAGACGACATGTTGAAACGCATCCGATTCGAGACCTTCACGAGCGATTTCCGATGGCGTCACTTCGTGCAGGACAATCTCGCGCATCCGGCTGATGGCGGCCTCATAACCGCTGTCATTCAGAACCAGCATCAATGCATCTGCCACCGTGACGACTTGTCTATCCAGCTCGACTCTCTCGGTCAGCGCGGGGTGATCACTTTGGTAGGCAACGCCAAGATTCGCTTTTTCGGCGATGTTGCGGAGAACGGTTTCTCGTGTTTGATTCTTTGATTCAACGATGATCACCTTTTTCAGCTCGTCGATCTGATCGGAATAGGTTCGAACCGAATAGAAATGGCTCTTGGAAGAAGAGTTGATGACCAGCAGGTCGTCACTCTGTCCATAGAGGGTGCCGGTGGGCGAAAATGGTATCCACAAGAACAGCAGGGACACCACCAGGCACAGCGACGGTAACGGCATGGTACGTGTTCGTTTCATGGTTCCTCCTTGGGGAGATGATTCATGTTTAAGTTGCCAGACTCAACCCCGATCAGGGAGAGCTGATGTTTGTTTACGTTCGTATTCCTTCGATTCAAGTTCTGTTGCGAAAAAGAATCCGCTCATCATCCAGCTGCTCGATCTCCAACTCGAGCGCAGAAGAGAGCACATTCAACACATTCTGGATCGACCTTCCTTTAAGTTCGGCCGTGAGAAGCCTGGAATTGAGTGACTCCTCTTCCAGAAGAATCTTCACATTGTATCGACGCTCCAGCTCCAGAACGACCTGTTCCAGTGGAGCTTCTTCGAATTTCAGGTACCCGTCCATCCAGCTCAAATAGAGGTCCATATTCTGTACGATATCGGAGCTGAGCTGGTTCTCATCAATATAGTATCGTCCTATCTGATTCTCCGTCAATGAGATATGACGGTTCGAACTCTGATTGGAAGCAAGTGATACAATTCCCTCTTTGACAACAACCCTTACTTCCCGCTCTTCAGGATAGGAACGGACAGAAAATGCCGTCCCAAGAACACGAACGATGCTCCCTTTTGTATGAATGAAGAAGGGTCGTTCGGAGTCCGATTCGATGTCCACAAAAATCTCGCCGGATTCCAAATAGAGGTCGCGACGATCCGACTCGAATCGATCCGGGATACGAACGTGGCTGTCGGCATTGATGGTGATGTGGCTCCCGTCCGACAAAAGCATATTGCTCTGCTGCCCGCGCTCCATGACAATCTCCCGCATTGCAATGGTCTCCTCATCAGACGGAGCCTGGGTGGTTAGTTGCCAAAAAAGAAGTCCGGACATGGATATGACCAATAGCGAAGCCGCGATCTTCATCCACAGAGACAGGGATCGCCCCGCTCCGCCCGGTTTGTATCCACGCATGTTGAATTTTCGATTATCGGAGAGTTTCTTTTGACCGGAAGCTTCGATCCGGCTCTGGAGTCGTTTCCAATCTTCGTCGACCTGGAACTGCATCTCGTCCGAAGAGACAGAGCCTGCTTCCCAGATCTCCTTTAATTGGCGAATGGAACGTGCGTGATCGTCTGAAGTACGACTCCAGTCGAGAACCTCCTGTCGCTCATCCGGAGTGCACTCCCCGGTAATGAATCGGAGTATGGTTAGTTGATCCACAAATGGTTCATCCATTGTTAATGGTAGTTCGAGAGTTCGAAAGCAGTTCTTGGTTATAAAGACGGTACAAAACGGAGGTACCCCCAAAAAGAATCTCAAAAAATGTATTCGACCAACGAATAGAGGTGCAATCCTGCTCAAATACGGTTCTCGCGAACCAGTCGGTCCCGGATATCCTGAAGGGCTTTGGAGAGGTGATTCTCCACGGTTTTCCGGGTGATCTTCATTAGGTGGGCGATCTCTTTGTAACTCAATCCCTCTTTTCGGTAGAGGAGAAAAATTTGACGTCTCTGATCCGGCATTTCGTCCACAATCTCCCAAATGCGTCGAACCAACTCCGGATCTTCTGTGTCCGGCTGTGCCGGTTCGACCGACAGAGATTCGTCCATCGTGTCGTGCAACACCCAGGGACGATCTTTTCTCAAGAGGTCAATGGTTCGATTGTGAGTCGACCGAAACAACCACGCCTTCACGGAGTGATTGATCTCGAGACGTTCGCGGTCTTCCCAAAGACGAAAAAAAAGATCCTGAACCGCATCACGTGCCAATTCCCGCTGACGACCAATCGAATAGCTGTAACGACAGAGTGCGTCATAATGGCGGTAGAAGAGATGTTTGAGAGCAGACCGATCTCCGCGTCTGATATACAGGATCAGATCTTCGTCCGAAACGCTCTCTTCTCTTGTGCTCTCCATACGAATAGATCAGCGATCAGTCGCCAAATCAGCCACGACGTCCGGCAGGACGATACTCCCGTCTCTTGGCCCGCCAGCTTGCAGACCCGTATTCTCCCATACAGACATCCCCCTGCATCGTATCCCCGTTCACCGACCCGGTAAAGGTGTAATTCAACCGAACCCCCTCTCCCGTGTAGGAACTTCGGAACAGGATGTCTTGTCCGGAAAGGTGTCCGGCCAGGTCACGGTCTGCAAAACTGGCAAAGTGAGTCCCTAACAACTCTGCTCCCTCCTGGTGGAAGGTAAGCGTCTGATCCACATCCGAAGCAGAGAACGAGAGAACCAGATCCCATTGGCCGGAGATATCCACGGTCGGTGCCTGAAGCTCCCGGTCGATCGTTGGAGGATTTTCCAATACCGAACGAACCCGTTCGGCAACGATGGGCACCTCCCACTCTTCCATCTGGGAAACATTAATACGAATATTGGGCTGTTCATTGGGCGGAAATGGAAGGAAACTACCGGCACCACTCACCGCGATTCCCGGATCTCCGTCCCACAAGGCCTGCTCCATTTCGTGACCTGCCAGATCAATTCGATCCCGATCCCAGGAGATCGACAACCCCGGATAGCGATTGGAGAGTCGGTCTCCGGCGGGCCGAACCGTTGTCTCCACACCGCGAACAGATCCGGCTTCCCCGGCAATCTGCTCCAGCCACTCCAGCCAACGCGCTTGTTCAGCGTCATGATCCCGTTTGAACCAGGTCTCCACGGCCGCGAGCATACCCATAATTTCCTCTCGCCCCACTTTGAAACCCCGACCGAATCCGTGATGGGGTGCAACGGAGATCCAGGAAGCCCAGACCAGATCTTTTCTGCCGAGCAACAGACCGGAACATTGAGGACCCCGCAGCGCTTTCCCTCCGCTGTAGGCAACCAGATCGGCACCCTGCTCAATATGCGGGTTCGGTACTCGAAGCTCCTCTGCAGCCGCATCGACCAGAACAGGTACTCCGGCTGCATGCGCGTGTTCCGCAATTTCACTCAGGGAGAGCGGTCCGTTGTTGGAGCGGCCACTGGCCAAAACCATCACCATGGCGGTACGGGGGCCCAACGCTGCCTTCAACTCCCCGACATCTGCCACGGGAACCATCGTTGCTCCGACAGCACGTGCAGCTGCATCGTAAGCCGACCGGGAGTACGTCGGAATGATCACCTCGTTCTTCAATCCGTTCAGATCGGGCAATTGCCAAATCCGGTCCGGATCTCCACCCGAAATGATCCCTGCAGTCGCTGCCGTAATGGCGGCCGAGGCACCGGCCGAAACCATTCCAAACTCTGTACCAGTCAACTCACCCAGACGAGCTCCCACTCCTTCCATCAGTTCGTCAAGTTGGACATACTCACGGACCGCCCGATCCATGGCCTCCTGAACTTCCGGAAGAACGCGTGTGGCTCCGATAATCGTAACCGTTCCCCGGGCGTTGATCAATGGTTTCGCACCGACCGTTCGGTAGATACTGTCCGCTGTCGGTCCCGCCAACGCGTTCCTCTTTCCCTGTGATTCAATTGCCCCCAGTTTACCAGCCAAATACCCACCGAGTGGAAGGGTCGCCAGCGAACGAAGCATCTCTTTCCTGCTCAGCATGATCGTCACCTTATTCGTTAATATCCCCCTTCAATAATCGGGGCACCATTACATCCATGAATTCACAGCATCGTTCCTTTTTTCACAAACACTTCGTCTTACGGGATCCGGTTCATTCACGGAAATGGCCGAACAAGCGACCCATCCCTAGTGAACGTGTCCAGGACCTTCCGGATCGGGATCATCCGCGTTCAGCTTTCCAGGCACTCGAATATTCTCGACCAGGTTCTGGATATCCTCCGGGGGCTCCGGCGTAAAACGCGAGACCGTAAAGGCTGCAATAAAGTTGAGGATCATTCCCACAGTACCAATCCCCTCGGGTGAAATCCCCAACCACCAGTGTTCGGCACTGTTCAGATCCGGACGGATGAACGTGAAAAAGATAATATAGCTGGCCGTAGAGATAATTCCGACAGACATTCCGGCGATCGCTCCCTCTTTGTTCATTCGTTTGTAGAAAATTCCCATCAAAATAACCGGGAAGAAGGAAGCAGCAGCCAACCCAAAGGCGAAGGCCACTGTCTGGGCCACGAACCCGGGTGGATTTACCCCCAGATAACCCGCCATGATAATGGTAAAGAAGATGGTGATCCGGGCCGTGATCAGCTCCCCCTTCTCCGAAAGTGTCGGCATCATGATCCGTTTAAGAAGATCGTGAGCAATCGAAGTGGAAAGAACCAGCAGAAGTCCAGCAGCTGTGGATAGCGCTGCTGCCAATCCACCTGCAACCACAAGACCCACAACCCAATTCGGAGTTTGTGCGATCTCCGGGCTGGCCAATACCATGATATCGGGGTCGATCGTCAATTCGTTGGTGGATTCATCCGCAAAATACTGCATCCGTTCATCCCCGTTCTTGTCATCCCACTGCAGGAGACCTGTTGCCTCCCAATTGTGGAACCAGGCGGGTGCATCGGCATAAGGCGTGTCCTGTGTTGCATCGATAAAATTTACTTTGGCAAACGCAGAGACTGCAGGAGCCGTACTATAGAGAAGGACAATAAAAATCGCTGCATAACCTGCACTGAGACGGGCATCCCGAACTTTGGGAACCGTAAAGAAGCGGACAATCACATGAGGCAGTCCGGCCGTCCCCACCATCAGGGCGGCCGTAATAAAGAAGACGTCTATTTTCGGTTTCGTCCCGTCCGTATAGGCAGCGAATCCGAGATCCGTCATCATTCCGTCCAAACGCTCAAGAAGATAGACTCCGCTGCCGTCCGACAAGGTTCCTCCAAACCCGAGTTGCGGAATCGGATTGTTGGTCAACATAATGGAGACATAGATGGCCGGCACCATGTAGGCGAAAATAAGAACACAATATTGAGCAACCTGTGTATAGGTAATTCCCTTCATCCCGCCCAGTACGGCATAGAAAAAGACGATGATCATTCCGATCACCACACCCGTCACAATCCCGACATCCAGAAAACGGGAAAAGACGATCCCGACGCCCCGCATCTGGCCGGCGACATAGGTAAAGGAGACGAAAATGGCGCAGAAAATGGCGACGAGACGTGCCCAATCCGAGTAGTAGCGGTCTCCGACAAAATCCGGGACGGTAAACTTGCCAAATTTACGGAGATAGGGAGCCAACAGGAGGGCCAGCAGTACATAGCCCCCGGTCCACCCCATCAAATAGAC
>JBNJFK010000075.1:0-9820 GCA_051746765.1 Bacteroidota bacterium
CACCACTGCTGGTAAGAGGCTCTGAAAACCCCCGAGGGCGGGCTCTGTCTGAACGTCCTGCTGGATGCTTCCAGCACAGAGACGTTTCTGGATCGGGCAGAGAAACATCTGGGCCATCTCGAGTCCTTTCGACTGGTTGTTGAATCCGTGGAGGCCACGCTGCCCCGGATCGAAGAGCCCGAACCTCCCCCGGAAGAGGAGAATGAGTCGGAACCTGAACACCTTGAACCCTGGGAGGCTCCTCTTCAGGGCGCCCGGGTCAGTCGGGAAGAGCTTTATTCGGAGATCACCGACGGGATTGACCTGAACCGGGTCTACATGTCCATGGTGGCTCTCTCTGCGGTTGTTGCCTCTCTTGGAGTCATTCGTGACAACACCGCCGTGGTCATCGGAGCCATGGTGATCGCCCCCCTGCTGGCACCCAACATCGGACTCGCGCTTGCAACGACGCTGGGCAATATCGAGCTCGGGATCAAATCCCTGAAGTCCAACATCTCCGGGTTAATGCTCTCTCTTGCCATCTCGGTCATTCTCGGCTTCTTTATGAATATCGACGCCGAAGTGTACCAGATCGCAAGTCGCACCGAAGTCGCCCTCTCCGATATCGCCCTGGCCCTTGCCTCGGGCGCGGCCGGTGTACTCGCCTACACGGTGGGCATGTCGGCAGCGGTGATCGGAGTCATGGTCGCCGTAGCCCTGCTGCCTCCGCTGGTCACGGCCGGTCTGCTCTTGGGAGACATGCAGCTTGAACTCGCCTTCTATGCGTTCCTCCTGCTGATGACCAACGTCATCTGCGTCAATCTGGCAGCCGTCGGCACCTTCATATTACAGGGAGTCCGGCCACGCACCTGGTACGAATCCGAAACGGCAAAAAAAGCGAATCGCTACGCTCTGACGCTCTGGATTGGACTGGTTCTCGTACTGGCGGTCATCATCTACTACGTCTGGTACTGAGTCCGGTCCCCTTTGCCGGAATCAGAACCCTGAGCCGTTGCGTATTTCGGGCGGAACCGGTTCGGCCCGAGCCATACACCTGCGAAGAGTGTGCATTCACGACTGATCCCTCGGCTCGCCCCGATCGCATTTTTTGCAATTCAAATCCATGCCCAGATGTGATTTTCGCCCCTCCGGAGTGGTGACCCAAGGGCGAAGCTGCCAGGGCGGATCGTGACGCACATGCTGGTTGTGACCACAGGAGAGCTCGGCCACCCAATGACCTTCCTCGTCGCGATGGTATCCGCAGATCGGCTGTTTCAAGAGCGACCGGTGTCGGTTGAGTCGGTGGGTTCCTCCTCCGGCTCCAGCGCATCGGCCATGGCCATTCGGACCGCGAAGGTAGAGGCAATCTGGCTGGCCATTCGCTTGGCATGTTCGGCCCGCTCCCCGGCGAATAGATCATCCACGGTTTTGTGAAACAGATTGACCCAACGCGGGAAGTCCGATTTGCGAATCGGCAACGGGAAGTGCTTCTGCATCGGCCGTCCGCGAAACCGTCGCGTCTGAAAGATCAGATTGGACCAAAAGTCGACCATGCGGGGCAGATGATGATCCCAATCTACCTTTGCCACCTCGTTGAAGATCGGGCCCAATCGCTCCTCGTCCTGAATCCGGTCGTAGAATGTGTAGACCAGCGTCCGGATATCTTCGTCGTTCTCAATGTCCTGCACTCACGCCTCCGGAGTCGTTCGGACTCCTTGTTCTACTTGATTTCTGATTTCAGTCTCTACTGTCTTAAAACAAGATCCCGCTTTCCGGCTGGTGGATCAAGTCCTGCGAAATCCAGATTCCGTTACGTCCCATCCAACCCTTTGGTCACAACCATCACGGATGCGCCGAAAAGTCCTGATTGAATGGATTGGAATCGGCTCGAGTCGTAATGACGATCTCTCCGTGATCGGTCGCTTGATGACATTGGTTGCAACTTTGAACCAAGGTGTTCAATCGATCCGGAATCTCTGTCCACCTCTCCTCTTCGACTCCCTCTTCCAGAGATTCAAACGACGGGAGAAGCATTGTTTCCGTTAGATCACTCACTGCGAATCCATCATACATCACTCCGGCCTCAATCAATGCATGTATGGTCTCCTCCATCTCGTGAAGATAGAATTCACTTACAGGAGCACTCTCTTCCCCGAGTGCAAAAGTGAGCTTGTGCAAAAAATTCTGCAGGGTTGCCATCTCGGCATGCACCTCGATTTCGGATCCCGGAGCCGCGGAAACCGACTCTTGCAGATGAGTCATCTCCGAGGACAGATCCCCCAATCGATTCCAAAGAACAAGCGTACCAATGGTGAGAAGGAGGATGAATAGCCATTGTAAACGGTGGATCCAGGGAGTCATACGTCTTTTTTATTTATTTAGATTCATTCTAAATAAGACTTGCCTTCTTTTTTGGATGCCCCTACCTTGGAGCGCGTTAAGTCTATTTAGATCGCGTCTAAACAAGCTAGAACTTCACGATAATGGAATCAAGTATGAATCGTCTGAAAACCTCTTTCGCTACACTGTTCCCTCTTCTCCTTCTTCTGGTCGGTACACAGTCCATGAAGGCTCAAACCACCGGAAGCATTCACGGTTCGGTTACAGACACATCCGAAGAACCGCTCCCGGGCTTTCACGTCCGCTTGGAACCCTCGAACATGGGTGGCACCACCGACCGAACCGGCTCCTTTGAACTGCTTCGTGTCGAACCGGGAAGCTACCAGGTCGTGGTCACCGGTATCGGATTCGAAACCGAGCGGACAACGATCGATTTGGACGCGGACGAAACGCTCCATCTCCAGATCGAACTTAACCCTGCAGAGGAGGTCCTCGAATCGATTGTTGTCCGAAGTGAACGGATTCAGCGCTATGACCGCAACCGCAGTCTTCATGTGGGGAAAATGCCAATGAACCGACTTCAAAATCCGCAATCCTACATAAGCATCCCTTCCGAACTTCTGGAAGATCAGGTTGTTACGAGACTGGATGATGCGCTGAAAAACGCTTCCGGCCTGGTTCAACTTTGGGAGTCGACCGGTCGGGGTGGTGATGGCACCGGATATTATTCACTTCGTGGATTCGCCGTTCAGCCCACCATGATTAACGGTCTTCCGTCCCTCACTCACGGATCCCTGGACCCGGCCGGAATCGAGACCATTGAAGTGATCAAGGGGCCCTCGGGGGCTCTGTATGGAGGGAGCCAAATCTCCTATGGCGGTCTGATCAATGTGGTCACAAAGAAACCATACAACCGGTTTGGAGGAGATGTTCGGCTGCAGTCCGGCAGCTTCGGATTCAACCGGGCCGTACTGGATCTGAACACACCGATCCGTACCGAAGAGGGGGATCTATCCATTCGGACTGTGGGATCCTACCACCGGGAGGAGAGCTTCCAGGATGCCGGGCACAACGAATCGATCTACCTAGCACCCTCACTGTCGTACGAACCCAACCGGGATCTGCGCTTTCTGGTTCAGACCGAGATGTACTCCTCGGAAAAAACCAATCCAACCATGCTCTTTTTGAACCGAAGCCAGCCACTGTCCGCCCAAAACCTGGACGAGCTCTCCTACGACCCGTTTCGATCCTACACAAGCGATGATTTAACCATCGAAAACCCCGCCTACACGTTGCAGGGAAGCATGGAATATCAACTCTCTGACAACTGGCAGCTTCAATCCAACCTCTCGAGAAGTTCGGCCCGATCCAACGGTCACTACTCCTACTTGTGGGATCTTGCGACACCGGACCTGCAGTACAGTCGATTCATCAACTGGCAGAATGCCACGACGATTGGCACCAATCTTCAACAGAACCTGCTTGGTGAACTCGAACTTGGAGCGACCCACCATCACCTTCTTGTCGGACTCGACTATACCGAAGAGCGAAGCAGCAGGCGATCGACCGGCTACATCGGATACGATGTAATCGAACTGGGAGAAGAGGACGCCTATCCACTTACGCGACAACAGGTCGATGCACAGCTCGAAGGTGCCTCTGCTAGTTACGCCACGACACGACAACAGACCTACAGTGCGTACCTCTCCGACCGGGTCGACCTGTTCCCGGATCTCTCCCTGCTGGCCAGCCTCCGGGTGGATCACTTTCGCGATTTGGGCCACGTCGATACAAGCAACGACGGGTTTGAGCAGACCGCACTCTCTCCAAAAGCCGGCATCGTCTATCAACTGCTCGAAGAGCGGATCTCCCTGTTTGGAAACTGGCAGAACGGGTTCAGCAATGTGGCTCCACGAGCGCAACAGGACGGTTCAACCAAGACCTTCCGTCCCGAGAAAGCCCATCAGATGGAAGCGGGAGTGAAGACTCAGCTTCTGGAGAACCGACTACAGTGGACGGTGAGCGCCTACCGGATTCTCGTCTCCGATGTGGTCCGGGAAGATCCAAACAGGGCTCAGTTCTACATCCAGGATGGCGAGAATAAGAGCCGCGGAATCGAAACCAGCCTCTCGGCTTCTCTGAACCGGAGCCTGCACGTGAATGCCGGCTACAGCTACAACGAGAGTGACGTCGTAAAAACCGACAATGCCGACTATCGGGGACGGAGACCGGAGGAGGCCGGGCCCAGGCATCTGGCGCACGCATGGGCAAGTTACCAGACGCAGAGCGGGTGGCTGCAGAACCTGGGCTTCGGATTCGGCGGAAACTACTTCGGGAAAAACCCGATTTTGAACCGGGCATCGACCGGTACCTTCACCCTTCCGGCCTACACCATCCTGAACGGCTCCATCTTCTACGAGCAGGACCGCTTTCGGATAGACGTGAAGGTGAACAACCTGGCCGACAAGACCTACTACAACGGCTGGTCTACGGTTAATCCGCAGCGTCCGCGACATCTGCTGGCCTCCTTCACCTACCGATTCTAAGGAGAGATGCTGCAACGGATTCGCCCGACGTTTCTTTTTCTCCACCGCTGGCTCGGACTCGCGTCCGGGCTGGTCGTGGTTGTACTTGGAATCACCGGAGCCATTTTCGCCTTCCAGTATGAGGCGAAGGAGTGGTCCCGATCCGATCTGATCCAGCGGGATACTCCACTTGACAAGCGGCTGCCTCTGGTGACGCTCATGGATCGGGCCGAACAGGAGCTTGGGCTCCCGACCCTGGCCTACGGCCTGACCACCTACCGGGATCCGTCCCGCAACTGGAGTGTCTTGAGCTTTCAACGGGGAGAGCCCTCCTGGACCTATTTCGGCTCCATTGCAGATTACCGGACTCTCTACCTGGATCCCGTGAGTGGCGAGGCGGTCGGCATCGTGGACGAAACCAACGACCTGTTCCAGATCATCAAGGCGATCCACTGGAGTCTGCTGCTCTCAACCCCGATCGGACAGCCCATCGTCGTCTGGAGCACGATCATTTTTCTAGTGCTGCTGCTGAGCGGGCTGCTTCTCTGGTGGCCACGCAAATGGAACCGGACAGGTCGAACCCGCAGCTTTACCATTCAGTGGAAAGCGCGATTCAAACGAGTGGTCTACGATCTTCACAATGTGATTGGATTCTACACCCTGTTGCTGCTCTTCGTGATCGGATTCACCGGCCTCTTCTGGATGTATCCGGGTATTGTACAACCAACCCTGCAGTTCTTCGGGGATGGAGAGCTTCAGGAGCCGACTCCCCGTGTGACCCCTGTCGAGGTCACGCCGGAACAGTCCGGAAAGAGAACAGATCCGTTGGAAGTTGCTTACCAGACCAGCTGGGAGGAGTTCCCGGACGCCTACAGCGTCACTCTCATTGAACCTCATCGGGAAGAAGAACCGATCCGGGTGGTCGTACGAGGGGACGGCGAGACCTACTACGAGCGTAGTGATCTTGCGTTCCACCCTGATACCGGGGCGATGCTGCATGCCCGAAAATACGAGGAGCTCAGTCGTGGAGAGAAGCTGGTCGCCATGAACTATGATCTCCACGTGGGGGCCATTGGCGGTCTGCCAGGCAAAATTCTGGCCGCCATTGCCAGCCTGGTGGCCACCTCGCTTCCGATCACCGGTTTCCTGCTTTGGTGGAACGGCAACTCCACATCATCCAAAGCGTTCAAAACCTGAACCTGTACATTGGTGAAACACACCCTCGCTGCGTTGGACCCGATCTCGTCGCAAACAGAAGAACCAATACCACGAGAGGAAGAGTGGAATTTCGATGCTCATTGTATGGCGAAGATCAGGAGAGGTCTATCGTGACCGTCTCGTTCAACTCCGGAATGTGTGGATCCCAGCCGAAACGATCGGCAAGCTTGACACGAAGCGCATCGAGGGCGTGCGGCTCGCCATGAATCAGAAACGTCTCTTTCGGGGCTTGCGACAATTCGGACACCCAGTCGAGAAGCTCGGTCTGGTCGGCATGGCCGGAGAGGCCTTCCAGCATTTCGATTCGAGCCCGGACCGGGTGCCAGTTCCCGTGAAACTTGATCTCGTCGGCCCCCTCCTGGAGTTGGCGACCGCGGGTTCCGGCCGCCTGGAAGCCGGACAGCAGGACGGTCGTCTCCTTCTTCGATATCAATCGGTTCAAATAAGTGAGCACTCTCCCGCCGGTCACCATCCCGCTGCCGGCAATGACCACCTTGGGGTTGTCATCCTTTACGAGCTCTCTTGTTTCATTATAGGAGCCGACCACATGGGTTCGACGGCACACCTCGTCACATTCATTGTCGGTCAACCGGTGCCAATCGTCGTAAATTCGGAAGAGCTCCAACACCCGTGCGCCCATTGGACTGTCCAAGACAATCGGGAGCGGAGAGGGAAGTCGTCCCTGCCGGTCGAGTTGCCAAAACAGAACCATGAGTAGCTGAGCCCGTTCAACGGCAAAGCTGGGGATGATCAGAGTCCCTCCTGCCTCGAATGTCTCCCGGGTCACCCGTTCAAGCTCGTCGAGTAGGTCGAGTTCGGGATGGTGTCGGTCTCCGTAGGTGCTCTCGAGAAAGAGAACGTCTGCCTGTTCGGGTCGGTGTGGGTCATGCAAAAGCGGATCTCCCGATCGGCCCACATCCCCGGAAAAGACCATCCGCTTCCCGTCCAGTTCGAGCTCCAAAAAGCTGGCGCCGAGAATGTGTCCGACGTAGCGAAACCGGACTCGGATTCGATCCGTCAGGGATTGCCAGGTTCCCTCCCGCACCGATTCAAACAACGGCAAGGTCTGTTCAACCTCCTTCTCCCCGTAAAACGGGTCAGCCGGGTGGTGTTTGGAGTATCCTTCTCGATTCGCCTTCTCTGCTTCCTGTTCTTGAAGTCGGGCACTGTCTCGCAGGATGATCTCGGTCACCTCCAGCGTCGGTTGGGTTCCCAAAATCCGACCTTTGAATCCGTGCCGAACCAGTCGCGGAAGATAACCGGTGTGATCTAGGTGACCGTGGGTGAGCAAAACGTCATCGATCTTCGAGGCAGCGTAGGGGAACGAATCCCAGTTTCGCTTCCGCAGGGATTTGAGTCCCTGAAACAGACCACAATCGACCAGAACGGTTCGTTCCGGCAGATGAAGCAGGTATTTGGACCCGGTTACCGTACCCGCACCCCCCAGAAACTGAACCTCTACCGGCCGCTCGATCCTCTTCGACTTTGCCATCAACTCCCTCTTCTTGATCTGTTCATAGGTCACTTTTCCAGAAGATCCTGGAGCATCTCCTGAAGGACCCGCGCGCTGTTGTGACCTTCGTCACATGAATGATACAAGATACAGGTGTAACTTGCGCAGCCGCTTCCCGATAGACACGACGGGCAACCACAGAATTCAGTACGGCATACAAGGATTCCTTACAGAGATAATGTCCGGATCCCCGCAACGGAAGTACCGGAGAATTCGTTGTTTTTGTCACAAGAGATCAAGAGAGGCATCCGTCAGTCGGTTCACGGGTAGATGCGGCAAGCACCACCCGTGATATCCGGTGGGTGTCATGAACAGGATCACGAATTTGAATTCAAAAGGAGTACACTATGGATAGTCTGAAAAACAAAGTGGCCATTATCACCGGAGCGGCATCGGGAATCGGAAAAGCAACTGCTCTTCTGTTTGCTGCAGAAGGGGGCAAGGTGATCGTCTCCGACATTGATGAAGAGGGAGGAGCAAGCGTCGTCGACGAGATCAAAAAGAATGGTGGCGAAGCAATTTTCGTCAGGGCCGATACCTCCAGTGAATCGGACAACAAAGCTCTCGTTGAAAAGAGTGTCGAGGCCTTTGGAACACTCGATGTAGCTGTAAACAACGCCGGTATCGGTGGGCCGCTGGCCAAGACTGCCGACTACCCGAGTGACGGGTGGCAGAAGGTGATCGACATTAATCTGTCGGGCGTTTTCTACGGCATGAAACACCAGATTCCAGCCATGAAAAACGGAGGAAGCATCGTTAACGTCGCCTCCATTCTGAGCCAGGTGGGAACGGCCAACTCTCCGGCCTATGTGGCGGCCAAACACGGTGTGGTCGGTCTCACCAAAACAGCGGCCATTGAATACGCGAAGGAGGGAATCCGGATCAACTCGGCCGGCCCCGGGTACATCAACACCCCGCTGGTTAAGAACAATCTGGACAAGGAGACGCTTGACGCACTTGCCGGAATGCATCCGATCGGTCGATTGGGTGAGTCTCCAGAGGTTGCCGAGCTCTTGTTGTGGCTCGCCTCTGAGAAGTCCTCCTTTGTCACCGGATCCTATTATGCGGTCGACGGTGGATACCTGGCGCAATAGGTACGGCGGGAACACCCCGACGGGAGATCCTGGCAGATACACCTCGGAAGAGCCTTTCGCTCCTCCGGGACTGCCAGTGAGTTACGGATTCCACCCACAGTGTCCCACCCAGAGCAAACGGGCGATAACAGCCAACCCAAACCTATCGGTTCTCAGACTCGTTCTCGGGAACTTCTTCGGACTCATCCGGTTCGTCGGGTTCGTCTGATCGTCGCGAATTGAAATCAAGCTCTTCGGATACCGGTAGATTCAATCGTCGGGCCCGCTCCTTCCACTTCTGACGAGCCAGTTTCTGCATATCATCTATCGCATCGGCTTCGTCCACGATTTCGATTCCGAAGAGGGTTTCGATGACATCCTCCATGGTGACGACACCGGAAAACCCGCCATATTCGTCCACCACAGCCACGATATGCTCTTGCAGATCCAGTAGACGTTCAAGGACCGTCTTGATGGTACTGGACTCGGGAACAAAGTGAATCGGTCGCGCCAACTCCTTGAGCGGGGTCTCCTCTCCGCCTTGGGCCATCGCGCGATAGATTTCGGTTTTAAGGACATAACCGGTGATCTCCTCTTCTCCTTCTTGACCATAAACCGGAATTCGAGAAACCGTAAGGGGTTCATTGTCAGTGATAACTGACTTGACGGGTGTCTTTTCCGAAAATCGAATCACGACCGGCCTCGGTGTCATGATATCCCGGATTCGAAGAGACTCGAAGCGGATCAGATTCTTGAAAATATTGGACTCCTCCTCTTCGAAGATCCCCTCTCGAAAACCCAGCTCCGCCATGGCACTAAACTCTTCGCGAGAGATTGATGCATGTGGATTTCCACCGGATATTAGCCGGTTCAGCCCCTTGGAGAGCAGTACAAACGGATAGCTGATGACGATGAGTGGCCCCATCGTTCGCGCCGTAAAACTGGAGAGCCCTTTCCAGTAGGTGGCACCGATCGTCTTCGGGATAATCTCCGAGAAGACGAGGATGAGGAGCGTCAGGATGACCGAGATTGTGGTCACATAGGCGTTGCCGAAGACCACCTGCGCCTGGGCACCGACTCCGGCCGCCCCGATGGTGTGAGCCACCGTATTGAGACTCAGGATTGCAGCGAGTGGCTCGTCGATCCGCTGTTTGAGCTTGCGAAGTTTTTTC
>JBNJFK010000076.1:0-9576 GCA_051746765.1 Bacteroidota bacterium
TTGGTCGGGTCGGTTGGCACGTTCATGCAACCGGTTCAAATAGACGACAGAGACGTCCTCTATCAGATAGTGACTGGAACCGTAACTTTCGGAGTGGTCCGGTTTGGAAACCGGTAGTATATCGATGGGAAGCTGGTAGAAGTAGCTGTCCGGAAGAAGAGTGATTCGATCGGTTCCCTCCGGGAGCCGGTCCAGCCCGAGCCAGCGATAGAGCTCGTGAAGAGTGACAAGGTCGGGCCGGCCGCCTGAAAGTCCGGACAGAGCGTTCTGAAAGGAGCGCTCCAGATCCGGAGTAAAGGGCAGGCGTTCGGCTTCATGTCCACTTCGCGTGAACCGGATCTGATAGAGCGTGTCCCGGATTCGTGTCTGGTGAATGAGTAGTTCGCCCCGTTCCAGCTCTCGAAGCAGGTCGGACCCGTCCAACTGGATTTCGAACGCATCCTGTTCCTGACGATCGATTCGATTGCGCCTCGCTGCCAGAGAGGTCAACTCGTTCTGGATTTCGAACTGTTCGTTTCCACTTGCATTGACCCATTCTCGCCGCAACTGCTCCATCCGTTGCTGAATTCGCTGATTTTCGGCCAATTCTGCTTCGCTGAGTCGATCGGAAAGGATAAGTGGGTGATCTGTCAGACTGGCATCGTTCATGGTTTTGAGCTGGTCCAGTCGCACAGCTGCTTCGGCAAATCGCTCCTGATCGATTAGAAGATTGGCATAGAGTTCAAACAGGTCCAGGTATGCGGGTTCGATTGTCCAGTAGCCGGTTTCCGGGTCACTGGTATGTCGCGCACGTTCGACGACCGGTCTGTAGATCTGTTGCAGGATCTCTTCTGCTCTTTCCGGTTCATCGTTCAGGATTGCAATTTTTGCACGAATCCGGTGAAACTGAACCAGGTCCGGAAAGTCGAGAAGCCGGAGATTGTAGGAGGCCATGGCGTCAATCTCTTCGGTTGCCAGGCTCGGATTCTCCTGAAGCAGAGCGAGTCGAGCCAATTCCAGATGGGCGTTGAGTACCATCCGTTCATTGTCGGTTTCCACGCCACTTGCGAGAACTTCCCGCAACACCGGTTCTGCCCGTTCCGGTTCTCCGATTACCCGATAGAGGGCCGCCTGTTCGGTAAGCATGCGAAGATAGAGAGATTCTTGAGGAGACTCTTCGAGCAGGGTTCGTGCCCGGTCCAGGAAGACTTGCGCTTCGTCCGGCTGCTCCAGATAGTCGAGCGCAAAATTGGCAGAGGAGATCGTGAGCGTGATCAACTCTTGAGGATCATCCATCCGGGCTGCAATTTGTCGCGCCTCTTCCATCGCTCGACGAGCCGCATCCATCTGCCGATTTTTTCGGTAGTAGATGTGAAGGTTGCGGTAGATCTGAACCAGGTAGGGGTCGTTCTCCTGTTCCAGTGCAATTTCCCGTGCCTGCATCTGCATTTCGATATAGCGGTCATGATCTCCCAGTTTATAATAGACCAGACCCAGATTGTTGAGTAGCCGGGCCTGCAGAGATGGAGGGAGAGATTCGTCCCGATCGAGGATCTGCAGGAAGACCTCTTCAGCGTCCTGAAACTGCCCCAGTGCATAGAGATATCCCCCGTAGGTCGAGAGGACATCGGGTTCGGATTCTGGAGTCAGCTGCCCGGTCAGTGGAAGGGTGTGTTTTCGTTGAACTTCAAGGCTCTTGTCGATTTCTCCGTTCGTGTAGAGGGCAAAATCGAGGCCCCGATAGAGATTGCGGCGCAGGGAAGTTCCCGGAATCCAGACGAGTTCGGAAAGCTGAGGGTAGAGATCCGATATTTTATTGAATCGACGCAGTTCATAGGCGGCCCGAAATCGTGCGGCGGCCAAGATGTCTCTTCCAATTGGATCCCGAACGACACTGCGGTCCATGTCCGGACGTTGCAGATGTTCAAGGATCCATACGAACATCTGGTCTCCATGATCGGGGAGTCGATGGGAGTAGTAGAGCAGCAAAAACGGAACAAACGGATCCCGAATACCCTCCAGATGATCCGGGTGTGGAGGGTCTCCCTCTGCAATCCCCTCGTTCAGGGTGTGTAGCCGGTTTGAATCGACGTTGCGATAGAACCGGTCGACAAGTTCCTCGCGAATCGAAGGGTCTGCCTGAAGCTGAAGGTAGAGCAGCAGCGATTCGCTTTCGGCCTGTATGGCCATCTGCAACAAAATCCCGGTTTCGGATCGGGATCCCGATTCACTCTCGAGCCATGCTCCCCACAAGCTGTCGGAGGCAGGTTCCAGGGTATTCCTCACCCGCTGGCTCCAGGAGGGGCTCTCCCGGTCATACTGCACGAGGGCCCAGACCGGTTCGGCCCGGTCGGGCAATCGATGGTGGGTCTCCATCCAGGTGGCCACCGCCTCTTCCGGTTCCGGAAGGGGACGGTTGGCCTCAAGCGGTGATTCGCCGCTCTGGATGAGCAGGAGTACCCATAGAAGTAGCGTCATGAAGCAGGTGAAACGGCAGCCGTGCTGACGTCTCCCTTAGTTCCCGTATGGGCCTTCCGGCTCGTCGATGATCGGATCCATTTGGTCACGGTTGGTCGGGAACCAATCGGGTTGATCCGTTTGGGAAGCAGATTCACCCTGGACAGCGGATTCACTGACGTCGCCTGTCGCATCGGTGACAGAGGATGCACAGCCGCCCATGAGGGCTACAATGAGAAGGATCGTGGCGATTCGGTAGATGTTGTCGATGAGTGTTTTCATGATATGTATGTATTGGATGGTGTAGGTTAACTTGTTATGGTGTGGCCAGGGCATCCCATCGCAATCAACGGGACCCCCGTCCGTTGGATAAACGTACACAATTCAGTGAAACTCCGTAGAATGTCTTCCAACAGAAGAGATCTTTGACTTGGAATTGTTACATAAATGGGAAAAATTAGAGGATCTTAATTCGTTGACTCATAAGAAATCCTGCATATAGGCATAGAGACCGGAACGGATGTGACTCTAAAGTTTTCCGAACAGACAATCGCAGAAGACGTCTGTCCGGATCAATGAAGGACCATAAGGCACAGGGAATGGAAGGTACCGGCAAGGGGACAGAGACTGGAGGGGTTTGTCACGCGTAGACTATTCCGAATTGGTGGAAGCGATTCAGTCGGGCAATGGTCGTCGGGCAGACGAGTTGCTCAATGAGTTGATTCCACGACTGGTGGACTATCTCCGTATTGGAATGGGTGCGCCAAGTGAGCGTGCACGGGAGGCGGTGCAGCAAGCGCTGCTCAATGTCGTGGAGAAAATTCAGGCAGAGAAGATCAAACACCATCGAACCATTTTCCGGTATCTGATTCGAGCCTGCCGAAACGAGTATCTTCACCAAACCGGCTATGAACAGCGCTTTGATCACGAGACCGAAGCTGCGGAGGCCGAGATACAACCGGCTGCCCAACTTGCAGCTCTGCTCTCCGAGGAGCGACAGAAGATTCTGGACTCTTGTCTGGAGCAACTTGACGAAGAGCCCCGGACCTTTATCGAACACTTTTTTGCTCGTCCCGATACGACGACCCGCGAAACGAGCCGTCGGTTCGGCCTCTCCGAGGCGAATGTGAGGACCCGAAAGTCCAGGATTATCGCCCGGCTTCACGACTGCTACAAGCGGAAGAGTCACGATGACCGATTCTCGTAAAACCCCTTTTTTGTGCTGTAAACGTCAAAAAAGTTCCCGGTAACGCTTGAGTTTCGTTCGTAAAAAAGAGAACATACGATGCATTGAATGGAAACGATGATCTCGAGAATCAACAATGAACCGAATTGAATTGCTATGTGGTTGAATATCAAATCATTTGATGAGTACAAGAAAGTCTACAAGGAGAGCCAGGAAGACCGGGTCGCTTTCTGGGAGCATGAAGCTGGAACTTTTTATTGGAGAAAGCGCTGGAAAGAGGTTACCAGCGGAGGATTTGAAAAAGGCGACATCAAGTGGTTTGAAGGAGGAAAACTCAATGTGACGGAAAATGCATTGGATCGCCATTTGAATGCGATCGGGAATAAACCGGCTTTTATTTTTGAGCCGAACCACCCCGACAGTTTCCGGCGGACGATCACATATCGGCAGCTGCATGAGGATGTCTGCCGATTTGCCAATGTATTGGAGAGCAAGGGGGTCCAGAAAGGAGATCGTGTCTGCATCTACATGGCAATGACACCGGAGCTGGTCATTGCCGCTTTAGCCTGTGCACGGATCGGTGCCGTTCATTCGATTGTATTTGCCGGGTTCAGTGCCAAAGCGTTGGCGGAGCGAATTCAGGATTGCGATGCAAAAATGCTTATTACCAATGACGGATTGCGTCGGGGAGACAAGCACGTGCCGCTCAAGGATATTTCAGATGAAGCACTGGAGTCGTGCCCACAAGTCAAGAGCGTAATCGTATGCCAGCGAACCAACCGGGATATCTCGTGGGTAGAGGGTCGCGACGAATGGTGGCATTTGCTCATCCGGAATGCATCCAAACGGCACGAAGCCGTCGAGATGAATGCCGAAGACCCTCTCTTTATTCTATACACTTCCGGGTCTACGGGAAAACCGAAGGGGGTCCTTCATACCTGTGGTGGCTACATGGTCTACACAAGTTACTCCTTTCGGAATGTGTTTCAGGTTTCCGAAGATGATGTCTACTGGTGTACGGCCGATGCCGGATGGATTACCGGTCACTCGTACATTATCTACGGTCCCCTGTTCAATGGAGCAACCGGAATTATCTTTGAAGGAACCCCGACCTACCCTGATCCGGGTCGTTTCTGGGAGGTAGTCGAGAAGTACAAGGTGACTCACTTCTACACAGCACCAACCGCCATTTGGGCACTCATGAAATCCGATCTGGATTATGTCAAAAAGTATGACTTGAGTTCTCTCAAAGTACTCGGTTCCGTGGGAGAGCCGATCAACGAAGAGGCGTGGCACTGGTATCACACTCATATTGGACAGGAGCGTTGTCCGATCGTGGACACCTGGTGGCAGACCGAGACCGGCGGGATCATGATTTCTGCACTGGCCGGTGTAACACCGGAGAGACCGGGATATGCAACCCTCCCGCTCCCTGGAATCGAGCCGGTCCTGATGGACGAAAACGGTGATGAGATGGAAGGGAACGGAGTTTCCGGGAATCTTTGTATCAAAGAGCCATGGCCGGCGATTGCCCGAACGATCTGGGGAGACCATGACCGATATCTGAAGACCTACATGAGCGCCTACAAAGGGTACTACTTCACCGGGGACGGCTGTCGCCGAGACGAGGACGGTCTCTACCGGATTACCGGACGTGTGGATGACGTCTTGAACGTATCGGGTCACCGATTGGGTACAGCCGAGATTGAAAACGCAATCGATGAACACAAAAACGTGATCGAGTCGGCCATTGTTGGCTATCCTCACGATGTGAAGGGGCAGGGGATCTACGCCTACATGATCTGCGAAAACGATCCCAAGGATCTGAAAGCGTTCAAAAAGGAGATTCACGACCTGATTACCGACATCATTGGTCCGATTGCCAAACCGGATAAAATCCAGGTTGTTCCGGGTCTTCCGAAAACCCGTTCAGGCAAGATCATGCGGCGAGTCCTTCGAAAGATCGCCTCCCAAGACTTAAGCAACCTTGGCGATACGTCCACACTGCTTGATCCCTCCATCGTCGAGGAGATCAAAAACGGACAGAGTGTCTGATCTCTCTTTTCCGAATCACGAAACGCCCATCGTCTACCCGAGGTTTTCGAATCTTCGGGTGATCGATGGGCGTTTTCTGTTTAAAGAACCGAAGCGGAGTTGTTTTTGAGTAAGATCCATCCCAAAAAAAGCCTGGGACAACACTTCCTGCATGAACAGGGGGTGATACAGAAAATCGTGGATGCCGTTACGGTTCCGCAAGGAGGTCGGGTCATCGAGATCGGTCCGGGAACCGGAGCTTTGACCGGTGAATTGATTCATCGATTTGCCCGTGTGACGGCGATCGAAATCGACCGACGCGTCATCTCAGAACTTCGGAAGCAGTATCCGGAACTGGACGTGATACAAGAGGATGTTTTAAAGGTCGACTGGGATCGACTACTCACGGATCATGAACCGGTCACGGTGGTGGGGAATCTTCCATACTACATTACCAGCCAGATTCTCTTCTCCATCCTTGAACAACGGAATCGTTTGACGAGTGCGGTGATTATGATGCAGAAGGAGGTGGCCGCCCGGCTGGTTTCACCAATCGGAACCAAAGCGTACGGCATTTTGAGTGTCCAGACACAATTGATGAGCGAGCCGGAGCTTCTTTTTGATGTGGCTCCGGGTGCGTTCACTCCTCCTCCCGGTGTTACCAGTTCGGTTGTTCGACTCACCTTCAACAAGCCACCACTGGCGTGCACAGACAGATCTCTGAAGCGGGTTGTTCGAACGGCGTTCCAGCAGCGGCGCAAGAAACTATCCAATTCACTCGCTCCACTCGGTACCATGCCGGAGGATCCGGCGTTTGATTATTCTCTTCGGGCCGAACGGTGGAAGCCGTCATTGTATGAAAAGTTGACAGCACGACTTGAACAAGATGGCACGATCGCCTGAATTTATGTCCCTAAGTCCCGTGCATTCGCCCGGTTCTTCATCCGAATTCGTGCAATTCTCTCTTTTTTTCGAACGTTTCGTATTTGGTACGGTCCTTGCAGATGATGGCAGTACGGTTGACACGTCAACCCGAGACTTTATCGAGAATATCATTGTAAACCCAAACCATTGAAGGAGTCATTTATGGCGAACATCAAACCATTGAGCGATCGTGTCCTGGTCCGTCCGGACGATGCGGAAGAGACCACCAGTTCCGGAATCATTATCCCGGATACGGCAAAAGAGAAGCCGCAGAAGGGAACGGTCGTTGCTGCCGGACCAGGCAAAGTGGAGAATGGCAACAAGATTGACATGAGTGTAAAGAAGGGAGATCACATCCTCTACGGAAAGTACTCCGGTACGGAGATCACGCTTGAAGGGGAAGAGTATCTGATTATGCGGGAGTCTGACATTCTGGGAATTGTCTCCTGATTCCTCTCCTGCCAAAAATTGAATAAACCTGAATACAAAGAAGAGAAATTATGTCTGCAAAACTAGTTCATTACGACTCGGATGCACGCGACGGCTTGAAGCGCGGTGTGGATAAGCTGGCCAACGCTGTTAAAGTCACGTTGGGCCCGCGTGGTCGGAACGTTGTTATCGAGAAGTCATTTGGTGCACCAACGGTTACCAAAGACGGTGTTACGGTTGCAAAAGAGATCGAGCTCTCCGACAAGGTAGAGAACATGGGTGCCCAGATGGTGCGCGAAGTAGCATCTCGTACGGCCGACAATGCCGGAGACGGTACCACAACGGCGACCGTTCTGGCTCAGTCAATCATCACAACCGGTCTGAAGAATGTCACAGCCGGAGCCAATCCGATGGAGCTGAAGCGTGGCATTGACAAAGCAGTTCGCGCCATCGTCGCTGAGTTGCACAAGATCAGCAAGAATGTTCAGGACAATCCGGAGAGCATCAAGCAGGTGGCAACGGTTTCGTCCAACGGAGATGACGAGATCGGAACACGAATCGCCGAAGCTTTCGAGAAGGTAGGCAAGGATGGTGTCATTACGGTCGAAGAGGCCAAGAGCACCGAGACCTATCTCGACACCGTTGAGGGGATGCAGTTCGATCGCGGATTTCTCTCTCCATACTTTGTTACGGACAGTGACAAAATGACCACGGAGTTCGAGGAGCCCTACATCCTGATCTTCGACAAGAAGATCTCGAATATGAAGGATCTGCTTCCCGTCCTGGAGAAGGTTATTCAAACCAACCGACCGCTTTTGATCATTGCCGAAGATGTCGAGGGTGAAGCCCTTGCGACTCTGGTTGTGAACAAGCTGCGCGGATCTCTGAAAGTGGCTGCCGTCAAAGCGCCGGGTTTCGGCGATCGACGGAAAGCGATGTTGGAAGATATCGCCATTCTGACAGGCGGAACCGTCATTAGTGAAGAGCGTGGATACAAGCTCGAGAATGCCACACTGGACTTCCTGGGTCAGGTAGATCGTTTGACGATCGACAAGGACAGCACAACCATCGTTGGTGGCAAAGGGAAAGACGATGATATCAAAGCCCGAATCAATCAGATCAAATCTCAAATCGAGAATACAACGTCTGATTACGATCGGGAGAAGCTTCAGGAACGACTCGCCAAACTGAGTGGCGGTGTAGCCGTCATCTACGTGGGTGCCGCTTCCGAAGTGGAAATGAAAGAGAAGAAAGCCCGGGTAGAAGATGCACTGCACGCAACCCGAGCAGCTGTAGAAGAAGGAATCGTCCCTGGTGGCGGAGTTGCCTTCCTTCGTACCCTCAATGCGGTCGAAAGTCTCAAAGGGGAGAATGCGGATCAGAAAGTTGGATTCGACATTATTCTTCGCGCCCTTCAGGCCCCGCTTCGCGCGATTGCAAACAATGCCGGAGTGGAAGGATCCATCGTGGTCCAGAAAGTACTCGAAGGCAAGGATGCATACGGGTATAACGCTCGTTCAGAGAAGTACGAAGATCTGATCAAGGCCGGTGTCATTGACCCGACCAAAGTGACGCGTACAGCTCTCGAGAATGCAGCGTCTGTTGCCGGTCTGTTGTTGACCACCGAAGCGGTGGTCGTCGAAAAGCCGTCCAAGGACGGTGATGACGACGCTCCTGCCGGAATGGGCGGTGGAATGCCCGGAGGCATGGGCGGAATGGGCGGCGGAATGGGGATGATGTAATTCCCGTTTCTCCAGTACCGCACAACCGGTGCAGTAAACGATTCAAAAAGCCTCGGTCCGGGTATCCCCCGGTCGAGGCTTTTTTCGTTTTTATGGCCAAATTCTTTTATCATCACCTTGTTACGAATGTAAGGGGTTCCACTTCAATCAAATTCTGGGCCATGAAGGAATTGAAAGAGACGACCAATCGAACACTCACGAGAAAAACGTTTTTGAAAGGAACTGCAGCTGCAGCAGGGGGGGCGATGGTCTCGTCTGCACTACCCGTAGGTGCAAGTGCCTGGGTGGGCGGTAGTGATCGAATCAAGGTTGCATTGATCGGATCGGGAGCCCGGGGCGCCGGAGCGGTTGAACGTGCTCTTTCGACCGATCGGCCCATCGAACTGGTGGCTCTCTGCGATATTTTTCGTGACCAGATCGACACCTACTACGACCGGTTGATGCAGATCGAGTCGATCCGGGACAAAATCAAGGTTCCCGAAGAAAACAAATTGGTGGGATTGGATGCATATAAAGAGGCGATCGAATTAGCCGATGTGGTATTTCTGGCTACTCCTCCGGCGTTTCGTCCGCTTCACTTCAAGGCTGCGGTTGATGCCGGAAAGCATGTATTCATGGAGAAGGCACTGGCGACCGATTCGCCGGGCGTCCGGACCATCATGGAAACAGGCAAGCGTGCAGAAGAGAAGGGTCTCAATGTGGTGGTCGGACTTCAGAACCGGTTCAGTGTAGGCTACCAGGAGTTGATCAAACGAGTGCATGACGGTATGATCGGGCGTGTGGTTTCTGCCAATACCGATTATCTGATCGGTCACATTACGGAGA